>JAFSKT010000089.1 GCA_017448845.1 Lachnospiraceae bacterium
AAAGCCGGAGTTCAGCTGACCAGAGGGGAATTCAAGGTGATACCCAGATCCGTTACCTCGGAAATGATCAACGGCAGCGCAAGGAACTACAAGGTGACAAGGATCACCATCAATGTGGATGGCCGGAATATGAAGCCCTTAAAGAGGGAATATACCTGCACTCCTTCCGGAAACGCTGTAGAGATCGAGTTTAACAATAATTATACCGGAAACGCCCTCATGAGGTTCGCCATGGACGGGAGGATGCTGCTGCCCTGGGACGGTGTCTCGGACCTTCAGTGAGATCGCTTTGGCCTCTTGACAAAGGAGAGGCTCTGTGTGATAATCGTTTCCATCTTTCAGCAGGATTCCCTGCGTTTTCCCATTTGTTTTAAGGTTATTGGGCGTTTTATTTTTCATGCGTAAGTACCCTTGACAAAGAAAAAACAATTTGTTACTATCAATATCGAACTTTAGTTCGATTGTATAGCAGCCCTTTAAGCAGAGAGAAGGGTCTGCAGACCACAGCAATGCATATCCGGCATGGCGTGGCAGAAAAAGAAAGGAATAACAATATGGAGATCAATGAAAATAAACAGAAGGCATTAGATATCGCTCTTTCCCAGATCGAGAAGCAGTTCGGAAAAGGGGCTGTAATGAAGCTGGGCGACCAGAGCGCGAATATGAATATCGAGACCATTCCCACGGGTTCACTTTCATTGGACATAGCCCTGGGACTTGGTGGTATCCCCAAGGGAAGGATCGTGGAGATATACGGTCCCGAATCTTCCGGTAAGACCACAGTTACCCTCCACATGATAGCGGAAGTTCAGAAGAGGGGAGGGATCGCAGGCTTCATAGACGCTGAGCACGCTCTGGATCCCGTTTATGCGAAGAATATCGGCGTGGATATCGATAATCTCTATATTTCACAGCCGGATTCCGGAGAACAGGCCCTGGAGATCACAGAGACCATGGTCCGTTCCGGAGCGGTGGATATAGTTGTTGTTGACTCGGTAGCCGCACTGGTTCCCAAGGCGGAGATAGACGGTGAGATGGGTGATTCCCATGTGGGTCTTCAGGCCAGGCTCATGTCCCAGGCCCTGAGAAAGCTTACGGCTGTCATCAGCAAGTCAAACTGCACGGTTGTGTTCATTAACCAGCTGAGAGAAAAGGTTGGCGTAATGTTCGGAAATCCTGAGACCACCACAGGCGGCCGGGCGCTGAAATTCTATTCTTCGGTAAGGCTTGATGTGCGCCGTATCGATAAGATAAGCCAGGGCGGAGAGGTTATCGGAAACCGCACCAGGGTCAAGGTTGTAAAGAATAAGATCGCGCCTCCCTTCAAGGAAGCAGAGTTTGACATCATGTTCGGAAAGGGTATTTCCACAGTGGGAGACATCCTGGATCTCGCTTCAAGCATAGATGTTATCAATAAGGCCGGTGCCTGGTTCTCCTATAACGGTGAAAAGATCGGGCAGGGAAGAGAGAATACCAAGCTCTATTTAGAAGAACATCCGGATATCCTTACGAAGGTTGAAAAAGAAGTGAGAAAGCATTACGGCCTTGTCGAAGGTGAAGCTGAAGCAGAAGCAAAGGGCGGAGCAGCTGTCCCTGCGGCTGAAGCAGCCCAGCCCTCAGGGAAAAAGAGCGGAAAATGATCATTACGGAGATCTCACCCTGGAAAAAGGGCAGGCAGCTGATAGTTATTGATCACGAAAATGCCTTTGCCCTCTATGACAGTGAGGTAAGAAAGTATAACCTTAAGGAAGGGGAGGAGATAGACAGCGTTAAATACGCCGATATCCTTGAAAATGTCCTCATTAAAAGGGCGAAGAGCCGCACCCTTCATCTCTTAGACAGATTTGATAAGACCGAAAAGGAGCTGAGGGATAAGTTAAAAGAGGACATGTATCCTGAGGAAGCCATAGATGCTGCGGTGGAAGCTGCGAAGAAGGGCAGGTTCCTTGATGACCGGCGTTTCACAGCCCAGTATATCCACGATAAATCCGCCAGGCATAGCATAAAAAGGATAGAGATGGATCTCAGGAGAAAGGGCATAGACCGGGAGGTCTTATCCGAAGCACTGCGCGAATTCGAGGAAGATCAGATCGAAAACGGCGAAGACCGGCAGCAGGAGCTGATAGATAAGCTTATAAAGAAGAAGCTCGGTTCCTTAAGGGAGCTCACCCCTGAAACAGAGGCCGGGATCTACAGGTACTTAACGGGCCGGGGCTTTGAATACGGCGCTGTTAAAAAATCTCTGGAGAGATACTTTGCAGAACAGGGTTGAGATGTTATAATGTCAGTTACAAAAGCAAAGAAAGGAGCGTTTTGAGAGTATATGAAGCATATCAGGACTTTGAATACAAGAGACTATAAGAAGAGCATGGCCAAGGGCGGCTGCGGCGAGTGCCAGACTTCATGTCAGTCTGCATGCAAGACCAGCTGTACTGTAGGCAATCAGTCATGCGAGAATAAAAAACGCTAAATCTGATCTGTGCTTTCAGGAGAGCCGGAGGGCTCTCCTTTTCTTTGTGTGATAAGGAGTTTTTTATTTATGATCCATCAGTATAAGAGTAATGGATTTAATATAGTTTTAGATGTGGAGTCGGGGGCAGTGCACATTGTGGATGATGTGGCCTACGACCTTATTCCTCTTATGGAGGAGCGGCCGGATATAGATATCCGGGAGGCCGCCTCCCTTACCGGAAATAAGTACGGAGAAGAGGAACTAAAGGAAGCGATTTCGGAGATAAACAGATTAAGGGAAGAGGGTACCCTCTATGCTAAGGATATATACGAACCCTATGTGGATAAGTTTTCAGAATCAAAGGCTAAGGATCCGGTGGTAAAGGCCATGTGCCTTCACATCGCCCATGACTGCAACCTCCGCTGTAAATACTGCTTTGCTGAAGAGGGAGAGTACCACGGCAGAAGAGCCCTTATGAGCTTTGAAGTAGGGGCAAAGGCTCTTGATTACCTTATCGAGCACTCCGGAAACAGGAGGAATCTGGAAGTGGATTTCTTCGGCGGAGAGCCCACCATGAATTTTGAAGTGGTGAAGAAGCTTGTAGAGTACGGACGTTCAAAGGAAAAGGAGTTTAATAAAAACTTCCGCTTTACCCTTACCACAAACGGAGTCCTCTTAAATGATGAAATGCTGGAATTCGCCAATAAGGAAATGGGGAATTTAGTGCTTTCCATCGACGGGAGAAAAGAGGTAAATGACCGGATGAGGCCCACGGCAACGGGAACCGGGTCCTACGATATAATTCTCCCCAAGTTCTTAAAGGCTGCGGAGCTCAGAGAGCAGAAGAATTATTATGTGAGAGGGACATATACCCACTATAACAGGGATTTTGCGGCGGATGTACTGCACTTGAACGATCTGGGTTTTGAACAGATCTCGGTTGAGCCTGTGGTCTGCGACCCGAAGGAGCCCTACGCCCTGAAAGAGGAAGACTTAGACACCCTTCTTGAGCAGTATGATATACTTGCTGAGGAAGTGATCAAACGGAGAAAAAGCGGGAAGTTTATAAATTTCTTCCACTTCATGATAGACCTTAAGGGCGGCCCCTGCATAGCAAAGCGGCTTTCCGGCTGCGGCAGCGGCGGTGAATATATTTCCGTCACACCCTGGGGGGATATCTATCCCTGCCATCAGTTTACCGGGGAAGAAAAGTTCCTGATGGGAAATGTATTTGAGGGAATCAAGAATGATAAGATAGCTGCCCTCTTTGCCTCATCAAACGTATATACTAAAGAGGAATGTAAGGCCTGTTTTGCGAAATTCTACTGTTCCGGCGGCTGTGCGGCCAATTCCTACCACGCCACCGGTGACATAAACGGGAATTACACCCTGGGCTGCACTCTTCAGAGAAAGCGTATAGAGTGCGCAATCATGATAAAGGCTGCATTAGCAGACGAAGAGGACTTCAACGATAAACAGGAGAATACGAGCATTGCGGCGGACTGAAAAATGGGTGATAATCTCCCGGCCCGGGAATTATGTGGAGATCGGGAAGAAATATGGCATTTCGCCGGTGCTTGCAAGGCTGCTGGGCAACCGGGGAGTAACCGCAGACAGTGACATCCGGGATTTCCTGGAAAAGGGGACGGACAGGCTCTTTTCGAAGGAGTACAGCGGCTTTTGCCTAAAGGACATGGACAGGGCCGTTGAGATCACCTTAAATAAGATCAAAGAGAAGAAAAAGATCCGGATAGCCGGAGATTACGATATAGACGGAGTATCAGCCGTATTCATCCTTGAAAAGGGACTGAAGAAACTGGGGGCAGACGTGGATCACCGCATACCCCACAGGATCCATGACGGATATGGACTGAATGAAAAGATAATAAGAGAAGCCCATGATGCCGGCACGGATACCATCATAACCTGTGATAACGGTATTTCAGCCGTGCAGGAGATATCTCTGGCAAAGAGCCTTGGAATGACAGTCATCATAACCGATCATCATGAAGTGCCCTTTACTGTTGAAGGAGACAGGAGAGAGGAGATATTGCCGGAGGCTGACGCCATAGTGGATCCGAAAAGACAGGACTGCACCTGTCCCTTTAAGGATATCTGCGGAGCTTATGTGGCTTATAAGTTCATTACGTCCCTCTATGAAAAGGCCGGTATGGACAGGGGTGAAGCTGAGGAATTCCTTGAGATAGCGGCGTTTGCCACCATAGGGGATGTGATGCCCCTTAAGGGTGAGAACAGGATGCTTGTCAGGGAGGGATTGAAACGGCTTGAAAACAGTTCAAATCCCGGCTTAAGGGAGCTTATATCCTTAAATTCCCTGGAGGGAAAGACCATGACTCCGTACCATGTGGGCTTTATCCTCGGACCTTGCGTAAATGCGGCGGGGAGGTTAGGCGATGCGGAAGACTCGTTGAAACTCCTCTTATGCGAGGATCCCGATGAGATCCATGAAAGGGCGGTTGTCCTTAAGGAAATGAATGACAGCCGTAAAAGCCTTACTGAAAAGGGAGTTGAAGAGGCCCTTAAGATGGCTGAAACTCCGGAATATGAGAATGACAAGATCCTGGTGGTCTTTTTGCAGGACTGCCATGAGAGCATAGCCGGCATAATCGCCGGAAAGGTCCGGGAGAGGACAGGACGCCCGGCCTTCATACTCACAGAGGGGGTGACTTCGGAAGGAGAAGCCTGCTTAAAGGGTTCCGGACGCTCCATCGAGAGATATAATATGTTTGAAGAGATGACGAAGATAAAGGATCTCTTCATCCGTTTCGGAGGCCATGCCATGGCTGCGGGGCTGTCGCTTCCACGGGAAAACCTGGAGGAGATGAGGAAGAGACTGAATGAAAACCCATCCCTCACAGAAGAGGATCTGGCAGTCAGAGTCTCGATAGATATGGAGCTTCCCCTTTCCTACGTGAACCCTTCGCTGATAGAAGAGCTTCAAAGACTGGAGCCCTTAGGCACCGGGAATGAGAAACCTTTGTTTGCTCTGAGGAATGCCCGTTTCTCAGATGTCAGGATATTCGGGAAGAATAACAATGTATTAAAAGCCGAGATATATGACGGAACCGCTAAGTTTGACTGTGTGTATTTCGGGAAGGATGCTCCTGAAAGAAAGAAGGAACTGGAAAGCAGAAAAGAAGGGGCAAAGGTGGTCTACAGTCCGGGATTCAACGAATACCGCGGGGTTAAGACCATAGAGATACAGATACAGGGAATAAAGTAAAGGAGTATTATGGAATTTAAGAGGATACTTGCACTTGCGGGAATTGTGATACTTGTACTTATGTATCTTTCAACCTTCGTGCTGGCTGTTATGAACCACCCTGATACGGGGCGTCTGCTCATGGTATCAATAGTATGCACCGTGTTTGTGCCGGTGCTGATCCATCTGCTTCTGATGATGAATAATGCGCGAAGAGGTAAAAATGTGTTTGATGAGCCCTATTCCTACAGGGAAGAGGGTAATAAGGATAACAATAAAGAAAACAGTAAAGGAGAAAGCTGAAAATGGCTACATTACTTGAACAGTGGACAGGAATGGCATATTCCGAAACAGCCGACAAGGGGGAGCTCAAGAAGCTCTGGCAGGATTATTTCTTAAAGGAAAAGGAGATCTACATAAGGCTCTTAAAGGATCCCACCGAAAGGGAAAAGGGATCGGTAAAGGATCTCGCAGAGAGATTTGATGTGGATATCATGACCATGACGGGATTCTTAGATGGCATAAACGATTCCCTAAAGGAAGCCAACGACATACAGAATATGGATGAGGATACGGAGGTGTCCCTGGATTTCGACGAGGAAAAGCTTTATAAGAACATGGTGGCCGCAAAAGCAGACTGGCTCTATGAACTTCCTGAATGGGAAGAGATCTTCACCGCGGAAAAGAGGGAAGAACTCTATAAAGAGCAGAAAAGATCCGGAACCTTCGTCCGTGAGGGGAGAAAGATCGGCAGAAACGAACCCTGCCCCTGCGGTTCGGGTAAGAAATTTAAGCAGTGTTGCATGGGAAAAGGGATCTACGATTAAAAAATCGTCCAAAATCGTTAAAAAAGTGTCGTGAAAGATACCTTTTCTGACGTTAAAATGTCATTGTTAATTTTTTGTGAAAATGCGCGGAATACTGTTAAAATCAGTAATGAACTGTGCTATAATGCCGATATAAAAGGGGAGAGGTTTACTATCACCTTTATGAGAACGGATCACGAAAAGGATCCGGGGGTTCCGGGATAGGTTAAGCCGGAGGAGCATATATAAAGAATGAAAGACACCGGGGGGAAACTCGGAGAGAGCAGACAGAATGGTTTCTTCTGCGTGGAAAGGAGCGTTGATATGGTTAAGAGTAAAGCAAGTTACAATGTTCTGAAAGCAATCAGCATAGGTCTTGCGGCGTCCATAGCTTTGATGCCTACAGCTACTGCATTTGCCGATGACGGTGAAGGTGAAGTACGAAAGAAAAAGGGAGGCAGTCTCGGCAGCGGAGTTGAGAGTTCAAGTTCCGAAGAAAAGCATAAGAAGAGCAGTCACAGCAAAAAGTCCGAAGAGGCAAGAGATGAGGTTCAGGAAGCAAAGGATCAGGCTGAACAGCACTTCAATGAGTATCATCCTGATACCGAGGAGCATCAGGGAACCATTAATCCTGTCGTTGATCCTGTTATAGCGGATCAGCCTGAAGGTCAGAACGTTGTCATCCCGGGTCAGACCGGAAACGAGAACCAGCAGAATACAGGAAACCCTTCCGACAATGTTTCATCCCACCTTGGAGCTGCGGAAGATGCATTAAATAATATCGTGGCTGATGCAAACGCAGCAGATAACGCCATAGGCGATTCCGATAAGGATGTTGAGACCTCAGGGTACATAGTGGTAACGGACGAAAACGGCAATCAGGTTGTTGTTGCGGATCCCACATATAATGCACAGAATGACGAAGATCCTTACGGAGATTCCAATGACTTCTCAGGCTATGTCAACGGTTATGTGGACAGGAATCTCGTTGATAAGGAAAACTTTGATGACGGAAAGAACCACGTCAAGGGAGAGTTTGAGGCAGGAAAGGCTGCAGAAGCTGCCGGCGATGCCAAGGATAAGACCGGCGACGACAAGGTGACATCCGGAAATACCAATGATAATGTCCAGAAGGCAGCTTATGATAAGGCTGAGGACGGCACCTATCGCGGGATGTACGATACCCAGGAAGAGTCTGATGCAGCAAGGGCTTCTGCAAGAGACGAGCTTGGTGGTATCCAGAACATGCTTGATGAAGGCCAGAAGAAACTGGATGATGCGGGAGAGAAGCTCCAGACCGCCAAGGATTCACTTGATACAGCTCAGGGTGCCCTTGATAATGCCAAGAAGCTGGCTAAAGATGCCGAGACTAAAGAAAAGGAAGCAAAAGACGCATACGAGAAGCTTCTTTTGGATCTCGGCCCCAAGGGAGAATCCTGGGATTATAATGAGGAGACCGGAGAATACGTTGTTTATGACAAGGTTTCAAATGACAGCGAGATGGGCAAGGCCCTTTCAGAAATGGGTACTGCTTACGATAATGCCCATACCCATGCGGAAACCGCAAAAGAAAACGTAGGCAAAGCGGAAGCCATAGTTGTGGATGCCAAAGAGGAAGTTCAGGAAGCCAATGCAGGCGCAGCCCAGACCATCAAGGATCTCACAGAGGTGGCCAGGGAGGCAGCAGGTGACGCTTCAAATAAATTCAGCGGAAAGGGCATATATGAAGAGGGCAAGACCGACATCAAGCCTTCCGATCTCCAGACCGTAAAGGATAAAGACGGCAATACCGTAAAGGATGAATACGGCAATGATGTATATAAGGTACAGGCATCAAACGCTGATCTGGATTTGCTCCTCGAACAGATAGTGCAAAAGCGAAGCGAAATAGAGGCAGTAGAGGATAAGACAAATTACAACAATAAGAACACAGTTAATAATTATTTAAACGATGTCCGCGATATCGCAAAGCTTATGCTGGAATACACTCTCGCATATGAGGGAGCAACGGGTATCGATGCCAACGTAGCTACCAAGGTGACCGGTAAGAATTATTTCAAGGTTGAATATAAGGATGCTGCCGGAAACGATTGCGTTAAGTACTTCAATTACATGGTAGTGAAAACCGCAAACGGCAATAAAGGTGACTGGGATAAGTATAATGAGAACAGCCATGTGCTCCTTGTTGAGATCGATCCCGCTACCGGGAAGAGCAACATGCTCTGCAGCGAATTCGGGCTCAAAAACAAGCTGGATGCTTACCAGAAGGAAGTGGAAGGCCAGAGGAGCGATCTGAATGATGCTGTGACAAATTACAATAATGCGGACAGCCTCATCGGTTCCATTAATGAGCTGGATAAGCTTCTTACAGATGATGATGGGTTCTCCTGGAATAAATCCGAAGACTGGAGTAAGCAGGCCGAGACTGCAAGTGAAAAGGCCAAGGCCTACGGCAAGGATGCAGAAAACCTGCAGAAGGAATATGATGCCCAGAAGAAGCTGGTTGGCGATCTTCAGGATCTTACCACAAAGATCCAGGCTCTCAGGACAAGCATTTCCAATGGAGATTACAACTACACGGATACCAGCGGAAAGGCATGTAAGAATAACGATGCCAGGAAACCTAACAGACTGCTTGCATACTATCTCCTTCAGTATTCATTCATTGAGGAGTACAGTAAGTATGGCGAAGTAGAGGTGGGAGATTTTAATCCCTCAAACTGGAGTAACCCCGGTAATATCGATAATAATTACGGTAAATTCACGATCACATACACGGATGCAGATGGCGTAGTACATACGGATGAGACAGTATACTTTGACTATAACGCGATCTATGCGAACGGCGAGATCGTAAACTTCAGCGGAAACGAGTACAACAGCCTTAAAAATAACGGAATTATAGACCATATCGATGTTCTTGTGAAGACTCCTGCAGGCGCTGAAAACGTCTTTGACGGTACCTTTAGCGGAAAGGGCTCGTCAACCATAACGGATACCCAGTTTGGCAACGATATGACCGATGCCGACAGGAAGCTGGAGAATTTAAGGAACCAGCTGACAAATGCCAAGAATGCCGAGGCATATGCAAATCTGATCTCAGAGCAGGCTTCTGCCAAGGCTCTGGAAGCAAAGGTTGCAGAGGCAAAGGAAAAGGTTGAAGCAGCCAAGGCAGCTCTTCTGGATGCAAGAAAGATCAGCAGTGTCAACCGTGAGCTCATTGCAGAACTGGAAAAGAAGCTCCAGGAAGCTAAGGACGAATATGATGCAGCTGACAAGGATTATCAGGAGGCAGGTAAGAATCTTGAGGCTGTACAGACTGCTTATGATGAAATTAAGGCAGCTGTTGACGATTATGTGAATGCCTTCAAGGTTAAGGAAGCAACAGAGTCAGATCCCGCTCCCGCTCCGCAACCCGATCCGGACCCCGACCCGGAACCGGAGCCCGAACCCGAGCCGGAACCTAAGCCGGATAAGCCCGGAGATGTTCCCGGAGGCCGCGGAGGAAGAGGCGGTAACGGCGGCGGAGACGGAACACCTGCCGGCGGTGAAGGCGGAGCTGCAGGCGGCGGAGCCGGTGGCGGAGATATAACTCCTACCTTCTTCACAGCTGATGCTCCTGCAGGCGGACCTGTAGGTGAGATTGTTGCCGGTGGCGGCGGTGTATTCACCGATGGCGGAGCTATAATAACTGCACCAGGCGGAGACGGCGGAGTACTTGAAGAGGGTGCTGTTGACGACGGAGTTCTTGGAGAAAGAATGGCTCCGGAGGCTCCTGTGGTTGCGAGCCAGGTTCTTGGTGATCAGATGGCTCCTATCAGCAGAGGTAGTCTCTTTACAGAGGAAGGACTTAAGATCCCCTTCATGTGGTGGATAATAATCCTGATCCTCGGTGCCAAGGGCGCTCAGATGTATGCAGAGTCAAGGAAAAGGAAGAAAGCGGCTGTTAAGGAGGAGATTAAATGATACTTGAAGCGGAAGTAACCAGCGAAAAGCGTAAGATCGGCCGAGTCGAGTTCAAGGCTCCCAGCGTAGTTGTCCTCTGTGATACGGGAGAAACCCTGTATGTTCAGGTGGAAGATGCCAGCCCCAGGGGAATGGGCCTCTGGATGAAGGAAGACCGCCCGGATATTGAGGGAAAGGATATCATCATTGTAGCGGATACAGTGATCATGTATGCCTTTGTAGCCCGTGTGGTAAAGAGAGATGACGGTACCTATACAGTCGGTATCAGCGCAAAGAAATTTACGCCTGAGGTTCTGGATTATCTCTTCAGCCATATCGGAGATCCGGATGCTTGACAGATGATACTTTAAGTGGTATCTTATATTAGTGCGAAAACAAAGCAGGGCATCAGCCCTCACCCTGGAGCGCAAGCGGACAGGTGTTCATGATAGCTCATTATGGACGGTGCAGCTTTGTTGTGCCGTCCTTTTTTAGGCGGGCAGGACGATTTTTACTGCCCGGTCAGGGCTGAATGAAGGATTTTTTAACAGGAGGGAAACACAATTAGCGATTTATTTATCAATGAACAGATCAGGGACAGAGAGATAAGACTGATTGGTGAAGATGGTGAGCAGCTGGGTATAATGCCCACAGCAGAGGCTTTGAGGATGGCAGATGAAGCCGGATTGGATCTGGTAAAGATCGCTCCGGGAGCCAAGCCGCCGGTTTGCAAGATCGTAGATTACGGTAAGTATAAATACGAGCAGACCAGAAAGGACAAGGAGGCCCGGAAGAAACAGAAGATCATCGAGGTCAAGGAGATCCGTTTCTCACCGAATATCGATACCAATGATCTGAAGACCAAGAGCAATGCGGCAAGAAAGTTCCTTACCAAGGGAGACCGTGTGAAGGTTACCATGCGTTTCCGCGGAAGGGAAATGGCCCACATGAATTCCAGCAGACATATACTGGATGAATTTGCCGAGGCTTTAAGTGATATTGCAGTTGTGGAAAAACCCGCTAAGGTAGAGGGCAGGACTATGACCTTACAGCTTGCCCAGAAAAAATAACGGAGGTAAGAACAATGCCAAAGATGAAAACCAGCAGAGCTGCAGCAAAGCGGTTCAAGGTTACAGGAACAGGAAAGTTAAAGAGGTTCAAGGCTTACAAGCGTCACATCCTTACAAAGAAATCGCCTAAGACCAAGAGGAACCTTCGCCATTCAACTATTACGGATGCGTCAAACGTAAAGAATATGAAGAAGATCCTGCCTTATCTTTAAGGCACGTACAGGCGAGGCAGAAATGCCTGATTAAATATGGTACCGGAAAGTTTTTCCGGAAAACTTTACGGTACGTAGGCCGCGGCTCCCCGAAGGGGACTTTAAATGCCGTGGCTCTCATTAGCAATTGAGGAGGATATAATAATGGCAAGAATCAAAGGCGGCTTGAACGCCAGGAAAAAACATAACAGAGTATTAAAGCTGGCAAAGGGATACAGAGGCGCAAGATCAAAGCAGTACAGGGTTGCTAAGCAGTCAGTAATGCGTGCCCTTGCATCTTCTTTCGCAGGAAGAAAGCAGAAGAAGAGAGACTTCAGGGCTCTCTGGATCACCAGGATCAATGCAGCAGCAAGAGCTAACGGCATCAGCTACAGCAAGCTTATGTACGGCTTAAAGGCAGCAGGCGTTGATATCAACAGGAAGATGCTGTCCGAAATGGCTGTGAACGATGCAGAAGGCTTTAAGACTCTTGCAGAACTTGCAAAGTCAAAGGCTTGATGATATAATTTGTTAGCTACCGGCTTTTGGGCCGGTAAAACGCAGGAATGGCGGAATTGGCAGACGCGCAGGCTTCAGGTGCCTGTGGTAGCAATATCGTGAGGGTTCAAGTCCCTTTTCCTGCACGTAAATGGCTGTCCCATGGGCAGCCATTTTTGGAAAAGACACGGGGTATTGGGGAATACTGTTTTTATGAGGTAATCATGCTTCTCCGGTCATCACAGATCAGAAGGGCCGTTGTACTCTTTTTGGATATCTTCGGCATTCTGATGGCGTTTATAATTTCATGGCACATGAGGTTCCAGGGGCAGTATATGTGGATGGAAAGCGATCTGTATATTTCATCCCTGATTCTTATTGCCCTAATTTATCTTGTGATCTTTGTTTTCATCGATAATAAGCGGCCCTCGGTGGTGAGGCAGTCGCCTTTCGAACTCTTTGTATCTGTGGCCTCCAATCAGCTTATCCTTATGGCGGCCTATGTCAGTTATCTTTTCGCTATGCAGTTAGGCGATCTGGTTTCCCGTTACGTAATCGGTTTTACCTTCCTTTTCGCGTTTATCTTTGACTATATCCTTCGGATAATATTCAGGGCTCTGCTCATCAGTTATTCCAGGGATGGGGAGAAGATAAACAATGTGATGCTTGTCACCCTTTCCTATCTGGCAAAGGACATCATTGCTGAATTCGAGAAGAACCAGGGCTATCTCATGCGTATTTCCTGTATCACCATTCTGGATAAGGATATGGTGGGAAGGAATTATAACGGGATCCCTGTGGTGGGTAATGAGGAGAATTTCCTTGATACCCACAGACAGAATGTATATGACGAAGTTTTTGTAAACATTCCCTACGGCTATGAATTAAAGCTTAAAAAGCTCATTATGGGTTTTGAGCAGATGGGTGTCACCGTGAACCTGAATATCGAGATATTTAATATAGACGCCAGGGAAAAGCGGATAAGGAGCTTTGCGGGCTATCAGGTGGTAAGTTTTGCGGCAGCCATACTGGATCCCGGTTCCCTCTTTATCAAAAGGCTTTTTGACATCATAGGGAGCGTTGTCGGTCTTATTATCTGCGCCATTTCCCTTCTGATCTTCGGGCCTCTTATAAAGATCACAAGTCCGGGCCCTATTTTCTTCTCCCAGACCCGTGTGGGGATCAACGGACGGCGTTTTAAGATCTACAAGCTCCGTACCATGTATCAGGATGCTGAGGAGAGAAAGGCCGAGCTCATGGAGCAGAATGAGATGCAGGGCCTTATGTTTAAGATCAAGGATGACCCCAGGATCACTCCTGTGGGCAGGTTCTTAAGGAAGACCAGCATAGATGAACTGCCACAGTTCTTAAATGTCCTTCTTGGGGATATGAGCCTCGTTGGTACCAGGCCTCCCACGGAGGATGAATATGAGCAGTACAGGACCTATCACATGAGAAGGCTTTCCATAAAGCCCGGTATCACGGGAATGTGGCAGGTTTCCGGCAGTAACGAGGTGAAGAACTTCGAGGATGTGGTGAAGTTAGATCTCTACTACATAGACAACTGGTCCCTGTTACTGGACTTCAGGCTGCTCATCAAGACTGTGTGGATAGTGATTTTCGGCAGAGGCGCCTCATAAAAAAGACAATGCGAAATGCGAAACCGGCGGTTTGGAGGGACCGCCGGTTTCTTCTTTAGGAGAGTATTAGTTTTGTTGGATTTTCCAACTAAGGGGGAGAATATCTATCGAATTACTTTCGTAATTCCTTCAGCCTGCAGGAATCGGTATTTCCCTTGGCTGTTAATAACAATATAAAACTTATTTGTGTACAAGCTGTGTTATTGAGATAAAAGAATTATAAACTTAAAATAAACTAACAATAACTTTTTAAAGGAAAAATGAAGAAAAACTGTATCTTTTCAGAACAGTCACTTCTCATCTTTCCTTAAGGATGCCCCGATATCCTCGATAATACTGTCGGAAACCGACTCTATGCTGCCGGAATCCGCCATTCCTGCGATCTCCGGCAGGATGGGTATCCTGGTTATAAGAGGTATCCCGTATTTTTCGCAGATCTTTTCCACGTGGCTTTCCCCGAAGACATTTATCTTTTCTCCGCAATGGGGGCAGGGCACATAGCTCATGTTTTCCACGATCCCAAGGATTGGTACATTCATCTTTTCTGCCAGTCTCATAGCTTTTTCCACGATCACTGTCACCAGCTCCTGAGGGCTTGTAACCACTACTATGCCGTTCAAGGGCAGAGACTGGAATACCGTAAGGAGCACATCTCCGGTTCCCGGAGGCATATCCACAAACATGTGGTCCACTTTTCCCCAGGCCACATCTGACCAGAATTGCTTTACCACGCCTGAGATCACAGGCCCTCTCCAGGCCACGGGATCTGTTTCGTGATCTAAAATCAGATTTACCGACATGAGCTTTACTCCGGATGTGGTTTCCGAGGGTATCATGGAGCCGTCTTCGTCACCCATGATCTTTTCATGTACACCGAACATTTCCGGGATAGAAGGTCCCGTTATATCCGCATCCAATATGGCTGTGCTGTACCCCATTCTGGCGGAGGCTACGCCGAACAGAGAGGTAACCAGGGACTTTCCCACGCCTCCCTTTCCGCTTACTATTCCTGTCACATGCTCCACGTTACTTCGGGGATTCGTGGGTATGCTGAAGGGATTTGCGTCCCTCTGGCCACATGACGCTCCGCAGGTATTACAGTTATGGGTGCAGTTGCTTGAATTGATCTCTTCGCTCATTTTAATTTCAAGTCCTTTCAATTTATGTTATATGATACCTTGTCTGAAATATAGTATGAAAAGTATATCATATTTTTAAGTTGATGATAGACATTAAAACAACTTTTTAGTACAATAGGAGAAGTACACTATGAATATTTTACGGGGAGGCAGATATGTCAGATGTACAGACCCTTGATTCCGCTCAGGTGGATATCCTTGGAGAAATAGCTAATATAAGCGTGGGAAATTCAGCGACGTCCTTAAGCCTTATGGTCAGGCAGAAGGTGGAGATCACCACTCCTTCTGTCAGCGTGATAAACAGGAGTGAGGCACTGGATGACTATGAAAAGACCTGTATATTCGTTCAGATACACTATGTAAAGGGACTTGACGGAAACAATGTACTGATCCTCAAGGAACATGACGTTAAGATCCTTACAGATCTGATGATGGGCGGAGACGGCACCAATGCAGCTTCAGAATTGACGGAACTGCATCTTTCCGCTGTCAGCGAGGCCATGAACCAGATGATGGGAACTGCCGCTACTTCCCTTTCCTCATTACTGCTGGTACCTACGGACATCTCCACTCCGGACGTAAATACCATCGACGTGGAGAGCGTAAAGATCTTTGAGAAGATGTTCGAGGGAAAGAAGGATAAATTCGTGAAGGTGGCATTCAGGATGACAGTGGGGGATCTCATTGATTCCACCATGGTTCAGCTCTATCCCATGGATTTCGCCATCGAAATGATAGAGAAATTCAAGATCGCCGGAAAAACAGCCATCGAGAATATGTAAAAACTCCTTGACTTTAACGACGGCTGATGATATCATATCTAACGTTGTTGCGAGACACATCTGGTAATAACAGCGTGATGTGCTCAATTCGGGGTGTGGCTCAGTTTGGCTAGAGCGCTACCTTAGGGAGGTAGAGGCCGCAAGTTCGAATCTTGTCACTCCGATATACAAAAGAGGTACCCAAGCGGGTACCTCTTTTGTATATCGGACTTTCAATCTTCGACCTTGGGGTCTAACTACTTCCCTCTTAGGGAGGTAGAGCAAAACCGTCCTGCGGACGGTTTTGGCTCGCGTATAGCCGCACCGAGTGCGGCTGCGAGCAGGCAAGTTCGAATCTTGTCACTCCGATATACAAAAGAGGTACCCAACGGGTACCTCTCTTTTTTGTATCGGACTGCCAACCTTCGTCCTTGCGGCTTGTAGACCTCCCTCTTTTTTTATCGGACTTAACAAAAGTCCGATATTTTTTTTGTCTGTTTTTTACAAGAATTGCTTTTTTTCGATCAGGGATCCGGGATAGTGATGGACAGCAGGCTGCTTCTCGGAATGCAGGGAACGGCAAGTGAGATCGGTCACATAAGTGTTGATATAAACGGACCGAGATGTGAGTGCGGTAATTACGGATGCCTGGAGCTATACTGCTCGACTCCTGTGATACTGCAGCGGGCTAAACAGGAGTTCCCGGAGATCTTTGATAACAATACCCACACGAGGACAGATGATTACAATCTGATATTCAATGCAGCAAGGAACAAGAACGAAGATGCGTTGAAGCTCATGAAGCAGGTTGCGAAGTATATCGCATACGGCTGTGTCACCCTTATCAATGCATACAATCCGGACATCATAGTTATCGGAGATGTTCTTGCACAGGCCGGAGATATCCTCCTGCCGATCATCAGGGA
Source organism: Lachnospiraceae bacterium (assembly GCA_017448845.1). Taxonomy (GTDB): domain Bacteria; phylum Bacillota; class Clostridia; order Lachnospirales; family Lachnospiraceae; genus NK4A144. Next base: position 16,652 of record JAFSKT010000089.1, read on the forward strand.
GACCGTTGCAAAAAGAACTATCCCGGAACTGTTTTCCGAGGTGGAGATCAAATTTTCGGCCCTGCCCATCGATCCCACATTGTACGGGGCCGCAGCCATAGCTACGGACAAGGTATTAACGAGACCCAGTGACTATCTGACATCAACAGCGGGTAAAGGAGGCGAATAAGAAAAATGAGTGAAAACCCTTTGATCCTCGAGATGAGGGAAATAACAAAGGAGTTCCCGGGTGTAAAAGCACTTGATCAGGTAACGCTGAAGGTTGCCAGGGGTTCCATACATTCCATATGCGGAGAAAACGGAGCCGGTAAATCGACGCTTATGAAGGTGCTTTCGGGAGTATATCCCTACGGAACATATGACGGACAGATCCTGTTTGAAGGGAAGGAGACCAGGTTTAAGAACATCAAGGAATCCGAACGTGCAGGGATAGTTATTATCCATCAGGAACTGACCATGATCCCCGAACTCTCCGTTACGGAAAATATTTTCATGGGAAACGAGATCACCAACGGAAAGCTCATCGACTGGAACGAGGAGAGAAAGCGCACCGTTGCTCTTCTTGAAAAGGTGGGGCTTTCGATAGATCCCGATACCCTGATCAAACATCTCGGAGTGGGGCAGCAGCAGCTGGTTGAGATTGCGAAGGCTTTATCCAAAAACGTGACGCTTTTGATCCTGGATGAGCCCACCTCCGCATTAAATGAAGATGACTCCGCAAACCTTCTGGAGCTTATGAGAACCCTTAAAAAGAGCGGCATCACATGCATCATGATATCCCATAAGCTCAACGAGATCGCAGCCATTTCCGATGCGGTAACAGTCATCAGGGACGGCAGGACGGTTGAGAGTTACGAGGTTGTCGCCGGACAGGTGGATGAGGATAAGATAATCAGATCCATGGTGGGACGCTCCATAGACAACAGATATCCGGAGCATAGATCCAATCCGGGAGAAACGATCTTTGAAGTATCGGACTGGTGCGTTGAGGATCCTGAGGTCGAAGGCCGGATGGTATGCAAGAATTCATCCTTCTACGTAAGAGAAGGTGAGATTGTGGGATTTGCGGGGCTGATGGGAGCCGGAAGAACAGAGCTCATGAGATCGATCTTTGGCCGCAACTACGGGAACAGAAAGGTATCCGGTTTGGTAGCGCTGCCATCCGGCCTTAATATAACAATGTATTTATTACAGGAAGGATTTATTACAGGAGGAATTACTATGTACAGGAAAAAAGTTTTAACGCTGATACTCTCGGCGACACTTGCAATGACCGCACTTTCAGCTTGCGGTTCGGCACGGGAGGGTTCCGCACCGGCAGAGGCCCCTGCAGCTAATGAAGCTGCGGCTGATACTTCCGCTGATGCCAAGACTGACAACGCTCAGGATACTTCTGAAGCTGCGCCTGCGGGAGCAGGGTTTGAAGCAGGAGCTACCATCGGTATCTCATTACCCTGGCTTGGAACACAGAACTGGAAAGAAGCCGAGACAATGTTCACGGAACAGCTTACGGAAGCAGGATACAATCCTATAGTTCAGGCAGCTGATCAGAAGGTTCCCCAGCAGCAGCAGCAGATCGAATCGATGATCGAAAACGGAGCAAAGGCCATCGTAGTGGGACCTATCGACGGAACACAGCTGGGAAGCGTTCTTGAGCAGGCAAAGGCTGCAGGCGTTTACGTTATCGGATATGACAGACTGATAGAGAATACCGAAGCAGTTGACGGTGTGGTCCAGTTCGGAAGCGTTCGCACAGGTGTTATGCAGGGACAGGCACTTCTTGACGGACTTAAGGAAAAGAAGGGTGAAGGCCCCTACAACGTAGAGCTTTTCGGCGGTGGCCCCGCTGACCCCAATGCACCTAATTTCTTTAAGGGAGCTATGTCAGTGCTTCAGCCTGAGATCGATGCAGGCAATATCGTGATCGTATCCGGACAGACTGATTTTACCCAGTGTGCTACAGAGGACTGGGATAATTCAAAAGCCCAGAAGCGTATGGATTCACTTCTCGCAGGAAATTACAGCGACAAGGAGATCGACGGTGTCCTTTCACCCAACGACGGTATCGGAAGAGCCATAATCACTTCATGTGAGGATGCCGGACAGCAGATCCCTGTAGTAACGGGTCTTGATGCCGAGAACGAATCCGTTGAATGGGTATGGCAGGGCAAGCAGTACTGCACGGTTGCAAAGCCCACTCAGGATCTTGTTGCAAAGACTGTTGAGATCATCAATTCTCTTCAGGCAGGAAACGGTATGCCGGCAACAGATGTATCCACAAACAACGGAAAGATCGATGTACCGATTTATGAGCTTGACCCCGTTGTGGTAACAAAGGATAATGCTAAAGAGGTATTTGCGAACGATCCGGATCGTATGGCACTTCTTAAGTAATTAAAGCTTACAGGAAAGGCCCGGTGCTTCGGCGTCGGGCCTTATATAGTATGGACTGACAGCCCCGGGATCCCGGCCCGGACAAAGAGCGGAAATGGAGATAAGAAATGAATAAATACACGCTTGATACAGATGAAAACAGAGCCTTCCTTAAGGATGAGCGTGAGGAGCTGCTTTTGTTCGGGAGGCACTTTCCTTCGCCGGGGGGAGGTTCATATTATCTGGGTTCTGACGGGACTCCGGATAAGGACAGACCGCGGGAGACCTGGATCACGTCCAGAATGCTTCACGTGTACAGTATAGGTACCCTTTTGGGATACGGATATTGCGCGGAGCTTGCGGATGAGGCTTTAAGGGGCTTAAGGACAGAGCTTTTTGATGACAAAAACGGAGGCTGGTACGCGGGGATAAGGCCTGACGGGAGTATCCTTGAAAGCAAGCAGTGCTATGCCCATGCTTTTGTGATCCTTGCTTCGAGCAGTGCGGTCCTTGCCGGAAGAGAGGGAGCGGAGGAGCTTTTGATGGAGGCCCTTGAGGTATATGACAGATATTTCTGGAATGAGGAGGAGGGGCTGTCCGCGGACACCTGGGACACGGAATTTAAGGAGCTTTCCCCATACAGAGGACTGAACGCAAACATGCATACGGTGGAAGCCTTTCTTGCCGCCAGTGATGTTACGTCGGATGAGAAGTACAGGATGCGGGCAAAAAGGATCATCGATCACGTTATAGGCTGGGCAGAGGAAAATGACTGGCGGATCCCGGAGCATTTTAATGAAAGCTGGGAACCCTGCCTCTATCTTAACGAGGACAGGCCGGATGATCCCTTCAAACCCTTCGGTGCCACCCCGGGCCACGGGATCGAGTGGTCAAGACTTATCGTGCAGTGGGCGCTTTCAACTTACAGCATGAAGGACGAGGCCGTAAAAAAGTATCTAAAAGCGGCCCTAAGCCTGTATGAACGGGCTGTGGAGGATGCCTGGTCCGTTAACGGAAACCCGGGATTATGTTATACTACTGACTGGAACGGTAAGACTGTTGTACAGGACAGGATGCACTGGACGCTTTGTGAGGCGATCAATACATCCGCGGTTCTTGACAGGGTAATGAGGGCTCCGGACTGTCCCTTATCCGGGGAGGACTCCGGACGTGTCCCCGCGGAAGATTATAAGATGTTCATGAAATACCTTGACGATCATGTTATAGACCACGACTTGGGTTCATGGTATCATCAGCTTGACGGGGATAATAAAGTGATGGGGACTGTATGGCCCGGAAAGCCTGATCTTTATCATGCGGTTCAGGCAACCCTTATCCCCTATGTCAGTGATCCGGGAGTATCTGTTGCACCTGCGGTAAGATCCGGGAGGATTATCTTAAAATGAAAAAATATGATGTTGTGGCACTTGGCGAGCTGCTGATGGATATGACAAACAACGGGAAGAGCGGACAGGGAAATGCCCTATATGAAGCAAATCCCGGAGGAGCTCCCTGCAATGTGCTGGCGATGCTGAAGAGATTCGGGCACGAGGTGGGGTTCATAGGAAAGGTGGGAAATGACATCTTCGGACAGGAGCTCCGCAGTGTTCTTACTGAGCTTGGGATCGGTACGGAGGGACTTGTCATGGATGATGAGATCCGTACCACACTTGCCTTTGTGAAGACCTTTGAAGACGGGGACCGTGATTTTTCCTTTTACAGAAATCCCGGTGCCGATATGATGCTCGATAAATCCGAGATCAGGGCTGAAATGATAGAGAACTCAAGGATCTTTCATTTCGGAACCCTTTCCATGACCCATCCTAAGGTGCGGGAAGCCACCAGGTACGCCATTGACTGCGCAGTCTCCGCGAAAGCCTTGATATCCTTTGATCCAAATATCAGGGAGCCTTTGTGGGACAGTATGGATGAAGCAAGGGAGCAGGTCCTTACGGGGCTTTCCTATTGCGATATATTAAAGATCTCCGATAATGAGATACAGTGGCTCACCGGGACAGAGGATTTTACTAAGGGAGTGGAATGGATATTCGAAAGATTTGATATTCCCCTTGTCAATCTGTCTCTGGGAAAAGAGGGAAGCATGTCCTTCTACCGCAGGGATATATCTTCGAAGCAGTATATATGCGTGAAGGCAGAGCCCTATCTGCAGGAAAACACCATAGAGACCACCGGAGCGGGAGATACCTTTAACGGGATCGTGCTTCATTTCATATGCGAAAAGGGTCTTAAGGATCTGAAGGAGAATGACTTAAGTGAAATGCTCTCATGGGCTAATGCAGCGGCTTCCGTCATAACCACGAGAAGAGGAGCGCTTAGAGTGATGCCCACAGTTGACGAGATCAGGGAGTGTATGGGTCGTTAACAGGATCCTCTGTTTCTTCGGTCTCCGCAGCAGGGTTAAGATCCAAAACCCCGTAGCAGAGGGCATACATATATTTCTCTCCGTTGATCTCCGTTTCATAGTGCTCGAAACAGCAGGGCAGCAGAACATTTAAGGGTACAAGGTTTCATCCGTATGCTTAAGGTATTCCTGCTCCTCCTTGGAGAAGAATCTCTCGGCGATCCTTTCATCATATTTTCCCTTCTGGATGATCAGCTCTCCGTCGGAGTCAAAATCATTGGAAGAGAAAGCGGCTTTAACGTCTGTTACTTTTACGCCGTTTACGCTTATGCCGTTCTGCTCGATAAGGCGTCTGCCCTCGGAACGGTTCTTTGCAATCTTTGTATCAACGAGAAGGGAGATGAGATCCTTGCCCTCCTTCATTTCAGCCTCGCTGTAGCTGGTGGTGGGCATGTTCTCGCTCTTTCCGCCGTCTGATTATAAGCCACCCTACCATCATCACAATATCAATCTTTTTTCATTTGTTGAATAAAAGAAAAAAATGATATATCCTGTTTCTGTGCAGAGAACATATATACAGGAAACAGAAAACTGTATTTGATTTTATAAGGAGTTAGAATTATGAAAAACAGAAACAGATTTATTATCACACTACTGTTAGTTATTTCTATGGTCTTATCAAATCTGATGGTGGTTGCCGCAGAAGAAATTTCAGAAGAAATTAATAGTCAATCAGCAAATGAAGGGAACGGAGTTATTCTATCTAATTGGTCAGAAAAATTAGTTAATAATTACCGTATAATAAACGAACCTGGTGATTTCACAGAAGTAGCAAGCACACCATATTCAGATGTAGTCCTCACATCATTTACCAATACATTTGTAGAACAGCAACTTCTTGTCACAGCTTATAGCGAAGATACTGAAAAAATTTATCTCACAAATAAGGGAACAGTAACAGCTTCTGGTGACGAACCATATGGAAGATACATTGTAATTTATGGTTTTGATGGACACGGTGAAGAGTTTTACATTAATAGAAATCTACTTGATATTTCAGATGCAGAACTTAATAACATTCAACTTGGCAATATAATAGAAACTCCATTTCCTCATTATGAACCTGTATCAGGTTTTGGAATTCGTACTATGAGTAAAGCCATAGACGAAAATGAAAATCCTTTTCCACTTACTCCTACATTAGAAGTTGTAACAGATACCTATGATTATACAGGAGCAGGGCAGGAACAGACTTGGATTAAGATAACTTATACTCACCCTGAAGAAGAAAAACCTCTTACAAAAGACGAACAGATAAAAGCCTATAAAGATAGTTTCCCTAATAGAGTATATTACGATAATGATAATAACTTCATAGAAGTGGTAAGTGGAAATATCTTTTCATCAAAAAAACTAAAGCCAGTAGTGTTAGCGCCCGCTTAGCCTGACCCATTTTTAATACGCTGGATTGTCGCCAGATTGATTGATATACTGTCATTCAGTCTGTAGAAAGGAAGATTCCGAAGGGAGTCCCCTACCAAGCGACGATCCTTCGGAATCCATGGTA
>JAFSKT010000090.1 GCA_017448845.1 Lachnospiraceae bacterium
ATTTCTTTGACTGTGTGGATGTGAGGCTTACGGAGCCTGTCGTCTACAGCGATCATCAGCAGTCCATCTCATATAACATAGGTGACGGGCAGGAGATAAGGGTCAATGTCAATGCAGACAAGGTGTTCACTCTGGATGCGCGCCGGGATCTTAATGAGCTCCGGGATGCCATGAATGCCGTGGATACCGCCCAGGGCAAGTATGACCGGCTTAAGGAAATGAGTGAGGACGGGATAAAATACAATTCGAATGACAGGGAAAAGATAGAGTATCTCATGAATGCCGCAAAGAAGGAACTGGAATTTGCCACGGAAAAGGTAAACAACATGTTCAGTAACGGCATGACAAAGTCAGAGAAGTATTTTGACATGGTCAATCTGGCAGGTACGGACATGGGTTCTGTTGTGAACCGCCTGAACCTCATAAGGAACAGGCTCACGGAGACAAAGGCCACCACCAACGAGCAGGCATCAGACAACGAGAATATTGACATCTCCACGGTGGCAGTGGATGTGAATTCCGCCACGCTTTCCTATAACGCGGCCCTGCAGGTGACAGGTAAGATAAGCCAGCAGTCTCTGGTCAATTTCCTTTGATCATGCGTCTGTCCGGAACCCCCGGGAGTCCGGACAGATATTTTTTTATCTCCGGGGGTGAAGTTTTTAAGCATTTCTTCCGATATAACTGAATATACGAAAGGTTTCACGGAGGAAACCTTACTTTGCTGAATGGATTCAAAACAGGGAATTCACGGGACACCGGCGTGTATCATGTACTGCCGGGTGTCCGAAAGATACCGCTTAAGGTATTTTTCCAGGAGGTAAGGATATGAGAGTCACCCGTAAGATGATGAACAGCAACTCCGTGTACAATATCAATGCCAACAAAGAGCACATGGATAAGCTCAATACCCAGATGGCAACCCAGAAAAAATTCACAGACCCCTCGGATGATCCTATCACGGCCATAAGGGCCATCAGATACAGGACCGATCTCTCCGAGGTTTCCCAGTACCTGGACAGAAACGTATCGGATGCGGTGAGCTGGACCGAAAACACCCAGACCGCCATTGACAGTGCCAGGGAACTCATGCGCTCTCTTAAAGCGGAGTATACCTCTGCCTCCAACGGAACAAATGAGAGCAAGGATCAGCGCATCTATTACGATAATATGGAGAACCTGGTGAAGGAGTTTTATTCCATAGGGAATACCTCCACTGAGGATCGTTATATTTTCACGGGCTACAGGACCACCGACAGCCTTACCTTCACGGAAAAGGATTTTGAGGAACGTGAATCTGCGGTGGTGAATGGCAAATTCGAGTATGTGGGTATTACCGAGAGCTTTAAGATGGAGGATATAGAGAATTATACCTATACCAAAAATATAGATAGCTACACCTCACCCGGTGTGACCGATGATGACATATCTTCACTCAATGATACCGTGAATGAGACCAAGGTCCAGAATATACAGGTGTACAGACTGAGGCTTTCCTACAAGGAACTGGATTCCGGTATCAGTCACAGTTTAAGCGGGCTCGACTTTGTTCCCGTAAGGAGTGATTATGAGCTTCCGGTTCCTCTCGAAGATGGCAAGATCTATTTTAACAAGGATAAGGGAACCCTTATCTTCGGGGAAGGGACCAGGAACACACTTGTAGGTATGATGGGGACTGACGGTATATCCTTAGCCTATAATAAGTCCAGCTGGAGGGTGGGGGACGTAAAGCCCGAGTACTATTTTGACTGTAAGGAGATCGGACTGGGAACCGGAAATGAGATCACCTATGACGACCATCGCCAGAGCATGAATTACCATATGGGAGACAGCCAGAACATAAAGGTCAACGCCAATGCCTGCGATGTATTTACCCTGGATGCAAGACGGGATCTGGACGAACTGCATGACGCCCTGAACCTCCTTGACGAAGCAAGGAACAAGGTGGGCAGGCTGCAGGAAATGCAGGAGGATACCATAAGGTACGGAGATGCTGACCGGGAGAAGATAGATTATCTGCTGGCTGCGGCTGAAAAGGAAAGGAATTACGCCCAGCAGAAGGTTAATGATATGCTTTCAAACGGCATTACAAAGGCGGAGAAATATTTTGACATGGTAAACAGCGCCGCAACGGAGATGGGAACTTCCGTAAAGAGGCTGGAACTCATAAGGAACCGCCTGACTGCGGACAAGACCACTGTTGCCACCCAGACCTCGAATAACGAGAACATCGATCTTTCAACCTTAGCCGTGGATTCCAGCGAAGCTTCACTTTCCTACAGCGCAGCCCTTCAGGTTACGGGTAAGATCGGCCAGCAGACACTCATTAATTACATTTAAGAAACTTAAGCAATGTGGTAAAATAATATAATCATTTCTTATCAGGAGGTACTACATGGAAGTTAACACCAGATTATTCGGAGAGATCACAATTGATGATGAAAAGATCATCGAATTTCCGGGAGGCATCGTGGGATTCCCGGATCTGAACAAATTTGCCATAGTGCATGATGTGGAGAAGACCGACGGTTCTTCCTTAAGCTTTCTTCTTTCTTTGGATGAGCCTGCTTTTGCGATGCCCGTTATGGATCCCCATATCGTAAAGCCTGACTATAATCCCATGGTTGAGGAAGACCTCCTGACTAATATCGGGAAGTTAGATCCGGATGAGACCATAGTTCTTGTCACCGTCACTGTTCCCCATGAGATAGAGAAGATGACCGTAAACCTTATGGCCCCCGTGATAATCAATGCAAAATTAAGAAAGGGAGCCCAGGTGATACTTACGGAAGGTGAGAATGATATTCACTTCCCCGTTTACGACATCCTCGCAGCCGCAAAGGAGGGAAAATAAATGCTTACCTTATCCAGAAAAAAGGGTGAATCCCTTGTAATAAATAATAATATTGAAGTAACTGTCCTGGACATAAGGGGCGATCAGATAAAGATAGGAATTGACGCTCCGAAAGAGATTCCCGTTTACAGAAAAGAGATCTTCTTAGAGATCCAGGAGTCCAATAAGAACGCTATGAGCATCGATGCAATGGATGCTTTGAAAAAGATTTTTTAAAACTCTAATGATTTTCACATATCTGTCCGATAATAAGCATATAGGAATAACGGACAGGTGTATTGACCTGTTATGACTCACAGGGAGGTGGAAAATGTCTTCTATAAACAGTATAAGCAGCGCAATATCGCAGACAGCCGGATACAGTTCTTCAAGCGCACCGGAGCCCTCACAGAATGTGGCTGCAGTGCCTGCAGAGGCAGCAGAACCGGTTAAAAGAATAGTACATGAGAGTCAGGAATCTTCAAAAGATCGTGAGGACAATCCCCAGGATCAGAAATCCCAGGCCGGCTCCAATAATATGGAGAACATCCAGGAGGCTCTTGGAAACAGCAAGACCGCCAATGATGAGATAAAGAAGGCTGTGGATGAGATCAATAAGAAGATGATCTCTCATTCAGAGGCTATTTTCGGTATCCATGACAAGACCAACAGGGTAACCATTAAGATCGTGGATAAGGATACGAAGGAAGTTATCAAAGAGCTTCCTCCCGAAAAGACCCTTGACATGCTGGCCAGAGTTTGGGAAATGGCCGGAATACTCGTAGACGAAAAGCGTTAATAAGCGGAAGGAGGAAAAAGCCATGGCAACAGATCGAATCAGAATGAGCGGACTGGTTTCCGGACTTGATACTGAGACCATAGTTGGTGCACTCGTTTCCGCAGCCAGTTACAAGACCACAAAATTAAAGAATACCCAGACAAAGCTGGGATGGAAGCAGGAGACATGGAAGAGCTTAAACTCCGAGATATACAGCCTGTATACCGGAAAGCTTGACAATCTCCGTTATGAAGGTAACTACAATGCAAAGAAGGCAACCCTCGACAGCGATGTAGCTACTGTTTCCGCAGACAACAATGCGATCCTCGGCTCCCAGACCTTAGAAGTACGTCAGATGGCAAAGTCCGGATATCTGACAGGCGGAAAAGTAAGCGACGCAAACGGCGATCCCGTTAAAGCAAGCGAAATGGTCGGAGATGTGGCACATATGACCGAGGACGCCACCATCAAGATCAACGGAAAGAAAATAACCATTACCGGTGGTATGACCATGGATCAGGTTGCAGCAGCTTTTGAAAAGGCAGGTGTGACCGCAAATTACGACAGCACCAACGGCAGGTTCTTCATCTCTTCCAAGACATCCGGAAAGGACGCAAACTTTGAGATAGAGTATAACGATGCTGACACCAATGATTCCGGAAGACAGGTTTTGGATGCTCTGGGACTTGGATATACTTACGACGAAGCAGATGGGGTAAGGACTTACCACTCCACCTCCGGAGCCGATCTGGTAAAGATCCAGGGACAGAATGCAAAGATAGTACTTAACGGAGCTGAGTTTGAATCCGCAAGCAACTCCTTCAGCATCAACGGACTGAACATAACCGCAAAGGGCGTATCCGAGAGAGATGAGACCTCACCCACAGGATATAAGAGCTCTGTTATCACCACAAGCGTTGATGTGGACAGGATCTACGATTCCATCAAGGACTTCTTTAAGACCTATAACGAGCTGATAAAGAAGCTGGATACATATTATAACGCAGACGCTGCAAAGGGCTATGACGTACTTTCCGAGCAGGAAAAAGAAGCTATGTCCGATGACGAAGTGGAAGCCTGGGAGAAAAAGATCAAGGATTCCCTCTTAAGAAGGGATGACAACTTAAACAGCATCATCAATCTCTTCAAGGACAATCTGGCAACCAGCGTTACCGTAAACGGAAAGAGCTACAGCCTCGCATCCTTCGGGATCTCCACTTTGGGATACTTCGAAGCCGGAGATAACGAGCACGGAATGTACCATATAGACGGTGATGCGGATGACGAGAACACCAAGAGTAAGGATGATTCCTTAAAGAAGATGATCGCATCAGATCCCGAGACCGTAAGTAAGTTCTTCTCACAGCTCTTTAAGGGCGTATATACCGAACTGAACCAGTCCATGAGATCCATAGAGGACACCAGATCAGCCATGAAGCTGTATGATGACAAGCTTCTGAAGAAGGAATACGACAGGCTGACTTCTGACATCACAGCTCAGGAAGCCAAGGTTCAGGAAATGGAAGATCATTATTACGACAAGTTTACGGCAATGGAAAAAGCACTATCCAAGCTCAATACGGAAAGCAGTTCATTCGCTTCAATGCTCGGATAAACCAAAAGGAACCAGGAAGATCACTTAGAACACGGATGTGAAGAATACAGGGAAGTAGGAGGAGACAGTTATGTTATCAGCAAATGCTTATGCTCAGTACAACAGGAATAAGATTCTCACAGCTTCGCCCGCCGAGCTTACGCTCATGCTCTATGATGGATGCATAAAGTTCATCAATATAGCAAAGATGGGGATAGAAGAGAAGGATCTGGAAAAGGCCAACACCAATATCAAGAAGGCTGAAAGGATCATAGTGGAACTTCAGTCCACCTTGAACGAAAAGTATGAAGTGTCCAAGGACTTCAATGCGGTATATTCCTACGTTAAGAGGAGGCTTCTGGAAGCCAATATCGCAAAGGACAATGAGATCCTTGAGGAGTGCGCCGGACACATGCGTACCATGAGAGATACCTGGAAAGAAGTTATGAAGACTGCACGTCAGGGCGAAAAGGTGGCACAGCGGGCATAAAATATGAAGAATTCCTATGTCAATATTCTTATAGAGAGTCTGGAGGACAAGGATAAGGTCCTGGACGAGGTCCTTAAGGAAGATGCGGAACAGGCGAAGCTTTTTAAAGCGGAAGAGCCTGACCTTGAGGCCATAAGGGAAAGCCAGGACAGGATCGGTGTCCTCGCGGAGAAGCTGGATAAGCTGAATGACGGTTTCCAGTCTGTTTATGACAGGGTGAGGAATGAGCTTCAGAACAACAAAGATCTCTACAAAGAAGAGATTAAGAAGATGCAGGAGCTCATTACCCGGATAACCGGAAAGGCCGTTAAGGTGGAAGCGGAGCAGAACCGTAATAAGGCCGAGGCCGAGAAGGTTTTCAAAGACAGGAGAAAGAGCCTGGCAGCCCAGCGGAATAAGGTGGGAAAGATTAATCTCTACGCCACGCAGATGCACGGCATCACTCCCATGGGACAGGCGGAAGCGGCATTTTTAGATAAAAAGAAATAGTATGATAGCATAACAGTCTTTTGATGAGGAACCCGTTTTACAACGGGTTCCTTTGTGTTATACTTATCAGGATGTTTAAAGAATTGTTTTTTGGAGATTGACTGATATGGCTAATAAGGTAAAAAAGGCAGCGGGGGAACTTCTGTCCCATCGTTTTGTGAAAGAGATACTTGGGATATACCTTTTTCTGATCTTCGTGATCTATCCCCTGTATTATGAGGACGCATACTACAATATGGGAGATGCCAAGTGGCATTTCTTCAGGGTAGTGACCTATTATATTGACGGACCGTTATTCCCGATCCCGACATTTTTAGTGTTACTGCTCATAGCTTTTATATGGTATCTGGTGGAACTTTTCCGGAAATCGGAGCTTATGGCCTTCTGGAAGAAGGATGTGACGATCACCGATAAATTTGTGCTGTTCTATCTGATAGCATGTTTTGTTTCCACTATCCTGTCTCCCTATAAGGATACAGTGATCTGGGGCTATGAAGGATGGTATATGGGAATGATCGCCCAGTTTGCCTTCTGCGCCCTGTACTTCTTTGTTTCACGTTTCTGGAGGTGGGATGATATCATGATGATCCTCTACCTCGCAGCATCTACCATGGTAAACACCTTAGGTGTGTTGAACAGGTTCCGTATCGACCCCTTAGGGATGTATGAAGGGCTGGATGAGCAGTACATACCGCAGTTCCTGTCAACCCTTGGGCAGGCTACCTGGTATTCCAGCTATGTAATGATAATTTTCCCTATAGGGATGTATATTTACTGGAGCGCAGAAAAGCTCTGGGTAAGGAGAGCTTCTTTTATCTATCTGGTAATGGGCTTTATGACCGCCATCACCCAGGATTCGGACAGTGCGTTCTTTGCTCTGTTTGCGGCGTTCCTGGCGCTGTTCTTCTTCTCCTTCAGGGAGAACAGGTATATGGAGCGCTTCCTGGAGATAGTCCTTATCATGCTGCTGTCCTGGAGGGTTGTAGGCATATTGCAGATCGCTTTCCCGGAACAGGCAGTGGAAGTGGGAAGCATCATGAAGTTCGGCTCCCAGAGCATGTTCATGTGGATACCCATTATCATCCTTATAGTTGTATATATTCTTTTTGTAAAACAGGACAGGGCCGGAAAGCTCGACATCACCAAATTCACCATATTGAGGCCGGCAGTGGTAGTCCTGCTGTTTGTTGCGCTCATAGCTTATCTGATTTACGGATACTTAAATACCAACGGCTATCTCCCCGAATCCTTAAGATCCGATAACTGGTATCTTGTATTTGATGAGTACTGGGGAAACCAGAGAGGAGGTTCCTGGCATGATTCCGTAGATTCCATTTTTAAGACTCTGTTTGATGATCCCATGCGTTTTCTCTTTGGTGCGGGTCCCGACGGTTTCTACACAACGGTATATACCTACCACTCTGAAGAGCTCTTCGCCAGATGGGGTGAGAACACCATACTTACCTGCGCCCATAATGAATGGCTCACCCAGATAATCAATATCGGTATTTTCGGCGGAATAGCATATATCGGTATCTTCGTAAGCGCAGTGGTTTCTTTTTCAAAGAATTCAGATAAGATGCCGGAGCTCATTGCCCCTGTAATGTGCATATCGGCCTATTTCGCCCACAATTTCTTCTGCTACCAGCAGATAATCTGCACTCCCATAATCTTTATAATAATCGGAGCGGGAGTGAGCATCCTGAGGACCAAAGGACTGAGGGCAATTTACGAAGCAAACTGAGACAGGGGTGGACCTGGGGGACGGGGTTAGTGGTC
>JAFSKT010000091.1 GCA_017448845.1 Lachnospiraceae bacterium
CCACGGAGTCCATGTGACGGATGAGGACCTTAAGATAATCAAGGATAAGGATATAGCCGTGGTATTGAATCCCGCTTCAAATGCTAAACTGGCAAGTGGGATAGCACCTGTTAGCAAATACCTTAAGGAAGGTATAAGACTTGGGATAGGTACCGACGGCCCCGCCAGCAATAACTGTCTTGATATGTTTCGGGAGATGTTCCTTACCACGGCTCTGGCGAAGCTCAGGGAGAATGACGCGTCAGCGGTGGATGCGGCGGAGGTGCTGTCCATAGCATGTACCGGCGGAGCCCGCGCCATAGGTACTCCGGAGTGCGATTCACTGGCAAAGGGGAAGAAAGCCGATCTCATTGTAATAGACCTTCATTCCCCCAATATGCAGCCATTGAACAATGTGGTGAAGAATATCGTCTATTCCGGCTCCAAATCCAATGTGAAGCTTACAATGATCGACGGCGTCATCCGTTATGAAGACGGAAAGTTCAATATAGGAGATGATCCGGAGAATATCTACAGGGAAGTAAGCAAGACCGTGGAACGGATAAATAAGGAAATAGGGTGATAATTAAGGATTACCATGGGATATGACTACAGCAGGGATGAATATGCGAGTTTGGCAGGTTACTTCCGGCTAAAGGGCGAAAAAGAGCCCGGTGTGACGGTGGATGACATTACCTGGAATGACCTGGATATGGATGCCCTGTTCCGAATAATTGATAACACGTGTTCACAAAACGGCGGGGAATATCTATATGATATGCTTCGCCGTCCGCTTGTAAGCCCGGAAGAAGAGGCCCTGCTTAAGGAAAGGGGCCGGATTTCCGAGCTCTTTAAGGCTGATCCTAAGCTCAGGGATAAGTATGAAGAGGCCCTGGGAGGCAGGGAGAGGCTTAAAAAAGCCTGTTTCCGGGAAAGGGTGGCCTGTCTCCATGAGATACGGGAGGACAGCAACCTTCTCCACTTCCTTGCTCTTATTTTCGGTCTGTTGTCCATAGCCTTTATCTTTATCCTGCCCCTTTTGGGTTTTATTCTTTTTATTGCGGCTTCTGCCTTTAACGTAGGCTCTTATTTCAAGAGGAAAAATGAGATAAATAAGTTTCTTCCGGTCTTCAGGAACCTGATCCTTGAGATAAGAGAAAACGGTAAGCTCTTGAAATACAGGGTTCCGGAACTTTCCGAATATGAGAAGAGGCTTGAAAACGCTCTTTCTAAACTTAAGGGAGTGAGCCGGGGTTCCTTTATCGTAATGAGCGGGAAACGGCTTACAGGAGGCCTTCTGGAGCTTCCCCTGGATTTCATAAGGATCTTTTTCCATCCGGACCTTATAAGGTTTAACGGGATGATAAGGACGGTAAAACGCGAAAGGGAAGCGGTGGAAGAGCTTTTTAACATTACCGGCTTTCTGGACGCCATGATATCCCTGTCATATTTTAAGGAGAGGCTTGGCACTTATACGGAGCCGGTATTCAAAGAGGGAAAGGCTCTTGAGATCAGAAAGGGAGTCCACCCTCTGCTTGTCAAGCCGGTTCCCTTTGATGTGGATAATGTTTCCCTTATGCTGCTTACAGGTTCCAATGCCTCCGGAAAATCCACTTTCCTCAAAGCTTCTGCCATAGCGGTTCTTCTGGCGGAAACTCTTTATACCGTTCCGGCGGAATATTACTGCGCAGACAGGATGGAGCTTCTTTCCTCCATGTCCTTAAGGGATGACATTATGAAGGGCGACAGCCTCTATGTTACGGAGATAAAGTCTGTTCAAAGGATAGTGGAGGCTCAGAAAGAAGGAAAGAAAACAGCTGTTTTTCTTGATGAGGTATTAAAGGGGACCAATACAGTAGAGAGGATAGCCTCTCTTTCAGTCCTCTTAAAGAATATTGCCGGGAATTCCCTGGTATTTGCGGCTACCCATGATACGCCAATAACCTACATCCTTGAAGATCTGTATGAGAATTATCACTTTGAGGAAGAGGTCACAGAAGAGGGAATAAGCTTCCCCTATGAGCTTAGGAAGGGGAGGACGGAATCAAGGGATGCGATAAGGCTCTTATCTGTTATGGGATTTGATGATAAAATAACTGAAGAGGCCTTTGAATTAAGCGAGGATTTCCTGAAGGAGGGCGAATGGAGAAAGCTCTGATGAAGGTCACCCTGTTTTCTGACGGCTCCAGCAGAGGAAATCCGGGGCCCGGAGGATATGGTACAATATTAAGGTATGTAGATAGCGCCGGAAAAGTATATGAGCGGGAGTATTCCGAAGGTTTCCCCGATACCACCAATAACCGGATGGAGCTTATGGGAGTTATCACCGGGCTTGAGAACCTGAAAAAGCCCTGCCATGTCACTATTGTTTCTGATTCCCGCTATGTGGTGGATGCGTTTCAGAAGCACTGGATAGATTCCTGGCAGCAGAAAGGCTGGAAGGGGGCTGATAAGAAACCGGTGAAGAATATCGATCTATGGCAGCGCCTACTTAAGGCTGCTGAGGAACATGAGTTGGAGTTTACCTGGATAAAGGGGCATAACGGGCATCCTGAGAATGAAAGATGTGATGCTCTGGCAACTGCAGCGGCAGACAGGGCCGCGGAGGAAAATGGGAGTTTGGGAAAGCACTGAAAAATACGACATAGAAAAGGGGAAAAAGGGTAAGCATCTCGTCGGCATCATAGTTATGTGCGTTCTTCTTGTTGTGATCGCAGCTTTTAACATGATCCGGTCCTTCTGGGAATATGAGGCGGGAAAGCAGGAATACAGCAAGGTTGAGAAGGAATACGTAAGCGTTGTGGATCCCGTGGAAAAGGCGACAGCGCCAAAAGCTTCAGCCGAAGAAGAGGAAGCGGAGGAGGAAGAAGAGGAGAGCATCTGGACCGAAGATCAGTCCATCCCCAATTTAAGCATCGCTCATGATGCTCTTGCCGCAAAGAACCCGGATTATTTCTGCTGGCTTTATATAGCCCCCACCGATGTAAGCTATCCGGTGGTGAAGGGTTCAGATAACGACTATTATCTTCACCAAACCTTCGAG
>JAFSKT010000092.1 GCA_017448845.1 Lachnospiraceae bacterium
AGAAGGGTCAGCAGAGGGAAAGACCATAAGCGACAGCTGTACTGTAGTGGTCTACAGCAGGGCGTACCTTGCAGTGAAACAGAAGGCGGACCTTAAGAAGCTGGGTCTCTTCAAGGAAGAATGCGTGAAGTTCACTGTAGACAATAAGAATGCGACAGTGAATAAGAAGTGTGTACTAAAGGCGAAGAAAGCAGGAACCGTGACGGTAAAGGGCCTTGACGCAGAGGGGAATGAGCTGCAGAGCATAGAATTTACCATAGAGGCCCCGAAATTCAAGAAGGCTGAAAAGATAAAGCAGAGCGAGATAAGCGAAGGCTACACCATAGAAGGATACAGCCTCTTTGAAGAAGGAAGCGGGATCCAGCCCGATTCCTGGACAAGCAAAAAGGAAAAGATCGCAACAGTGGATGAGAGCACCGGCCTCATAACCCTTACGGGAGAGAAGGGCGGAACTGTTATCACAGCCTACTTCGGAGAAGGGAAGGAAGCCGCGAAACTTAAGTATAAGGTCAAGGTAATAAAGTAAAGGGACAGCACAGAAGACAAAAGAAGCGTTAAAGTGTCGGTTTCCTTTGACTTTGTTCCATAAAGTGTTATAGAATGGTATCTGTTCGGAATTTTATGTTCCGGGCAGATACTTTTTATAAACCCGGAACTGAAAAACTGAGGTTCCGGTTAGAGAATAATAAAAAAGGAGTACAGTTATGAATCTTTCACCACTTCAAAAAGCAAGATACGAGT
This sequence comes from Lachnospiraceae bacterium, assembly GCA_017448845.1. Taxonomy (GTDB): domain Bacteria; phylum Bacillota; class Clostridia; order Lachnospirales; family Lachnospiraceae; genus NK4A144. The sequence continues at coordinate 742 of JAFSKT010000092.1, forward strand.
ATGTTCCGAAGCTTCCCGGTATGCTCAGGAACGGCATCGCGGAGATTTCCGTGAAAAACGGCGAGGCAACTTCAAGTGTGGCGGATCAGGATAAGATCAAGGCCCTTTTCCCCAATACTTACGGCAAGAACGAGATCACTTTCGTAAAGGGCAGCAATACTTCTGCAGCAAAGAAGCAGGTAGTGGGCGTTATCCTCTCCGGCGGACAGGCTCCCGGCGGACACAATGTCATCTGCGGTCTCTATGATGCGCTGAAGGCTACTGATAAGAATAATGTTCTTCTCGGATTCAAGGGCGGCCCCAGCGGACTTATCGATGATGACTATGTGGAATTCGATGACGCTTTCATCGATGCATACAGGAATACCGGCGGTTTCGATATCATCGGATCCGGCAGGACAAAGCTGGAGACTGAGGAACAGTTCAGTATAGTTACGAAGGTGGCTGAGAAACACGGACTTACAGCCATCGTTATAATCGGTGGTGATGATTCCAACACCAATGCGGCAGTGCTCGCCGAGTATATGGCTGCAAACAATACCGGTGTTCAGGTCATCGGCTGCCCTAAGACCATTGACGGCGACTTAAAGAACGAGGATATAGAGGCGTCCTTTGGCTTTGATACTGCTACCAAGACCTATTCAGAGCTTATCGGCAATATTGAAAGGGATGCGAATTCCGCTAAGAAATACTGGCATTTCATCAAGGTAATGGGCAGGAGCGCAAGCCATGTGGCTCTTGAGTGCGCCCTTGAGACCCAGCCCAATATCTGCCTTATCGGTGAGGAAGTGGCGGATAAGAAGATGTCCTTATCCCAGATCGCTTCCCAGATCGCAGATTCTGTTGAAAAGAGGGGCAATGCGGGAAATAACTTCGGCGTGGCCATTATTCCCGAAGGTATCGTGGAATTCGTTCCCGAGTTCTCAAAGCTGATCGCCGAGATCAACGAGCTCCTGGCAGGGGATAACACTGAGAAGTTCAATGCCCTTCCCGACTGGGATGCAAAATATGAGTTTATTGAGAAGGGGCTTACGAAGGAGTCCATGGCTGTATTTGCTATCCTTCCCCAGCTCATTCAGCAGCAGCTCTTCCTTGAAAGGGATCCCCACGGAAACGTGCAGGTTTCACTGATAGAGTCAGAAAAGCTTCTGTCCGCTCTGGTTAAGGATGAGCTGGATAAGAGGAAGGCTGCCGGCACCTACAAGGGGAAATTCGGCGTACAGCACCACTTCTTCGGTTACGAAGGCCGCTGCGCATTCCCTTCAAACTTTGACGCTGACTACTGCTATTCTCTTGGATACAACGCATTCATGCTGATCCAGTACGGCTACACCGGCTACCTTTCAAAGGTTTCCAATCTTTCAAAGCCCGCTGAGGAGTGGGTTGCAGGCGGAATGCCCATCACAAAGATGATGAACATCGAGAGAAGGAACGGCGAGGACAAGCCCGTTATCAGGAAGGCTCTCGTTGAGCTTGACGGCGCTCCCTTTAAGTATTTTGCAGCAAACCGCGACAAGTGGGCAGTTGAAACCTGCTTCACATATCCCGGTGCTATCCAGTACTACGGCCCTTCAGAGGTATGCGACCTGACCACAAGGACCCTGGCTCTGGAGAAGGGTTGAGGGATCCTTTAATTATCTGACAGATAAGCGGCTTCAGAAATGAAGCCGCTTAATATTTTTGTTTATGACAGTTCAGCTGCCAGTTCCTGTACCTCATCCGTACATATATTAGAATAAGGTCTTTTGAAAGGAAGTATGTTATGTCAGACGGAAATTACACTATTACCAAAGAAGACGGGTCCCAGCAGTTTGTGGATCATAATAAGGCTTGGGAGAATGTGACCGGGGCCTTAAATAAAGAGGAAAATGCCATGGAGAGAAAGACTGTCATGGGTGATTTCCTCCAGGGCATAAGGGGCGAGGTGAATTCGCAGCATCTGACAAAGGAAACCTTCAGCGCCTATAGTGAAAAATATATGGACGTCTATACGAAGGATGAGCGTAAGAAGCAGATCTCAAAGAAGGGAACGGAGCTCTGGCAGAAGCAGAGGAACGCTGAATTCATTGAAAAGCAGGAGCTCGCCAGGCAGACTAAGATGCAGAGCCGTGCTACCGCTGCGATGAAAAAGGCGGGGATCCGCGAGAATTATACATCTCCGGATGTGGTGGCGCTGTCAGCCTTTATGGGCACAAAGACCGGAGAGAATGCAGACCTTTTAAGGTATTACAGGGGAAACGAAAAGAGAAGGGTTATTCTCGCCTGCATGAAGAAGTTCATGAAGCTTGACCTTAAGAAGCTGGATATCAAGTCGGATAAAAAGGTGGCTGAAAATGCCGAAGAACTGGAGAGGCTCAGCGAGCTCTTCAGCGGCATACAGTACCTCATCACCGCATCTCCCGAGATATATGCGGCTCTCCCGGAAAAGACAAGACTCTCCTTTGAGCAGTATTACGGAAAGGCAAATACTGTGGTGACCTACTACAGGCTTAAAAAGCAGGTAATGCTGGACAGTTTTTACCGGACCCATGAGAACCGTGAGATCGGAAAGGACCAGAAGGGCTTCATGTCCGCTGATCAGAGGAACCTTACGGAAATGATATGGCAGGCCTCCGGAGGACTGGCTATTTTCTTAAACAAATCCAATGAATATATACTTGACGGTACCTTAAAGGGTTTAAGAGACTGCTTAAGGAAAGAGGGCGTAAGCAAGAACAGGCTCGCTCTTCAGTCGAAGCTCAGAAAGCGGAGAGAAGAGATAGAAAAGAGGGGCCTTGCGGACCGGATGGATGAGTTCTTCTTAAAGGAGAGGCGTATAGATGTAAAGGGTAAGCTTGGGATAACAGGCCACGCCCGTAACTTAAAGGAATTAAAGCTTTCCGGGGACCCGGTAAAGGATCTGGATTTCCTTCCCTATATCTTAGACCAGAGGGAAGTCATTGTGAAGGCCGGAAAAATAAGGGAGGAGAGCAGCAGCTCCTATCTTACGGAGCAGTCGGACTTTCAGATATCCGTTGCTGATAAGGCCTTAGCCATGTCCGGAACCCTTAAAAGGATAGAAGAGGATCTCCTTACCATAGGTCGTCTTACTAAGGGCGGCGCCATAGACGCAGCTGTCTCAGAGGATCAGATAGCGGCCTGCAAGGCGAGATACGCCGGTGATCTCGCGGAATACCGGCAGAAGATGGAGGAGTTAAGGGCTGCAAGGATTGCGGATTATAAGATCGAAGCGGAGGAATCCCCGGAAAACGCGGAATACAAGGCTCCGGAAAATGAAAAGAGCGACCCTCTGACTGAGGCGAAGGTGCTTGTGGCGAAGCTCACTCTGGCCGGATTTTCCGATGGGGAGATATATAAGAACAGAGATAACATATGTTCTCTTTCGAAGGCCTGCAAGGGCACGGAGGTATCGGAGGTTCTGGATGTCCTTGCCAAAAGGGCTGTGGTGGTATGGGAAAAGAAACGGCTCTTAAACGTGAAAGCCGCTCTGGCAGCAGATAAGGATAATGCTGCCTTGAAGGATGAGAAAAAGAGGCTTACGGACAGGGAGAAGCTCCGCCGTAAGCATAAGGATGAGGACGGAAACATCGTTGAGGGCAGTGACGAGACCATGGAGAGCATATTAAAGCTCCGGGCCGAGGCCGAAAAGAAGCTCTTTGATTTCCGGGATCTTAAAGCACAGGCAGCTCATTATACAGACCAGTACGACTGGGCTTTAAATGCAAGGAATGAGGGAAGGGGCTTTCTTCTCTGGCTGGCTTCCGGCCTCTTTAAGGGGTTCTACCGGTATTTCGGTACTGACCGGGAGCTTGTCCACGGAGAAGAGAAGTATGATGAAGCAGTGGAAAGGCTTCAAAGGCTTCCTCAGGAGATAAGGGAGCATCAGGACGGGACTCCCCTTACCCTGCAGCGGGGAGATGAGGATGTGCCCCCCGTAGACATGGTGGATCTCTATGAAGATAAGATGAAGGATGAGCTGAAGCTCCGTATAGCCGGAGTAAGAGAGAAGCTCACGGGCCGTGAGGACCAGTATCCGGAGGAGATACGTACCGCGGTGGAAGCCATGGAGCATTATGTGAAGGTTAAATACACGGTGACCAGTGATACCGTGGAAATGGAGATGGCCTTTCTTGACAAGTTCCGTAAGGACCTGGACAGAGCCTTTGTGAAGCTTAGGAACGTAAGCTTTGATGACAGTGTGATAAAGGGACTGCTTGAGATCTCGGATGAGATAAGCTCCATGGGCCGGGGAAAGCTTAAGGCTTCGGATAATCCCGAGAGGATGACGGATGCGGAGTTTGAGGCCGCGAATGAGCAGGTTGCGATCCATACCATGTTCAGTAAGGATGACCTTAAGGAGAGCAACGTAAAGGATATCCCCTTATTCCTCCATAAGCCGAATATCAATGATGTGAAGCAGGGGTACGTGGGAGACTGCTATTTCATGTCCGCCATAACCGCTTTTATCCGTTCCAATCCCGAGGGTATCATGGAAATGTTTCACGATATCGGAGACGGAAATGTGATGGTAAGGCTTTATATGGCCTTTGACGAGAATAACCGGAGAGTGGATACGCTGGAAGAGATGGATAAGCCCTCCGTTACCATGAAACCCGTCTATATCAAGGTGAGAAAGGATTATGATATGAGCGCCACCGCCCACGACTGCATGTGGGCACAGCTCCTTGAGAAAGCATATACATCCACGGGAACACAGCATAAGGTTTCCAAGGTAGATGCTGCTACAGGGAAGTTAAGCAATCTGGCCTGTGAGATCGCGGGAGGAAGCCCCAGGAAAGCCATGATGCATCTCACCGGCAGAAAGGACTGCTGGGAAAATTCAAAGCCGGAGAGAGAAGAGTATGAGCTGGATGACAATGAGATCGACGCAAGGAGAAAGAGAATGCTCTTAAAGGGGGTACCCCTCTGGATGCAGAACATGATCTGGGATGACGTGAAGGATCATCAGTTTGCGGAGGGGGAAGATCAGGACGGCTTTATAGCAAATACCCTGGAAACCGTAAGGAATAAGGTCACGGAGATGAATGCCATACGGAGGGAGCAGTTTAAGGACATAAAGGAAGCGGTCTTAAAGGATGTTCCGGGGGTAAAGGAAGCGGATCTGGAGACTATCTGGAAAAGGATAGATGAGCTTTATAACCTTGATCCGGAAAAGATGGCAGAGCAGGTTATGAAAAACATCCTGACGGAGAGTCCGGGACTTGATGACGGCACGGATATGCAGGATCCTGCCGCGGCCATCGCCAGGCTCTATGACAATTTTAACGGGGGGATGACATTGGAGGAGATCCTTGCGGACCTGGAGAGGAAGGATACCTATTATACCGCTCCCGCGAAGCTTAAGGGTGAAGACGATAAGCTCTATAAAAACAGGCTTACAGCGCTGGAGCTTTATGCAAATAACCGGAATAAGGCCATGATGGAGATGAACCCGGGCAACAGGTACTCAAGGGAGGAGATGATCTTTCTCCATGATATAAGGGCAGCCAAAAAGCGTAAGGAGGGCATGACCTTCGGGATTACCGGACATGCCATGGACATACTGGATGTAAAGCTTTCGAAGGGCCGCTGGTTTGTCATGGTAAGGGATACCAATAATGTAAGGAACTTTACCTATGAGAAGGATGAGGAGGGGGAACTGAAGAGCATGGAAGGAAAGACCTCCTTTGCCGTCAAAAAGGAAATAAGAAAGCTTGACGGAACCCTGCTTAAGGGCGCGACCGGCAGCTCCTGGTGGGAATTAAAGGATGTCTTCGGGAAGATGCAGTGCTACGGAAACGCGCCAAAACTGCGGGAGTGAGCTTTGCAATACAGGGGAGATAAAGAATCCCGAGGCAGCTGCCTCGGGATTACTTTGTTGCATATGGTGCAGGATTATTTAATAATATCTAGTGTTATTTAAGCTTGAATTTCCCCACTTCTGCTTCCAGATCGTTGGAGATCTCACTGCTGGAGAGGGCTTCTTCGTCTATGCGGGTAATGTTATTGGTCATTTCAACGGTTCTTTCCGCCGTTCTGGTAACGTTGTCGGCCGCATTTTCAACCGCTGCATTTACCGAGTCGGTGGACTTCCGGATACTGTCGATATTTGACTGTATCTGGCTGGTGGCGTCGGAGAAACGCTCCATCATCTCGGATATCCTCTCAGCAGACTTGATATATTCTTCGCTGATATTTACCAGATTTGAGAAACCCTCTAAGGTTGTGCTGTTTACGAAACTTAAGAGTTCCTGAGCCTCTGTTGCCAGTTCGTTTACTGCGGTAATAACTTCCGCCGAAACTGCCTGTATCTCTGAAGCTGCCGACTGGGAATTGTTGGCCAGCTCGCCTATCTCAGTAGCTACAACCGCAAAGCCTCTGCCTGCTTCGCCTGCACGGGCAGCTTCGATCGAAGCGTTTAATGCCAGCAGGTTTGTCTGATCCGCAATGGCTATGATATTTCCGGTGAGGTTTTCGATAAGGCTTACGGCCTTGGAACGCTCGATCTTATCGGATACTGCCTCCGCCATTCTGTTGACCTTATCTTCAGTGTTGCTGCGCTCTTTCTTAGCCTTATCCCCTATCTGGGTAGCGGAACCCTTTACTTCATGGGCGAAATCACGGCCGCCGTCAATCTCCGTTACTATATCGTCAAAGGAGGCGGTGATATCCGTCATCAGGTTATTGATCTCATTTAAGGAAGCCACTGTCTCCTGCATGGTGGCGCTCATATCCGTCATGGTCTCGGAAATGGACTCAGCGTCACCTCTTGCTCCCCGGACATTGTCCGCTATATCGGAGGAAGTCCGGTTAAGCTTTGCGGACCCGTCATGTATGGATAAGAGCATTACCCTTATGAATTCTATGAGCTTATTGATGTTTCCGCCTATTACCTCGAATTCGTCTCCGGAATTGAGCTCGATGATCCTTGTAAGATCCCCGTCGCCCTTTGTGAGATCCTCGATCTTGTCATTTAACAGGATGAACTTGCGGCTCAGGGCCCGGCTTATTAAGAAGAACATCAGAATGCCTATTATAAGAACTATGAGGCATGAGATTAGAGTGCGGAAGTCTGCTGACGTACCCAGTCCATGCTCACATCCACACCTACTGCCCCCATGACCTTTCCGTCTGCATAAACCGGGGCGTAGGCTGAAAGGTGGGTTCCCCAGTCATCGGTATAGGGCTCGCTGCTGGACACCACGGTACCTGACAGGGCGGGGGCTGCTTCATCATCATCAAATTCTTCCCCGATCATTGCGTTATCTTCGATCTGGGCGTCTATGGAATATTCCATGCCGCCGTTTGCTGAATTACGTATGGTATATATAAACTCAACGCCTGCCGTGTCTGTGAATTCGGTAAGGTCGTAGCTCACGCCCAGATACTTTTCAGTCCCTTCATCGCCGGGCTGTACCTCAGCTATGGCGTTTCCGTCCAGCTTACAGGCTATGGTGGAAGCAAGGTGCTCCGTATTCTGCTTTATCTGGTCTTCCAGCATATTATAGGATTTTTTGTAGGCGAGAAATCCGAGAAGCGCATCGGAGACCAGGAAGAGGACGATAACTCCGAGAATGAGTTTGTTGGTAATACTTATGCGTCTTACTTTCATAGATAAACTCCTTGTCCGCCTCCCCTCAGGGCTATGGTTTATTTTAGCATTTTTATCAAATGTTGAAAAGATATAATGTATATCATATTGGCAATCAGCATATAAAAATGTTGTTAAAATATATTTTTTTTGGTAAAATGTTCATGCTTGCGTTGCAGGCATTAATATTTTATTGGAGGAATTATTAAGTATGAAGGTTTATACAACAGAGAAGATCCGCAATATTGCCCTTTTGGGACACGGCGGAGCAGGTAAGACAAGCCTTGTTGAATCCATGGCCAATCTTGCCGGACTTACGAACAGACTCGGCACCATCGATGATGGCAACACCATCAGCGATTACGACAAAGAGGAGCAGAAGAGGAAGTTTTCGATCAGCACATCTCTTATCCCCATCGAGTGGGAGGACACAAAGCTGAATATCATGGATACTCCCGGATTCTTTGATTTCGTGGGAGAGGTTGAGGAGGCGGCAACAGCTGCAGCATCAGCCATCATAGTGGTTAACGGCAAGTCAGGCATCGAGCCCGGTACAAAGAAGGCTTGGGAGATCTGCGATAAATTCAAGATCCCCAGGATGGTATATGTTTCAAATATGGATATCGACAATGCTTCCTTCAAGAACGTTCTTGAGGAGCTTACAAACCTCTACGGGAAAAAGATCGCGCCCTTCCACTTCCCCATCAGGGAGAATGAGAAGTTTGTGGGATATGTGAATGTTGTAGCCGAGAAGGCTTTCCGTTGGGATGACAAGGGAAAGGCTGTTGAGTGCGAGATCCCCGATTATTCAAAGGAAAATCTCCAGGCTTACAGGGATTCCCTGATGGAAGCGGTTGCAGAGACCTCAGAAGAGTTCATGGACAGGTATTTCGGCGGCGACACCTTCTCCGAAGCAGAGATCAGGGCTGCGCTCCACACCAGCGTTTGTGACGGCACCATAGTTCCCATCACCATGGGCAGCAATACCCTGAACCGCGGTGTCTATACACTTCTTGACGACTGCGTTAAGTATCTTCCCAGCCCCGAGGGCAGGAAGATCGCAGGTATCAATACCGCCAATTCCGAGATATTTGAAGCGGATTATGATTTCTCAAAGCCGAAGACAGCTCTGGTATGGAAGACCATTATCGATCCCTTCATCGGAAAGTATTCACTTTTCAAGGTTTGCTCAGGCGTTATAAAGAGCGGAGATACCCTCTACAATGTCAATGAGGAAACGGAAGAGAAGACAGGAAAGCTCTACACCCTCTGCGGCAACAAGGCCATCGAGGTTCCGGAGCTCCATGCCGGCGATATAGGCGCATTTGCGAAGCTGGGTGTTACCAAGACCGGAGATTCCCTTGGAACAAAGGCTTTGGCCATCAGGTTCTCAAAGCCCATGATCTCAACACCTTATACGGCTGTAAGGTACAGGCCCGTGAATAAGGGTGACGTAGATAAGATCTCCCAGGCTCTCGCTAAGATGTGCAGCGAAGATCTGACTCTTAAGAATGTGAATGACTCCCTGAACCGCCAGACAGTGCTCTACGGTATCGGCGAGCAGCAGATAGACGTTGTAAAGGCTAAGCTTGAGAGCGAGTACAAGGTACAGATCGAGCTTTCAACCCCTAAGGTTGCATATCGTGAGACCATCAGGGGCAAATCCGATGTTCAGGGCAGATATAAGAAGCAGACCGGCGGACACGGACAGTTCGGTGATGTTAAGATCATATTCGAGCCCAGCGGAGATATGGAGAAGGCCTTTATCTTTGAGGAAAGAGTTGTGGGCGGAGCGGTTCCGAAGAACTTCTTCCCTGCAGTTGAAAAGGGTCTGGCTGAGTCAGTTGAGAAGGGACCTCTTGCCGCTTACCCTGTTGTAGGCGTTAAGGCTACCCTCTATGACGGTTCCTATCACCCTGTTGACTCTTCCGAGCAGTCCTTTAAGACAGCAGCCAAGCTTGCTTTCAAGGACGGTTTCATGAAGGCTACACCTATCCTTCTTGAGCCCATCGAGACCTTAAAGGTTACGGTTCCGGATCAGTACACCGGTGATGTAATGGGTGACCTGAACAAGCGCCGCGGACGTGTGCTTGGTATGACTCCCGTTGAAGGCGGAAAGCAGATCATAGAGGCTGAGATCCCCGAAGCCAATATCTTCGGATATAATACGGATCTCCGCTCCATGACAGGAGGAACAGGAGAATTCTCTTATGAATTCAACCGCTACGAGCCGGCTCCTGCTGATGTACAGGCTAAGGAAATAGAAGCCCGGAAGGATAAGATAGAGAATGTTGAGGAGTAAATATTAAGGTTTTGCCCCCGGGACAGGTTCCGGGGGCATTTACTGTAAGGGGTTAATATCGGGGATCATGGATAAAAAGAAGATAATAAATACTATAGAGTACATATTAGTGATCATATCGGGAATGGTGTTTGTGCTCCAGTGTTCCAGCTGGACCAGTCCCCTATACCCTTACGCCTACGGTTACGACTCCTCCTGGTACGCTATGATGGGAAGGGCCATAACCTGCGGAAAGGTCCCCTACAGGGATTATTTTGACCTGAAAGGGCCCACCCTCTTTTTCTATGAGGCCTTTGGCCAGTTGTTCCTCAGAGACAGGAACGGTATCTTTTTGATACAGTGTATTTCCATTGCAATAACAGTTGTTTTGATATGGAAGATCACGAAGCTCTTTACAAACCGCATCGGTTCTGCCATCGTTCTCTTATTATATTACTATTTCGCCTATGCCCTTATGTGGGGCGGCAATACGGTGGAAGAGCTTTTCATGCCCTGCAGTATGGCTGCGGTCTTTCTTACCCTTGACTTTATTATCCGGGGAGACGGGGCTTTGGTCAGTACCCGGCATTCGGCCCTTATAATGGGCATCGGCTTCGGGATCTATTTCTTTTCGAAAATGACGGTGGCTGCAATAATCTGCGCTTCAGTGCTGACAGTCATCATTATCCTTATAAAACGCAAAGAATATAACGAGATCTTTAAGTGCGCCCTGTACTTCATCGGAGGAGTGCTGATGGTGGCGGTGCCGGTCTTTATCTATTTTATCGTGAACGGGGCCTTAAAGGATTTTGTCTACTGTGTATTTGTTTTTGCTTTCAAGAGATCCACGGACTACTACGAGTCCTTTTCCCTTAAGTGGGAGCTGAACCTTCTTATCTGCTACGCCGGTTTCTTCTACGGACTCTGCATGAAACATGAGACGGAAGAGGATGACCAGAGAAGGATGTATCTTATAATTACATCCGTTACCCAATATCTGCTGCTACATCTGGGAACCCCTTATCTCTACTATTTCCTCAGTCAGATGCCGGTAATGGTCATCACCGCAGTCTATTTTGTAAAGGACATGACGGACAATATCAATGTGGTCAGGGAAATGGGCATATTGAACGTAAAGCCCGGGCTCCGGGACATCGTCCTCTGCATCATAATGCTTTTGGTATTTGACTGTTATTATCCCCTTACCAGCGACAAATTCAAGGAGAACCTCATGATCTATGAGGAGGAGACCGGAAAGAACCAGTACTTTGCCTGCAAGGAGATATCCGCCCTTGTGCCGGAGTGGGAGAGGAGCGGTATCTATAACCTGGAATCCGGCATGATCTATTATGAGATAAATCAGGAACTTCCATCTAATAAGTATCCTGTTAATCTTCCCTATTTCCTGCACCTGGATCCCCGGATCAAGAGCGAAGTCATGACCAAGCTCACCCTCCACACCCCGAAGTGGATCATATCCGAGAGGATGTGGGAATTCGATGACGATGATGTGAAGGATTTCGTCTTTTCACATTATGAGCTCATAGCCGATAACGACGGCGAGGAACTGTACCGGGTTATCGATTAGTATCCCTCGCGGACGCGCTTTCACTCCTTTCGGAATGCGCTGCGCCTGGGGTGCCTAAACGCATCCGGCCTTCGCGTCTGTTGAGGATTTATGCCCTATTCAGGAATTTTTCTTCTCGTTAGGCATAGAATCTTCTCATCGGCCCTCGCTCCTGTTGGAATTCTATGCCCTTTTCGGGCATTTTTCTTCCTCTTAGGCATAGAATTCTCTCCGCAACCCTCGCTCCTGTTGGAATGCTATGCCCTTTTCAGACATTTTTCTTCCCCTTAGGCATAGAATCCCTGCAGCCGTCCTCGTTTCTGCCTGAATTCTATGCCCTTTTCAGACAATTCTTCTCTCCTTAGGCATAGAATCTCTGCAGCCGTCCTCGTTCCTGTCGGAATTCTATGCCCTATTCAGCCATTTTTCTTCCCCTTAGGCATAAATCATCTTTTTTCAGAAAAGGTGTTGACATTATTTGGATAAGCGTGTATTATCTGTATTAGTCGTACTAATACAGTTAGCAATTTGTACTGTAAAGTTTTCGTAGAAAACTTTACGGTACGTAGGCCACGGCTCCGCGAAGCGGATTTTAAATGCCGTGGCTCTCCAAAAAAACGAGGTTAAAAAAATGAAACTTATTGACTGGCGGGACAACAGAGCGATCTACGAGCAGATCGTAGACAGGATGAAACGCCTTATCCTCCTGGACGTATTGGGACCCGGGGAACAGCTTCCTTCGGTAAGGAGCCTTGCCGTGGAGAACGGCACGAACCCAAATACCGTGCAGAAAGCCTACACGGAATTGGAGCGTCAGGGTTACACCTATACGGTAAAGGGAAAGGGCGTATTTGTTTCCGATAGCTCGGTACTGAAGGACCGGAAGAAGCAGGAGCTTATCATTGAGGTTGCTGATGTACTGAGGGAAGGAAAAGAGCTTGGCATTAAGCCGGAGGTTATCTGCGGTGAGGCCATTGAGAAGATCAGAGGTGGAGAATGATAGAGACATTTGAACTGAACAAATCCTTTGGGGACATAAAGGCAGTGAATAACGTTTCTCTTTCCATAAAGGAAGGAGAGGTATTCGGGCTTATCGGAACCAACGGAGCAGGAAAATCAACATTCTTAAGGATGCTGACCGGGATACTGAAGCCGGACAGCGGCAAGATCGATATTGACGGAGCAGAGGTCTATGACTCACCTGCAGTGAAGGAAAAGATCTTTTTCATACCGGATGAGATGTATTTCTTCCAGAATGCAACTCCCGGATATATGCGGGATTATTACGCATCCCTTTATCCTTCATTTGATAAGGAGGGCTTCAACACCCTGTTAAGCGGATTCGAGCTTAAGGAGCAGCGGAAGATATCGGAGTTTTCAAAGGGGATGAAGAAGCAGTTAATGGTACTGCTTGCTGTTTCCAGCGGAGCGAAGTACATCCTCTGCGATGAAACCTTTGACGGACTGGATCCGGTGATGAGGGCAGGAGTAAAGAGCATGTTTGCCTCTGCCATGGCGGACAGAGGGCTTATCCCTGTGATCGCTTCCCATAACTTAAGGGAGCTGGAGGATATCTGCGACCACGTGGGCCTGCTGCATAAGGGCGGAGTTCTCTTATCAGAGGACGTGGAAGATATGAAACTTAACCTGCAAAAAATACAGGTGGTATTTAATAGCGATGAAGACAGGATCAAGGCACTTCAGGGACTGAATGTGATCCTGGAGGAGCAGAGGGGTAGGCTCTGGACTTACACCATAAGGGGTGGAAGAGAAGAGACTGAGGAACATTTCAGAGGTTTTGAGACCGTGTTCTTCGAGATCCTTAAGCTTTCTTTGGAAGAGATATTTATAAGTGAAACGGAGGTGGTTGGATATGACATCCGGAAATTCATCCTTGGCTAAGACTATATATGAACAGAAAGCCATGCTCTGGCGGAGGCTCCCCCTGCTTGCGCTTTCTGCCCTGATGTACTTTCTCTATGATGTGTTCGGTACAATTATAGTCTTACAGAGAACAAGAGCCTTTACTATAGATGAGACACCCTTCGGTGTAGCAGGAGCTGAGGCGCTTTCGGCCCTCATGGGATTTAAGGGCATAAGCTTTATGATCTGCTGCACCGGGGCGGTGATCCTGGCGGTACAGGGATTTGCATTCCTCTATAAGTCCGAGACCGTGGATTTCTATGAGAGCCGTCCGGAAAAGAGAAGCAGCAGATTCCTTAACATAGTCATAAACAGCATACTGATATATCTGCTGCCCTCACTGGCGGGACTGCTTCTTTCTATAGGTATAGCGGCAGTAAACGGCTGTGCTCCCTCCTGGCTTATTGCGGAGATGTTCATGACCTGGGGGTTCCAGACCGTGCTTTTCCTTGCGGTTTACGGTATAAGCAGCCTCTGCTCCCTGCTTACGGGAACAGTTGTTACCGCTCTCCTTATGAACCTTTTTGCCTTCGGTATGGAAGCTCTTGTCAGGCTTACCATCCTTGGCTGCAGGACTGCATATTATGCCACCTTTGACCAGGGTAAAATAGATGGGCTCATGCAGAACTGGTTTACCCTGCCCCCTGCCCATTTCATCATGGGTATGATATCGACCTTCGAATACAGGGGAATTAATACGCCCAGCACCATGGACAACGTAATGAGGTCCGCCGGATCCTTTGTTCCGGGAATGTTCTGGAACGTGGCGATCTTTATAATAACATTCGCTATTTCACTGGTGGTCTATGAAAAGAGAAAGTCCGAATGGGCCGGAAAAGCGGTGGTTTACAGACCTCTTGCAGTATTTATCAAGTTCTTTGCCGGGATAATCTTTTCACTGGATGCGTCCCTTATCATATACTGGTTGTTCAGCAGTGACAGGAAAACCTCACTTGGAGCGGTTATCTTTACCATTATCATCACTGTGGTGGTGGTTGCTGCAGTGGCGGAGGCTATATTTGCCCTGAATATCCGCATGGCCTTTAATAAGGCTTTTGAGATCCCCATCATTGCTGCCCTGGCCCTTATAATACTCTTTACCTATAAGAGCGGCATCACCGGCTACGACCGTTACCTTCCGAAGGACTCTTCAGTAGAGAGCGCATGGCTTATAAATAACTGGTATTACTCAGATTACAATGACGAAAACGGTGATTATGTGTCATCTGAAGCCTATATTGAGAGGAAGATGTTCCTAACCGATACGGATGACCTCCTTGCCTTAGCTGAAATAGGACAGGAGAAGGCTGTGGAAGAGTTTCGGGACGGAATGAGTGATGATATGGCAGAGCCCGGTAATGCCGAATCCTGGAGCGCGACCATTGGCTGGCGATTAAAGGACGGACGGATCGTTACAAGGGCCATAAGGATACCTGAGAACGTAGACCCTGCCCTTATGGACCGAATAATAAGCAGGGACGAGTTTACCAAGGGAGTTTTCCATCTGGATGAGATCGAGGAGATGGTGGAAGAGGCAAGGGCTAAGAACCCGAAGGCTGTATTTGAGATGTCGGCATCTACCCAGCGCGGCACCGAGACCAGCAAGGAAAATCTTCTTCACGGATTCCTTGAGGCCTACAGAAAGGATGTTTCGGAGCACTATGACTTTACCATGGCTTCATACAATAATCCCGTGGGAATGGTGAACATCTATGACAACAGATATATGAACTTCTCATGGCCGGTATATGAGTGCTATGACGATACCATTGATTTCCTTACGGCAAAGGGTCTCTGGAAAGGCGGACAGATCAAGCCTGAGGAAGTACGGCAGATAGATGTTTGTGAGAACACCTACGATGAGGATGGGATCTTTACCGGAGAGACTAAGGAATACACCGACAGCGCAGAGATAGAGAAGATCATGAATAGCTCCATGGCCACGGACTACAATTCAGCATGGATGAGGTACGGGGATATTGATAACAATAGTTATAGTATAACCGTATATCCGAAAAAAGGCATTCTGGAGGACATGGGATACGACCCGGAATTCTACAGAAGTTTCTATAAGGACAGGATCCCCGGATTTGTCACCGGTCAGTGATTAGGACACAGACCTGAAACATATTACTTAAACAACTTTATATCAGCTTATTATAACGCCCGCAATCCTTGACTTTTAGGAATGCGGGCATTAAACTTATAGGGCTGATTATTTATATTAAGGGTATAAGTATGCCCTGAAGCGGTCAGAATAGAAGCAGGAAAGGAACGGAAACGGTTAAAATGGCGGAAATCTATAACCATTCGGAAATAGAAGACAAGTGGACTAAGATCTGGGAGGAACATCCCGTAAATGTGAATGATGGGAAAAAGCCCAAATATTACTGTCTGGATATGTTCCCCTATCCTTCGGGAGCGGGACTCCATGTGGGACATTGGAGAGGCTATGTGATCTCTGATGTGTGGAGCCGTTATAAGATGATGAACGGCTATTATCTGATCCATCCCATGGGATGGGATGCCTTCGGACTTCCTGCGGAAAACTACGCCATTCAGACCGGACAGCACCCAAGGATCTCTACTGCCCAGAATATCAGGAATATCAAGAGGCAGGTTAAGCAGATCGGTGCCATTTATGACTGGGATATGGAGCTGGATACCACGGATCCCGAGTTTTACAGGTGGTCACAGTGGATATTTGTACAGCTCTTTAAGCATGGATATGCTTATGAAAAGGAGATGCCCCTTAACTGGTGTCCTCACTGCCGTGCGGTTCTGGCAAACGAGGAAGTTGTGGACGGAAAGTGCGAGAGATGCCACAGCGAGGTTACAAAGAAGAATCTCCGCCAGTGGATGTTAAAGATCACCGAGTTCGCCGACAGGCTCTTGGATGATCTGGATAAGCTTGACTGGCCCGAAAAGGTTAAGAAGATGCAGACCGACTGGATCGGCAGGTCCTACGGCGCGGAAGTAGATTTTAAGATAGACGGAAGAGACGACGCCATCACGGTATATACCACCAGGCCCGATACCTTATTCGGAGCTACCTTCATGGTACTTGCTCCGGAGCATGAGAAGGCAGCAGGCCTTGCAACTCCGGATAAGAAAGAGGATGTTGAGAAGTATATAGCGGATTCCGCCAATAAATCCAATGTGGACAGACTTCAGGGTAAAGAAAAAACAGGTGTTTTCACCGGTTCCTATTGCATAAATCCCCTGAACGGCGCTAAGGTTCCCATCTGGCTTTCAGACTATGTTCTGGCGGATTACGGAACAGGTGCTATCATGTGCGTTCCCGCCCATGATGACAGAGACTTTGAGTTTGCTAAGAAATTTGATCTTCCCATTGTCCAGGTTATCGCAAAGGACGGGAAGGAAATAGAGGATATGCAGGAAGCATATACCGAGGCCAGCGGTACCATGATCAATTCCGGCGAGTGGAACGGCATGGAATCTGCAGAGCTTAAGGTAAAGGCTCCTCATATCGTTGAAGAGAAGGGCTTCGGCCGGGCAAAGAAGAATTTCAAGATAAGAGACTGGGTTTTCTCCCGCCAGAGGTACTGGGGTGAGCCCATTCCCATTATCCACTGCCCTGACTGCGGCGCTGTGCCGGTTCCCGAAGAGGAGCTTCCGGTACTCTTACCCGAGGTTGAGTCCTATCAGCCTACGGACACAGGAGAATCACCTCTTGCAGCCATTGATTCATGGGTTAATTGCAAGTGTCCGGTCTGCGGAAAGGACGCAAAGAGGGAGACCAATACCATGCCCCAGTGGGCAGGTTCTTCCTGGTACTTCCTCCGCTATGTGGACGTGAATAACGATAAGGCACTGGTAAGCCGTGAAAAGGCTGACAAGTACCTTCCCGTTGATATGTATATAGGCGGCGTGGAGCATGCGGTACTGCATCTCCTTTATTCCAGATTCTGGACCAAGTTCCTCTATGATATCGGAGCAATAGGCTTTGAAGAGCCTTTCTTAAAGCTCTTTAACCAGGGTATGGTTTTGGGACCCAAGGGAGTTAAGATGAGTAAGTCCCTTGGAAATGTCATAAGCCCTGACGATATGATAAGGGATTACGGCTGTGATTCACTGAGGCTCTATGAGCTCTTTATCGGACCGCCCCAGCAGGACAGCGCCTGGGATGATCGCGGTATAGACGGAGTTTACAGGTTCTTATGCAAGGTATGGAACCTGGTAATGGAAAATAAGGACAAGGGCGTTAAGGCGGACAGTGAGCTTATCCGCATAAGGCATAAGCTTATAAGCACCATTACACAGAGGCTGGAGAGCTTCTCGCTGAATACGGTGGTTTCCGGCTTTATGGAATTCAATAATGCCCTTGCTAAGCTGCCCGGAGTTGATAAGGAGACATTGGAAACATATGTTATTTTACTTGCTCCCTTCGCTCCCCACATTGCGGAAGAGCTCTGGCAGCAGCTTGGAAACCAGGGATCCGTATTTGCCACTTCCTGGCCGGAGGCTGACAGCGAGGCCATGAAGGATGACACCATAGAAGTTCCTGTTCAGGTAAACGGAAAGCTTAAGACAACCCTCAGCATTCCTGCGGACGCTTCAAAGGAAGCAGTCCTTGAGGAAGCAAAGGCAGCCGTTAAGGACAGGATCAGCGGAAATATCGTAAAAGAGATCTACGTTCCGGGTAAGATCGTAAATCTGGTGGTGAAGTAAGGAACAGAGTGTTTCTATCCGAAAGGAAGGCGTTATGTCAGTAAGGAAGATGCTGCTGATGCTGACCGTCAATTATATATTGATCTTTGCCTGGATATTCTTTTTCAGGTTTGAGGAGACGAGCGCCCTGATCATTTTTCCCATCACCATGGGAGTAGCTTTTTTTGATACAGTCATGGCAGAGGGACGGCTAAGCGCCTATCTCTGGTGCGGCAATCTTTTAATAGCAACCGTTACGGGTATAATCTTACAGGCATATCTGATCATAAGGGAAACCGGAGACAGAGACGGCGCCTATTTAAGAGCGGCGGTGGAGATTCCGGTTGCAGTATTGATAATAGGAGTTATTGCGGTCATTTCAGGTCACGAGGCCGCTAAGCTTAAAAGGAGAAGACAGGGCAGAGGAGTTGAAGCCCAGCCTTCTTATGACAGGGGTTTTTCAGGGGGAATGAGAAGCACCGGAGGCTTCAGGTCTTCAATGACCTTTCCTGCGGATGCTGATGACGAGGATCTGTATGATCCCGACGTTGACGAGGAGGAAATCCTGGCAGATTTGGAAGAGGAGCCAAAGTTCAGGGTCATAAAAAAGTCATGATAAAAGGAAAAGAGGGTAAGTTTGAAATGAAGAAACTGTCAATGAAGCTGTTGACTATTGCAATGCTTGCAATCCTTGCACTGCCTTTCTGCAGTCAGAAGGAAACACTGGCCGATGGAGTTCAGGTAAATTACCTGTTTACGGGATTCGCGATCCCAGAAGGACAGCCGGAGGTTTTCGTTGTTGATGCTCCTACTATTGAGATAATGAGGCAGAATCCCGCAGTCATAGATGTGTTCGTAGCTGCGCTTGCAGAGAAGTACAATACTTCCTTCGCAGTTATCAATCAGGATGTGGAAAAGGCATATTTAGCCGGCGTGGTTAACGGAACATCCGTTGCCGGAGACCATATCCCCTGTTATATGCCGGTTGCATCCGAGCCTGTTCCGGAGCCGCAGCCCGAGCCTGCGATCCCCATGCCGGATACCAACCAGATACTTTCATCACCTGTAAATATGGATATTAATGCAGGAAACTATATAGACGTAAATATCACAACCCAGACACTTACTCTTTTCCAGAACGGCGCGGCTGTTTACGCGGCACCGGTGGTTACGGGAAAGGTTTCCGCAGGACACAGCACCCCGGAAGGACTGTTCTCAGTGCAGTATAAGCAGCTGAACAGGACCTTAAAGGGACCTGATTACGAATCTTTCGTACATTACTGGATGAGGATAGTAAATAATGTGGGCATACATGACGCCTCCTGGAGATCGAGTTTCGGAGGACAGATATATAAGACCAGCGGTTCCCACGGATGTATCAACGTACCGCCTTCACTGATGCCCGCTCTTTATTCCGCCTGTCCTGAAGGAACCCCTGTATGGGTACACTCCTGATCCACAGGTATCCACAGGCATTACATCAAATAACACATGATTTAAGAGGGTCCGCGGATGGATAATAACGAGATCAAGCTTATAAAAACTGTTGATATGGAAAAGAAGTCTACCCTTGTCCGCATGCTGGTCAATGCCGGCATCTCTTATCTTGAAAAATGGGAGAGGGTACCCTTTTTCAGCAGGAAGGAATTTGACGGAGCTAAAGAAGCGTGTGTTATCTATGTGAATGAAAACCAGAAGGAAAGGGCTTTGGAGATCCTTGAGGCTGTGGAGAACGGAGAGGGAAGTCCCGTTAAACATAAGCAGAAGATCAAAGCTCTGATGGATGGGGAGGAATGATATGCCGGATAATACTGTTTTTGAGAAGGTAAAAAACTGTTATGAGGATATAAGGTCAAAGACCGATTTCGTCCCTGATATCGCATTGGTGCTTGGATCCGGTCTCGGTGACTTTGCAGACAACATAGATGTCAAAGAAGTAATAGAGTATAAGGATATAAAGGGTTTTCCCGTATCCACCGCTCCCGGACATGAGGGAAGGTTTATCTGCGGTACTCTTGGAGATAAGAATATAATCTGCATGAAGGGCAGGATACATTTCTACGAGGGTTATCCGATAACAGATGTTGTTCTTCCTGCAAGGATCATGAAAATGATGGGAGCGAAGGTTCTTTTCCTTACCAACGCTTCCGGAGGGATCAATCCCGCTTTTAAGGCAGGGGATTTCATGCTCCTTACCGGGCATATCTCTTCATTGGTTCCAAATCCCCTTATCGGGCCGAATATCCCTGAATTTGGAGTAAGGTTCCCGGACATGTCCTATGTATATGATCCGGAACTTAATGATATAGTCCGTTCCACAGCAAAGGAACAGGGCATCGATCTGAAAGAGGGCGTCTATATCCAGACCACAGGTCCCTCCTATGAATCACCCTGTGAGATCCGTATGTTTAAGAATTGGGGAGCGGATGCAGTGGGAATGAGCACTGTAGTTGAAGCCATTGCAGCACATCATGCGGGAATGAGGGTTGTGGCTGTTTCCTGTATCTCCAATCTTGCGGCGGGCATCTCCGAAAACAAGCTTACGGAGGAAGAGGTGCTGGAGGCCGGCGCCAAGGCTGCTCCGAAGTTCAAGGAGCTGCTTATAAACTCCATTAAACGGTTCTGAGGATGCTTTCAAGTCACAGGGGGTAAAGATGAGTATTCGTTTTTTTAACGGAAAAGTTCTTACTTTAGCGGAAGGAACAACTGTTATTGATCGAGGGGAAGTGATAGTCGAGGGCGACAGCATACTGTACGCCGGTCCCGCAGAGGGTGAAGACTATGACAGCCTTATAAAGGATCTGAGGCCGGACAGGGAGATTGACCTTAATGGAAATCTCATAATGCCCGGATTTAAGAACTGCCATACCCATTCAGGCATGGCATTTTTACGTTCCATGGCAGATGACATGAAGCTGGACGAGTGGCTTAATAAGCAGATCTTCCCGAGAGAAGCGCTTCTTACGGCAGATGATATGTATCACAGCACCAGGCTTTCCGTCATGGAATATCTGACAAGCGGCGTAACTGAGATCTGTGATATGTACTTAGATCCTGATGCCGTAGCGAGAGCCACTGAAGACACAGGTATGAGATGTGTGCAGTGCGGATGCTTAAATAATTTTTCCCAGAGCATTGAAAAACTGATAGACTGGCATGAGAGGCTTAATGCAGGGAACAGCCTTACTTCCTTTCATCTTGGGATCCATGCGGAATACACCTGTTCCGAGGAGCTGTTAAAGGAAGTGTCGGAACTGGTTCATGAAAAGAAGGCCCCTCTTTATCTTCATATTTCCGAGACTGAGTTTGAGGTTAAGGGCTGCAGAGAGAGGCATGACGGTCTTTCTCCCGTTGAGTACTTGAATAAACTGGGGCTCTTTGACTACGGAGCCGTATTCTTCCACGGAGTCCATGTGACGGATGAGGACCTTAAGATAATCAAGGATAAGGATATAGCCGTGGTATTGAATCCCGCTTCAAATGCTAAACTGGCAAGTGGAATAGCGCCTGTTAGCAAATACCTGAAGGAAGGCATAAGACTGGGGATAGGTACCGACGGCCCCGCCAGCAATAACTGTCTTGATATGTTCCGGGAGATGTTCCTTACCACAGCTCTGGCGAAGCTCAGGGAGAATGATGCGTCGGCGGTGGATGCGGCGGAGGTGCTGTCCATAGCATGTACCGGCGGAGCCCGCGCCATAGGGACTCCGGAGTGCGATTCACTTTCAAAGGGGAAGAAAGCCGATCTCATTGTAATAGACCTTCATTCCCCCAATATGCAGCCATTGAATAATGTGGTGAAGAATATCGTCTATTCCGGCTCCAAATCCAATGTGAAGCTTACAATGATCGACGGCGTCATCCGTTATGAAGACGGAAAGTTCAATAT
>JAFSKT010000093.1 GCA_017448845.1 Lachnospiraceae bacterium
GGTATGCCGGAAGTGGCGAAGGCCGGCATACCAAAGTGCGAAAAAGTGCTGGAAGGTATGCCGGAAGTGGCGAAGGCCGGCATACCAAAGGGCGAAAAAGTGCTGGAACACATGCCGGAAGTGACGAAGGCCGGCATACCAAAGGGCGAAAAAGTGCTGGAAGGTATGCCGGAAAGGATGAAAGCCGGCATACCAAAGGGTGAAAAAGTGGTGGAAGGTATGCCGTAAGGGACGAAGGCCGGCATACCAAAGGACGAAAAAGTTGCGTAAAGTGTTAGAATTTCCTCTTGCATAAGGATAGGGGTTATGTTATATTATTCAGCGTGTGACTTCAGGTCACACGCTTTTCGGTGCGCTCTTTACGGGATGTAAGCTGAAAAGCAGAGTGCTTTTAGGAAACAGGCAGCCGGACTTCTGGCCGGTGTCAGGGCAGGGCTCTGATAAGCCAGAGGGATGAAGGATGCCGAAGTAACCCGGGGAAACCCGGATGAACAACCAACAGGAGGAAAGAAATGAGCGTTATTTCAATGAAACAGCTTCTGGAAGCAGGAGTGCATTTCGGGCACCAGACCAGAAGATGGAACCCCAAGATGAAGAGGTATATCTATACCGAGAGGAACGGGATCCATATCGTGGATCTTCAGAAGTCCGTAGGTAAGGTAGACGAGGCTTACAATGCAATAGGCGATATCGTTGCAGACGGAGGCACAGTGCTTTTTGTAGGCACAAAGAAGCAGGCTATGGACGCTATAAAGGATGAGGCGCTCCGTTGCGGTATGTACTATGTTAATGAGAGATGGCTGGGCGGCATGCTCACCAACTTTAAGACCATTCAGTCCCGTATCAGGAGACTGAAGGAGATCGAGCAGATGAGCAAGGACGGAACCTTTGATGTTCTGCCTAAGAAAGAAGTTGCTCTCCTTCAGAAGGAATGGGATAAGCTTGAGAGGAACCTTGGCGGTATCAAGGAAATGAAGAGGATCCCTGATGTGATCTTCGTTGTTGACCCCAAGAAGGAGCATATCTGCGTACAGGAAGCTCATTCACTTGGAATTACCCTTGTGGGCATATGCGATACCAACTGCGATCCCGATGAGCTGGATTACGTTATTCCCGGAAATGATGACGCCATAAGGGCGGTTAAGCTTATCGTTTCCAAGATGGCAGATGCTGTCATCGAGGCAAATCAGGGTGAAGAGATGGCTGATACCGGAGACGCAGAGGCTGCAGAGACAGAGGAAGCAGCAACAGAAGAAGCCTGAGAAAAGGAGATAAAAATGGCAATTACAGCAAAACAGGTAAAAGACCTGAGAGAAATGACCGGCGCAGGAATGATGGACTGCAAGAAGGCTCTTACAGAGACCGATGGCGATATGGACAAGGCTGTGGAGTTCCTTCGTGAAAAGGGACTTGCAGGAGCAGCTAAAAAGGCCGGACGTATAGCAGTAGAAGGCTTATGCCTTACCGCAGTTTCAGATGATGATAAGAAGGCTGCAGTTGTAGAAGTAAACTGTGAGACAGACTTTGCAGCAGGCTCAGATCCCTTCAAGGAGTTCGTTGCCAATGTTGCAGCACAGGCACTTGATTCATCCGCAGCAGATGTTGACGCCCTCTTAAATGAGAAGTGGATCAAGGATCCTTCAGAGACAGTAGCTGACGAGGTTGCTCTCCAGGTTGGACAGAAGATCAGAGAGAATATAAAGATCCGTCGTTTTGATAAGCTTGAGGAGCAGAACGGTTTTGTGGCTGCATATGTACATGCAGGCGGAAAGATCGGCGTTCTTGTTGATGTAGAGACAGACGTTGTAAATGACGCAGTTAAGGAAATGGGTAAGAACATAGCCATGCAGGTTGCAGCTATGACTCCTCAGTATGTAAGCCAGAACGACATTTCCGATGAGGAGAAGGAGCACATCAAGAGCCTTACCATCGACAGTGCGTTAAATGATCCCGCTTCACTTCCGAAGCCTATCTTAAGCAGGCTTTTAGATAAGGCTGTAGGCGAGAAGGTATGGAGTGATGAGGACATCGCTATTTATGAAGAGAAGAAGAGCAACATGAACTACCTCTTCAACTTCCTTTCAAAGGAAGCAGCTGCAAAGCTTGCAGATCTTGCTATCAAGGCAAAGGCTGCAATTTCCGAGGAGAAGATCTTCTCAGGACTGGTACAGGGACGTGTTTCCAAGCAGTATAAGGACATCTGCCTCCTTGATCAGATCTATGTAAAGGCTGAGGACGGAAAGCAGTCTGTAAGCAAGTATATCGAAGAAGTTGCCAAGGCTAACAGCGCAAAGATCACTGTTAAGTCCTTTATACGTTTCCAGACCGGTGAAGGCATGGAAAAGAAGGAAGAGGACTATGCAGCAGAGGTTGCAAAGACTGTTGCTGAAGCATCCAAATAATAAGTATCGCAATACAGACAGAATCACAGCTCTCCGGAGGATCTATCCGGGGAGCTTTTCTGCCATAATCGGCATAAGGTGAAATGATGGAGATTCCCTTTAATTTCGGAGCTGCCATAATGGAGGGCATAATGTTCAGCCTTATCCTGGGGTTCGTTTCCAAAAAGAAACCCGGATACAGGGTTCCTTGTTATGCGCTTTTCATTGCTTTAGAGGTGCTTTCTGTGGTGCTCCGTTACAGCGGACAGGAAAACTCCACCTACTTTTTTGCCCATCCCTATCTTGCATTTCTTATAACGGACATTGCAGATCTTTCTATCTACGTAAAGGGGTTAAGGCCCTGGAAGGAAGCTCTTTTTGAAAAGGCTTTTCTCTGGCCTGTGATCATAATCCCAATAATGTCCGCCTTTGTCATGACTACCGGCTGGCTGATAAAACTCTATATTGTTCGGGTTTTATAAAAGGATTATCGGAACAAAGAGGGTATATTACCCTGTGAGCGTTTTTCGGATGTGTTTCTTAAAGCTTATTTCACAACGCCCGTAAAGGGCCCGGAGCCTTATGAAGATCAGAGAAGAACTGGAAAAAAGAGAAGAGGAATTCTTAAGTGAATATGCCTGTCTTTCCGGAAAGTCCAAAGGAAGGCTGAAGGAGGAAGAGGATGACGAATTAAGGCCTGTTTTTCAAAGGGACAGGGACCGGATAATCCACAGCAAGGCCTTCCGGCGCTTAAAGGATAAGACCCAGGTCTTTCTTACTCCAAGAGGGGACCACTACCGCACCAGGCTCACCCACACGTTGGAAGTGGCGCAGATCGCAAGGACCATTTCCAGGTCACTGTGCTTAAACGAAGATCTGACAGAGGCCATAGCCTTAGGCCATGACCTGGGGCATACTCCCTTCGGCCACGCCGGCGAGAGGGCGTTAAACAAGGTCTGCCCCTTAGGCTTCAAGCATGCCAACCAGTCGGTGAGAGTGGTTCAGATACTGGAAAAGAACGGCAAGGGACTGAACCTTTCAATAGAAGTGCTGGACGGGATCGAAAAACACGGTATGTCATCAAAGCCCTCCACATTAGAAGGACAGGTGGTACGGCTTTCGGACAAGATAGCATATATGCACCACGATATGGATGATGCCTTAAGGGCCGGTATCCTTACAAGCGATTCCGTGCCGGAAAGCATTGCCGCCGTGGTTGGAAATACCCTGGGAGAGAGGCTTGATTCCTTTATCAAGGATATCATCATGAACAGCAGGGGAAAGAGCGAGATCGTAATGAGCCCGCCCTGCTTAGAGGCACTTCTTTCCCTAAGGGAATGGATGTTTGAAACTATTTACACCAATACCACCGCGAAGAGCCAGGAGGGAAAGGCAGAGGGAATAGTCTGCACCCTGTACAGGCATTTCACGGAGAATCCGGAGGAACTTCCGGAAGAATACAGATACCTCATTGAAGAAATGGATGAGGACCCAAGGAGGATAGTAAGCGATTACATTTCCTCCATGACAGACAGATACGCCATAGGGGTCTATGAAGAGCTGTACATTCCCGACCCCTGGCAAAAGGTTCGGTGAATAAATGTATTATTCTGAAGAAACCGTGCAGGAAGTCTGCGCAGCCAACGATATAGTGGATGTGATAGGACAGGCGGTCAAGCTCAAGAGAAAGGGATCAAGCTATTTCGGGCTCTGTCCCTTCCACAATGAGAAGACCCCTTCTTTTTCCGTGTCACCGGGAAAGCAGATTTTTTACTGCTTCGGCTGCGGAGCCGGCGGAGATGTGGTCTCATTTGTGATGAACTATGAGAACATGACTTTCCCGGAGGCCGTAAAGAGCCTGGCAGACAGGGTGGGCTACAATCTTCCGGAGGTTTCCCTTTCGGAAGAGGGAAGAGCTAAAAAGAAGGAAAAAGATAGGATACTTGCGATACTTAAGGACGCAGCCTCATTTTACTTCAAGCTCCTTCGTTCCCCTGCCGGTGAGAACGGCATGGCCTACTTTAAGAAAAGAGGGATCGGGGATAATATAATGCAGTCCTTCGGTCTTGGCTATGCGGGAAAGAAAAGCGAGGTCACCGCATTCTTAAAGGAAAAGGGATACAGTGATAATGAGATAAATGCCGCAGGGCTGGTCTATATTGATGAGAAAAGAGGCATGAGGGACCGCTTCTTTAACCGGGTGATCTTTCCGATAATGGATGTGAATAACCATGTCATAGGTTTCGGAGGCCGTGTAATGGGAGACGGGGAACCGAAGTACCTTAATTCCCCGGAAACAGCCATCTTTGACAAAGGAAAAAACCTCTATGGCTTAAATGCCGCAAGGAGGAGCCGGAAGGGCTATATGATAGCCTGTGAAGGGTATATGGACGTGATAAGCATGCACCAGGCGGGGTTCACGGAAGCGGTGGCAAGCCTTGGTACCGCATTTACCCCGGATCATGCCAGAGTACTTAAAAGATATACCGAAGACGTCCGGCTTGCTTACGATTCTGACGGTGCAGGGGTAAAGGCAGCACTGCGGGCCATACCCATACTAAGGGATGCGGGGATAAGAACCAGAGTGATAAACCTTAAACCCTGCAAGGATCCGGATGAATTCATAAAGAAGTTCGGAAAGGATGAATTCAGTAAAAGGGTAGAAGAGGCTGAGCAGAGCCTGTGCTTTGAAATACATGTGATGGAGAAGAACCACGATCTCTCCGATCCCGAAGGCAGAACAAGATTCCAGCAGGAAATGGCAAAACGCTTATCCGTCATAAAGGATGAGATCGAAAGGAACAATTACACCGAAGCCTTTGCCGCGGAATACATGATGGACAGTGACATGCTGAAACGGGCAGTGGAGCAGATCAGGCTTATGGGGGATACTTCAGCGCTGAACAGCAGCACATCCCACCCGCCCGGGTCTTCGGAAGTAAAAAGAAACACAGATAAAGCTTCTTCCGGAATGGCGGGGAGCCAGAAGATACTTCTCACCCTCATGTGCGAGGAGCCGGACAAAGTCTATAAGGCGGTGAAACAGTATTTGGATCCGGAGGATTTTTCTCCGGGGATGATCGGAACCTGTGCTGAACTCTTATATAAGCAGCTGGATGAAGGCGGGCCAAAGATTTCAGCCATAGTAAACCACTTTGAAGATCCTGAGGAGCAGAGGCAGGCAGCTGAGATATTCAGCGCCCCCATAGATCCTTTCATTTCAAATAAGGATAAGGAGAATGTCATCACGGATCTTGTAATAAAGATAAAAAAGGACAGCTTAAAGAGGATCGCCATGGAGGAGGATGAGGATCCCATAAGCCGTACATTAAGGGAAAAAAGAGTTCTTGAAAAACTGGAAAAAGTAAGGATCACACTTGAGTAATTTAGATCCGGATATCAGGGTAGAAAGGAAGGCGTCACAGAGAATGACAGAAGAAATGCAGGCACAGTTTGAGGAAAAATTAAAGGAACTGGTAGAGCTCGGAAAGAAGAAAAAGGGAGTGCTGGAGGACCGCGAAGTTGCGGATTTCTTCATGGGCTTCAACCTTGCCGAGGAGCAGTATGACAGGATACTGGAGACTCTGGAACAGAACAATTTAGAGTTCTTAAAGATCAACGAGCCTGAGGATGAAGATGATGAACCTGACCTCAATGATGAAGATGACGAGGAGGTACCGGATGTAGAAAATATCGACCTCTCCGTGCCGGATTCCGTGTCCATTGAGGATCCTGTAAGAATGTACTTAAAGGAGATCGGAAAGGTTCCTCTTCTTACAGCTGAAGAAGAGATAGAGCTGGCAAAGAGGATGGAGATCGGGGACGAGGAAGCCAAGAAGAAGCTGGCTGAAGCCAATTTAAGGCTTGTGGTCTCCATTGCAAAGAGATATGTGGGCAGGGGCATGCTTTTCTTAGACCTTATCCAGGAAGGAAACTTAGGTCTTATAAAGGCTGTTGAGAAGTTTGACTACAGAAAGGGATTTAAGTTCTCTACCTATGCCACCTGGTGGATACGTCAGGCCATTACCAGAGCCATAGCCGACCAGGCAAGGACCATCCGTATCCCTGTACATATGGTGGAAACCATCAATAAGCTCATAAGGGTTTCAAGACAGCTTTTACAGGAGCTTGGAAGGGAACCAACCCCGGATGAGATCGCAGAATCCATGAACATGCCCGTTGAGAGGGTTAGAGAGATATTAAAGATAAGCCAGGAGCCTGTTTCCCTTGAAACTCCCATCGGAGAGGAAGAGGACAGCCATCTTGGGGACTTTATCCAGGATGACCAGGTGCCCGTACCCGCAGATGCTGCAGCCTTTACCCTCTTAAAGGAACAGCTGGAAGAGGTACTGGAAACCCTTACGGAACGTGAGCAGAAGGTGCTGCGCCTCCGTTTCGGACTGGATGACGGAAGGGCCAGGACGCTGGAAGAAGTGGGTAAGGTATTTAACGTAACCCGTGAGAGGATAAGGCAGATAGAGGCCAAGGCCTTAAGGAAACTTAGACACCCCAGCAGAAGCCGCAAATTAAAGGATTATCTGGATTGATGATAAAGCTCTCCCAAAGGCTTAAGTATATAGCGTCCTTTGTGGGTGAGGGGGCGACCGTTGCGGATGTGGGCTGTGACCACGGCCTGTTATCCCTTTGGCTCTTAAAGGAGGGAAAAGCAGACCACGCTTTTCTCATGGACATCAATCCCGGGCCCCTTGCAAGGGCTGCGGAAAACGCTGAGCGCTACGGCCTTACAGACCGGGTGGATATCATCTTATCTGACGGCTTAAAGGCTCTGCCGGAGTATATCAGGGAAAAGGGGACAGGTCTTTTTCCGGATACGGTGCTTATTTCCGGAATGGGGGGTAAGCTCATTGAGGACATTATCGCTGATACACCGGAAAGTGTCAGGAAAAATATCAAAAGCTGGATACTTTCGCCCCAGTCGGAGATCAGTGAGCTGAGGAGGGATTTGGGCCTCTTCGGGCTAAACATAAAAGACGATGGGGTAGTGAAGGATCAGGGGAAGTACTATTTTGTCATAAAGGCAGAGGCTTTTAACGGTGGCTTAAGGGCGGATACGGATTCCGGAAACATTAAGGATGTTGAGCTTAAGTACGGAAGATACAGCCTTTTAAGAAAGGATCCCTGCCTTAAGGAACTCATTGAAAAGGATATGGCCGGGATAGAAGCGTTACTTGAAAACGCTGAATTACCGGATGACAGGAGAGGGGAGCTCTTATCCGAACTTGCCGGTCTGAAAGGAGCATACAGTGGGTTTAAAATGCCGTGACATCTTAACAGAGCTTTTTAAGCTGGCGCCGGAGTCCCTTGCGGAGGACTGGGATAATGTGGGGCTTCTCACCGGAAGA
>JAFSKT010000009.1 GCA_017448845.1 Lachnospiraceae bacterium
CTCCATAGATGAAATCCACAGGCGATAAAAAGGCTTTTTGCAGGCAGCCATCTGATATACAAGCCTGAAGATGGCTTCTCCTTCACGACCACAGTCAGTGGCCTCAACCGGCTCAGTATCTTCACGGTTTAAGAGGGTTTTGATCACTTAAAGCCCGGTGAGGACTACGATAACTTATATGATGCTGCCGTTTGCAGACAGAAGGCAGACTGGCTTGTGGGGATTAACGGTACAAGGCTTTTCTCAACTCTTTACGGGAAGACACTTAAGGTCGGACGTGTCCAGTCACCTACCCTTGCAGCCCTTGTGAGCAGGGATTCGGAGATAAAGAGCTTTAAGAAAGAACCATTTTATACAGTACATATCATCAAGGATAAGCTTGATGGTGCTTCCGATCCCGTTAAGGATAAAGACACAGCCGAGAAACTGGCTCTAAGCTGTAAAGGAAAAGCCGCTACTATAGTATCTGTAACAGAAGAAGAAAAGACTATTGCAGCTCCAGCTCTTTACGACCTTACATCCTTACAGAGGGATGCCAACAGGATCTTCGGCTATACGGCAAAGCAGACTCTCGAATATACCCAGAGTCTTTATGAAAAGAAGCTATTAACATACCCCAGAACCGACAGCCGTTTTCTTTCCGATGATATGGAAGAGACTGCAAGAAGGGTTCTTTCCACCGTAAGGAGCGCATTCAGCTTTATCGGAGAAGGAGGGCTTGATAATTACGGTAAGATCCTTAACAGCAAAAAGGTCACGGATCACCATGCAATAATTCCCACTATGGAGACCGGCTCTGCAGATCTTAACACTATCCCGAACACAGAGAGGAATATCCTGGCCCTTGTGGCGGTGAGGCTTGCCTGTGCAGTGGGAGAACCCCATTAATACACGGCAAGTAAAGTGGTTTTATCTTGTGCCGGTGAAAAGTTCACCCTTAGAGGGAAGACAGTCACAAGGAAGGGATGGAAGGAAACTGAGGAAGACTTCAGAAAAGCCTTCGGGCTGGAAGTGAAGGAAAAGGAGAGTATCCTCCCCGTTCTTGTGGAGGGGCAGGTGTTTCTCGATGTGGAGTCGAAGAGCATAGAAAACTTTACTAAGCCTCCGAAGGCATATACGGAGGATACCCTGCTTTCCAGCATGGAAAGGGCAGGGATTGATGAAATGTCAGATGATGTTGAGCGCAAAGGCCTCGGAACCCCGGCTACAAGGGCAGACATCATTGAAAAGCTGGTAACGGACGGCTTTGTAAAGAGGGAAAAGAAACAGCTAATCCCTACAGAAGACGGGATAAAATTGATCTCCGTCCTCCCCGAAACTCTGAAATCAGCGAAGCTCACCGCAGAATGGGAGAACAAGCTTGCAAGGATAGCGAAGGGGGAAACGGATCCGGACATCTTTATTAGCGAAATAAAAGACTTGGTGAAGAAGCTGGTTGTCGAAAACCATGAGGTTACAGAAGAGCAGAGAGCCATTTTTGGAACTGCATCCCGTGAGATCCTCGGCAAGTGCCCGAGATGCGGCAGTGATGTGGTAAAGGGAAAGTACGGACCATACTGCACCTGTAAGACCTGTCATATGAAGCTGGGAAAAGCCATGGGGAAGGAACTCTCCGATGAGCAGGTGAAAAGCCTCCTTGAGGGAAAGAGGATCCTTGTAAAAGGCATAAAGAGCAAGAAGGGCAAGACCTATGACGCATTCCTCACTCCGAAGGGAATAAGTGACTTCAGCTACACGGACAAAGACGGTCAGGAAATAACCGGCTTTCAGTTTGATTACCACCTTGAGTTCCCGAATTGAAAGCGACATATATACATTTAGTACATCCAAAGAAAAGGCTTCAGATGCCTTATACAAAGACAGGAGGACGGATGGCAGAGAGATATCATGAAATAAAGGCCCTTGCAGAATATACTGCAAAACGGCTTACGGAAAATGAGCAGGAGTGGAAATCATTCCTGCGGACAGCGGCGAACATTTACCGGTATCCTTTCAATGAACAGATGCTGATCTATGCCCAGAGACCGGATGCCACAGCCTGTGCTTCCTTTGATATCTGGAATGACAGGATGAAATGCTGGATAAAGAAGGGTGCAAAGGGCATAGCCCTTATAGATGAGGATTCGTCATACAACAGGCTGAAATATGTCTTTGATGTGAAGGATGTGAGCCCCTCAAGGTTCATCGGCAGGCTCCCGAAGCTCTGGAAGATGGAAAAAAGTCACCAGGATTATGTCATAGACAGGCTGGAACGCATATACGGTGAGACCGATGGCAGCAGGACATTTGAGGAAAGGCTCATGGAAACCGGGGAAAGGATCGCAGCGGAAGGTGCCTGGGATATCCTTAATGAAATATGTGAGTACTCCACAGGGACACGCATTGAGTCAATGGATGAAATGGAGCTTGAAACAGCGGTATCCGAGACCCTGAAGGCTTCAGTATGCTATATGCTGCTTGTACGCTGCGGTTATGATCCCGACAGATGGAGCGATAGACTGGATTTCTCGCATATAAGTGATTTCAATTCACTTAAAGTGCTGAGCATTATGGGTTCGGAAGCGTCAGAGCTTTCCTGTCCCGTCCTTATGGAGATAGGCAGGGCGATATCGGCGCATGAAAAGGAACTTAAGCAGGAAGCTGAAAAGAACGAGAAAAACAGGGTCGTGGATTTCATAGAGAATGCACGGAAAATAAAACTTGAAAAGCAGCATGGGGAAGAATACAATGCTTTAAAGCGTGAAAGCATCAATGAGACACGAAAAAAGGAAAACACCGAGGAAAGGGGCGAAAAGCATGAAACTGGAATACATACAGAACGGGGATTATCTCATACCGAACCTGAAAGCGAACGAAGAGCCGGAGGGGATGCTGACGAAATACGGGCTCATGAGGAAGAAATACCTGAAGGAACACAGGAGAGGGATCTACGGGGCAATGCTCCTGGAAGGAACGCTGAAGGAGCATCTGCTTTCGATACAGGAACAGGCGGAGAACAGGCTGGACTTCCTGATGGGGCAGATGGCAGAGAGGGAAGGAGTGGACGAGAAGCTGAAAGCAGCGGAGCAGCTTACCTGGGTGTCACGTATGAACAGCATAAAGGCCAGGGCGGAGGAATCGGTTTTAGCAGAGATCGTATTCAGCTAAGCACAAGGATCATTGAACCGCAGCAGCTTAATATTTTCGATATGATGGCAGCAGGAGCAGAAAACAGCCCTGCTGCTTCTCTTTCTCATGAGAAGACCATTTCACAGGATGAGATAGATTCATTCCTTATAAACTTTGTCCATGTCAGCAGAAGCAAGGAGCGGATCTATAACTATATCCTGGAAGGGCATGACAGTAAGGATAACATAAGCTTCATTAAGTCGGTGTACAGCATAGGAGGTGGCGCACCTGCCATCCCCGGCGTTGATGACAGCTATGAAAACCATGACGGAAAGGGGATCAGACTATCCAAAGGCGGGATCATAAACCCCGACGTGGAAATATTGCTTAAATGGAATGTTGTAGAAAAGCGCATCCGGGAGCTTATTTCACTTGACCGATACCTTACTGATGAAGAGAAAGCAATAGCTATTCCGGTGTTTCCTGCAGAAGAAAAGGATGTTTTGGATTCATCAGAGGATGCGGATGCCGGATGGGAAGATGCTGACCTGACTGAATTATTTGATGATCAGGAAAAGAGACAGGAAACGGCAGTAGAAGCCCACAACTTCCACATCACTGATAACAACCTTGGCGCAGGGGGACCGAAAGAGAAGTTCCGCAGGAATATTGAAGCAATAAAGAACCTTCAGAAGATAGAAGCAGAGCAGAGACCGGCCACACCGGAAGAGCAGGAGATCCTTTCAAGATATGTGGGCTGGGGCGGTCTGCCGGAAGCATTTGAGGAAAACCGGAAAGGATGGGAAAAAGAGTATTCAGAGCTTAAGGGGCTGTTATCCGAGAGCGAGTATGTCTCCGCAAGGGAAAGCACACTGAACGCACACTATACCTCGCCGGTTGTCATAAGGAGCATCTATGAAACCCTTGAACGCATGGGGTTTGATGGCGGAAACATCCTTGAACCCGCAATGGGAGTGGGAAATTTTTTCGGTATGCTGCCGGAATCCATGAAAGAGTCAAGGCTCTACGGTGTGGAGCTTGACAGCATATCGGGAAGGATAGCAAAACTGCTGTACCCGGAAGCCAGTATACAGATAACGGGATTTGAAAATACCGGATTCCAGAGCGACTTCTTTGATGCTGCCGTGGGGAACGTGCCTTTCGGGGATTACAGGGTAATCGACAGAGAGTATGACAAACTGGGATTTTCCATACACGACTACTTTTTTGCGAAAACCCTTGATAAGGTGCGTACAGGCGGCATCATAGCCTTTATCACAAGCCGCTGGACTCTGGATAAAAAGGATGAGACGGTAAGAAAATATATATCCGGGAAAGCTGAATTCCTTGGAGCCGTAAGGCTCCCAAACACGGCTTTCAAGGCAAATGCCGGGACGGAGGCCACAACGGACATCATCTTCCTTAAGAAGCGTGACCGGATAATGGAGGTCGATGAAGAATGGCTTCATGTCTCAGAAGATGAAGAGGGAAGGCAGTTCAATGATTATTTCCGCTCCCATCCGGAAATGGTGGCGGGCGAGCTTTCAATGGTTTCAGGCCCCTTCGGGCAGGAACTGACCTGCAGGGAGAAGAAAGATGTTCCCCTGCCAGAGCTTCTCAATGCTGCGATGAGGCATATACAAGGGACATATGAAGAAGCAGAAGCCGGGATAGAGGAGAACGGGGAAGAGACCGAGACCATCCCTGCGGATCCCTATGTCAAGAATTACAGCTACTGCATAGTGGAGGGGAAGGTATATTTCCGTGAAAACTCCATAATGCGCAGGCTTTCAGAGAATGAAAGCGTTGAAGAGCGGATAAAAGGGATGATCGCTATCCGGGATAAGACACAGGAGCTTATAAACATACAGCTTGAGGACTACCCGGATGAATCCATAAGTAAAGCCCAGACAGAGCTCAATTCCCTGTACGATGGTTTCACGAAGAAATTCGGACTCATAAGCTCCCGCACAAACAGGCGTGCCATGGGGCAGGATTCAAGCTACTGCCTCCTCTGTTCACTGGAAAAGTTTGATGAAGAAGGGAGGTACACCGGCAAGGCTGATATGTTCAGCAAAAGGACAATCAAAAAGGCCGAAGCCGTGACAGAGGTTGACACGGCGGGGGAAGCGCTTGCGGTTTCCCTGTCAGAAAAGGCAAAGGTTGACATACCCTTCATGGCGGCGCTTTCAAAGAGGTCGGAGGAAGATGTCATAAAGGAGCTTAAGGGCGTGATCTTCCATGATCCTGATAGGAATAAGTGGATGACCGCAGATGAGTACCTTTCCGGGAATGTAAGGGAGAAGCTAAAGGCAGCCCAAGAATATGCGGAAAAATCACCGGAGTACCTTATAAATGTGGAATGCCTTGAAAAGGTCCAGCCAAAGGAGCTTGAAGCATCCGAGATAGAAATAAGGCTCGGTGCGACCTGGGTGGATTCGGAATACATAGAGGACTTCATAAAGGAGGTCTTCAAGACCCCGGACTACCTTATGAGCAGGGGAGCTGTCGGGATACAGTTCGCCGCTGTGACAGGGCTCTGGAACGTGAAAGGAAAGAACGCTGACCACGGCAACACCATCACGGATGTGACATACGGAACCAAGAGGGCGAACGCCTACAGGATACTTGAGGATTCCCTTAATCTACGGGATACCCGGATCTATGACACAGTGATAGAGGACGGGAAGGAGTCAAGGGTCTTAAACAAAAAGGAGACCATGCTTGCCTCGGAAAAGCAGGATGCCATAAAACAGGCATTCAAGGACTGGATATACAGGGAGCCCGACAGGAGGCGGGCGCTCGTTAAGAAGTATAATGAGCTTTTCAACTCCACAAGGCCCAGGGAATATGACGGATCCCATCTTAAGTTCCCCGGCATGAGCCCGGACATAGAGCTGAAACCCCACCAGAAGAACGCCATCGCCCATGTGCTGTATGGCAGGAATGCCCTGCTTGCGCACTGCGTGGGGGCGGGCAAAACATGGGAAATGGCTGCGTCAGCCATGGAAGGCAGGCGCCTGGGATTATCCCAGAAGAGCCTGTTCGTGGTCCCGAACCACCTTACGGAGCAGTGGGCGGCAGAGTTCCTGCGGCTGTATCCGGGCGCAAAAATACTCGCCGCAACAAAAAAGGACTTTGAACCGGCAAACAGGAAGAGGTTCTGCTCCAGGATCTCGACAGGAGAGTATGATGCCGTGATAATCGGGCACAGCCAGTTTGAGAAGATCCCCCTTTCAGTTGAAAGACAGGCGGAGATTATCGAAAAGCAATTAAATGATATTGAAGCGGAAATAGCTCTGCTGAAGTCGTCAAGGGGAGAGCACTATACCGTAAAGGAGATGGAGAAGCACAAGAAGCAGCTTAAGGGAAGGCTGGAACGGCTCCACGACAACTCCAGGAAGGATGATGTTGTGACCTTTGAGCAGCTTGGTGTGGATGCCCTGTACGTGGATGAGAGCCATTTCTACAAGAACGCCTTCCTCTACACCAAGATGCGGAACGTGGCCGGGATAGCCCAGAACGAGGCCCAGAAGAGTGCGGATATGTTTGCCAAGTGCCAGTACCTTGACGAGATCACAGACGGAAAAGGCATAACATTCGCAACCGGAACCCCGATAAGCAACAGCATGACTGAGCTTTACGTAAATATGAGGTATCTCCAGTACAGAACGCTTCAGGAAAAAGACCTGGGGAATTTCGACGCCTGGGCTTCCACCTTCGGGGAGACGATCACGAGCGTGGAGCTTGCGCCGGAGGGGAACGGATACCGACCGAAGACCAGGTTCGCAAGGTTCTATAACCTGCCCGAACTAATTGCCCTTTTTAAGGAGTGTGCAGACATCCAGACGGCAGATATGCTGGATCTCCCCGTGCCGGAAGCTGAGTATGAGAATGTTGTATTAAAGCCCAGCGAATACCAGAAGGAAATGGTGCAGGGACTGGCAGAAAGGGCGGAAAAGATAAGGAATAAGCAGGTGGAGAAGCATGAGGACAACATGCTCAATGTCACCAATGACGGACGGAAGCTGGCACTTGACCAGAGGCTTATGAATGACCTCTTACCGGATGATGAAAACTCGAAGACAAGCGTTTGTGTGGAAAAAGCCTTTGAAATCTGGAAGGACACGGCGGAAAAAAGGTCAACACAGCTGATATTCTCAGACCTGTCCACGCCGAAGGGTGACGGGTGTTTCAATGTTTACGATGACATTAGGGAGAAGCTGATTAAAAAGGGCGTGCCGCCTGAAGAGATAGCCTACATACACGAAGCCAAGACAGAAAGGCAGAAGACGGAGCTGTTTGCAAAGGTAAGAAGCGGACAGATCCGTTTTTTATTGGGTTCGACCTTCAAGATGGGAGCCGGTACGAATGTGCAGGACAGGCTCATAGCCCTGCATCACCTGGACTGTCCCTGGAGACCTGCTGACCTTGAGCAGAGGGAGGGAAGGATCATCCGCCAGGGAAATATGAATGAAAAGGTAAAAATCCTCAGATATGTGACAGAATCAACATTCGACAGTTATAGCTGGCAGCTTATCGAGAATAAGCAGAAGTTCATAGGCCAAATAATGACAAGCAAGTCCCCGGTCCGCTCCTGTGAGGATGTGGACGAGGCAGCGCTCACCTATGCAGAGGTGAAAGCCCTTGCATCCGGGAATCCCCACATCAAGGAAAAG
>JAFSKT010000094.1 GCA_017448845.1 Lachnospiraceae bacterium
GCATCCACCGTCAATGATCCAAGGCTCGGAGGACAGTCGATAAGGATATAATCGTATTTTTTTCTCACATCCTTCAACTTGTTGTCGATTATGTATTCCTTATCTTTTGTGCCGATAAGCTCTATCTCTGCAGCTGCCAGATCCATATTGGAGGGCACCAGTGATACGAAGGGGATGACCTCATTTATTATGCAGTCCTCTATGGTTATGCTATCATCCAGCAGCAGATCATACACCGTATTCTCCACTGCATTTTTATCCACTCCGAGTCCACTGGTAGTGTTTCCCTGGGGATCACTGTCTATTACCAGTACCTTCTTCTTTTTTTCTGCGAGACATGCCGCAAGATTAATTGCTGTAGTAGATTTTCCTACTCCGCCTTTCTGATTTGCTATTGCCAGTACTTTTCCCATTTTTCTGACCTGTCAATATTAAACAGGCGTTCTCCTTCCTCATATTTCTATTTTCAGATATCCGTTTTCTGCCGGATATCCTGTCCTTAAATTCATATTTCAGACAGATGGAAAATTATTATAACACAGAATTATCCTATCTGCTTTACAAACTCTGTCATGATCTCCGAAATCTTTATTTTCTGGGGACAGACCTGTTCACAGCTCCTGCAGTGCAGGCAGGATACCGGTCTCTTCTCTTCCTCAATGGCAGCAAGTGCCATGGGTGCGATAAAATCCCAGCCTCCGCCGTCTATGGTCACGAAGTGTTCATTGTAAAGGGATATGAGCCTCGGTATATCAAGCCCTTGGGGACAGTGGCTTGTACAGTAGCGGCAGGCCGTGCAGGGGACAATATTTTCAGAAATCATATCCTCTGCTATCCCCATAAGTTCTTTTAGTTCCTTATCATCAAAGGGTTTATCTTCACTGAAAGTATTTAAGTTATCCCTCAGCTGTTCATCCGTGGTCATCCCCGATAATATCATGGTGACGCCCTCTATTCCCTGAAGAAACCTGAAAGCCATTGCCGGTACGCTCTCTTCCGGCCTTATTTTCTTCAGCCTCTCTTCATAATTGGGCTTTGTTTTTGCAAGCTTTCCTCCCCTTAAGGGTTCCATTACCCATACCGGGATATTTCTTTCCCTAAGGAGTTCAACCTTTTCTTTTCCGTGCTGGAAGGTCCAATCTATATAGTTCAGCTGCAGCTGGCAGAATTCCATCTGATCCCCGTAGGCCTTAAGAAATCGCTTCAGCGTTTCCGGCTCCCCGTGACAGGAAAATCCCAGATGCCGGATCCTCTTATTCTTCTTTTGCTCAAACAGATATTCCGCTATGCCGTACTTCGGATCCAGATATGCATCGATATTCATTTCGCAGACATTATGGAACAGGTAAAAGTCAAAGTATTCCCTTCCCGTCTTCTTTAGCTGCTCTTCAAATATCTCTTTTACCTTCGGCATGTTTGAAAGATCATATCCGGGAAACTTGTCCGCGAAGTAATAGCTGTCCTTCGGATGCTTTGAAAGTATCTCCCCAAGGACTATCTCCGACTGTCCATTATGATATCCATATGCCGTATCATAATAATTTATTCCCTCAGACATGGCCCGGTCTATCAGCTTTTCTGCTTTTTCCCGGTCAATGTTTCCATCATCTCCATCAATGACCGGCAGCCTCATGGCTCCGTATCCCAGAGCTGATAGTTTTATGTC
The DNA here is from genome assembly GCA_017448845.1 of Lachnospiraceae bacterium. Taxonomy (GTDB): domain Bacteria; phylum Bacillota; class Clostridia; order Lachnospirales; family Lachnospiraceae; genus NK4A144. The sequence continues at coordinate 1,667 of JAFSKT010000094.1, forward strand.
CTGAAAATCCCTGTATATCATATCCGGCTCCTGTTACTCCCGATCAAAATCCCAGGTTATCATTCACAAGTATAAGATGTATCCTGCCCTCATGTCTTGAGAATCTGGTCATGAGAAACTGACAGCATATATTGTCCGGAGACTTACAGTCCATACATGCTCCGGTCTTGGCACAAGGTGTTGACAGTCCAAAACGCTGTGCATTTATGGGTGCCGCCACATTTCTTGCCCTCTTCATCGCGCCGTCAACATCACTGCAGACCTTATTCATTCCCACTATGAAGATCACCTTTCTCGGTCCCTGCGCTATAGCCGATACTCTGTTGGAGTTTCCGTCAATATTTATCAGAACTCCATCCTCTGTCATGGCATTGACGCTTGATAAAAAGATATCCGCATCATAGGTCTTAAGCATTGCGGCCCTCTTATCTTCCTCTGCATCCCTGTCTATAAATGTATAATTTCCTTTCTTCAGTTCTTCCACCAGGCCTATCTCATGGGCAGACATTGCTCCACCCATTCCTATGGTACTTCCTTCCGGGATCATATCCAGCGCCATGGTCAGAGCATCTTCCTTAGTCTCGGCATAATATCCGCTCATGTTTCTGGACTCCAGTCCCTTTATCACCTTTTCTGCCAACAGCCTGTTTCTCTTCTTGATGTTCTCGTTCATACTGCCTTTTCCTTTCTTCCCCTCCCAACAGCTTTATGGTTGTCTATCGAGTATATCATATAAGAGTCGATATATTAACTGTTTTTTGATTGACGGTCGGGAGAAGCGAGCATCTGCAGACACAACTCAGGGACCGGCCCTTCGCCAAACTCTCCGCCAACACAGTCTACGTGCACAGGTCAATCGCGTTTCGGATCTGCTCAAGACCTGTGCACTAAAACTACGTATGCAGCATATTTTGTCGGGGCGGTCCTGAAAGGGTTGTGCCGCAGATGTTCACTTCCCCCCGCCCTGATTTCGAAAAGCATTTGTATGTTCAACATTCTACTGTGAGTCAGGATAAACGCGCCGGACCTTCCCGGAAGCGTATTGAGTGCATATCCAAAAGCAAATCCCTTTATCGGAACCGCAGCCGAGATATGCCACCTACTGCGGATTGGCACGCGGGATAAGAACAAATCATGCGTGAATATCCTGCGTGCTTATCCGCAGTTGGTGGAGAGCTCGGCGTGGCGCGTTCCGCAGGGTTTGCGTTGGATATGCAGTTAATACGCGGGAAAGGGTTGGTGCGTTTATCCCACCAGGGCGATGAGCTGTGTGTCTGACTTTGATAATGTTTCACGTGAAACATCATAGTGGTATCTTTATCAGACTATACTAGTATGTTTCACGTGAAACATGTTTGTATGATATAACCGCACAGGCACAATAATGTTTCACGTGAAACATAACGAAGAAATCATTTAAGATGTGACTTGGACGGGGTCCCGGCTTTCCGGGGATACTTCCTTGGAGTGGATCTTTCCTTTTGGATGATGATCAGTGTTCTGGGATCTCCATCTGGCAAAGAATATTCAAACACGTTATCGCAGGATCCACCCATCTGATCAACGGCTGCTTCAGCTTCCTTTAGTTCTTCAACACCGGAAGATCCTTTGTATGAGATGAACTGTCCCCCGGGTTTTACAAAACCGAGAGATAGTTCTGATAAAGTTGCGAGATTTGCTACGGCACGGGATACCACAAGGTCATAACCTTCTCTGTATTCAGGCTTATGGGCAAGGTCTTCTGCTCTTCCATGAAGCACGTAAATGTCCTGCAGTCCAAAGGTATCTATAACCGTCTGCACAAAGTCAAGTTTCTTATTGACTGAATCTATAAGGAGAAACTCAGATTCCGGAAGAAATATCTTTAAGGGTATGCCGGGGAAACCTCCGCCGGTTCCGAGATCCAAGATCCTGTCTCCCTCATGTATCACGTGAAACATTAGGGGCGCAAGGGAATCTGCGATGTGTTTTTTCATGAAGTCATCATGGTCTGTGATAGAGGTAAGGTTCATGACCTTATTCTTCTCTATGACCATTTCATAGAAATCATATATCTGTTCCAGTTTATCCTCTGTATAGAGGATCTCCATCTTTTGGAGCAGATTCTTTAAGTATGTATTATTCCTCATTGGAATCCTCTGAACCGGAACCGCCTAAACTCTTCAAGTACACTGACAGCACCTGGATATCTGCAGGAGAGATTCCCTGTATCCGGGATGCCTGTCCGATGTTTTCCGGCTTAAATTTATTGAGTTTCTGCTGTGCCTCTATCCTTATACCACGGACCTTGGTGAAATCGATATCAGAAGGTATCCTCTTTTTCTCGATCTTCTTAAAGAGATGTACCTGTCTCATCTCTCGCTCAAGGTATCCCTTATATTTGATCTCGATATTTATCTGCTCCCTTACTGCATCAGATAAATCGGGCCGGTCCGGATCTATGGGAGCTATTGCCTCATAGGAAAGTTCCGGTCTTCTTATCAGTTCTTCAAGGGTGACCCCGGTTACTAAAGGAGTACTGCCAATTGAAGTAAGAAATTCCGACATATCCCTTGAAGCGCCTACTATCTTTTTTCCGAGACGCTCTATCTCTTCCCGGATAGTTCTTTCCTTATTTTCCAGATCTGCCATCTGTTCATCGGAAATGAGCCCCACTTCGTAGCCCTTTCTCCTGAGTCTCAGATCTGCATTGTCCTGTCTTAAGAGTAATCTGTATTCCGCCCGGCTGGTCATCATCCTGTAGGGTTCTATGCCGTCCTTTGTAACAAGGTCATCAATAAGGACTCCGATATATCCTTCGGACCTGTCGATGATCAGAGGTTCTCTTCCCTTTATGAACTGTGCCGCATTTATCCCGGCGATCAGTCCCTGAGCTGCAGCTTCTTCATAACCGGAACTGCCGTTACTCTGCCCTCCGGAAAAGAGACCGGGAACATTTTTGAATTCCAAAGAATGCTTTAGCTGCATTCCTTTGAAACAGTCATATTCTATGGCATAGGCATTACGGACTATATCTGCATTTTCAAGTCCCGGTACGGATCTGTACATCTGAAGCTGTACGTCTTCAGGCATGGAACTGCTCATTCCGTCCACATACCACTCATTTGTGTGTAGTCCCTCCGGCTCAAGAAAAACCTGGTGTTTATCCTTGTCCGGGAACTTAACCACCTTATCCTCTATGGAAGGACAATATCTGGGACCGGTACCTTCGATTACTCCTGCAAACAGCGGGGACCTGTCAAGGCTTCCCCTTATCACTTCATGGGTTTTCTCATTGGTATATGTGAGATAGCAGGGCACCTGATCTTTCTGCACATCCAAAAGATCAGTAGAAAATGAAAAGGGTATAACCGGCTGGTCGCCGTACTGAGGCACCATCTTTGAAAAGTCGATGGTCCTGCCGTCTATCCTTGCAGGGGTTCCTGTCTTATATCTGTGGATCTCAACTCCGGCTTTCATCAGCGATTCGGAAAGTAAATTCGCTGCCTGAAGTCCGTTGGGACCTGTATTGGTAATGGCTTCGCCGCAGAGGCATCTGGCCTTTAAGTAAACTCCGGTACAGAGCACCACCGCCTTGGTTATGTAAACCAATCCGGTCCTTATCTTTACTCCGCTTACTCTTCCGTTTTCGGTCAGCAGCTCTGTGACTTCCGCCTGCTTGATGCTTAAGTTTTCCTGATGTTCCAGTACTTCCCTCATCTCCCTTGAGTAGTCGGCTTTATCCGCCTGGGCTCTCAGGGAATGAACGGCGGGACCCTTGGATTTATTGAGCATCTTGGACTGGATGAAGGTCTTATCTATGTTTTTCCCCATCTCTCCGCCAAGTGCATCCAGTTCCCGCACCAGATGGCCCTTGGAACTCCCGCCTATATTGGGGTTGCAGGGCATGAGGGCTATGCTGTTAATGCTCACGGTAAATACAACGGTCTTTATCCCGAGACGCGAAAGAGCAAGGGCAGCCTCACATCCGGCGTGTCCCGCTCCAACTACCGCAGCATCATAATCTTTTATTACCAAACTGTTATCCATTGAAACCTCGTAAAACTCTACTTGCCCATACAGAATTCCTTAAAGATCCTGTCAAATAGCGCGTCATCCGTATCCTCTCCGATAATGTTTCCTAGATGGGAGTAGGCATCCATCAGATCCACGGTATAGAAATCCTCGGTCAGCTTTTCATCTATGCTCTTTATCACAAGTTTAAGGGATTCCGCAGCGCTTTTAAGTTCTTCTATCTGCCTCTCACCTGTTACATACACATCTTCTGCAGAGGAAAAGGCTCCGGAGAAAAAGAGTTCTCCTATTTTTTCCTTGAGCTCGCTGATTCCCTGCTCCTCCCTGGCGGAAAAAGCAATGACAGGGTAAGAAAATTTAGAACTGTCCGTAACGCTGTTTCCCAGGTCTGTTTTATTTAAGAGGATAATACACTTTTTCCCGTATTCCCGGATACAGTCGTAGATCTCCATATCCTCTTTTTCGGTAACAGTGGAGGAATCTAGGGTAAAGAGCACCAGATCCGCTTCCTCTATATATTTCTTAGATCTTTCAACCCCTATTTTTTCAACCTTGTCCTCTGTTTCCCGGATCCCTGCAGTATCATAGAGGATAAGGGGTACGCCCTCTAAAGATATTTCGGAAACCAGTACATCCCTGGTGGTTCCCGGGATCTCGGTGACTATGGCCCTGTCTTCTCCGGACAGGAGATTTAAGATAGAGGATTTTCCCACATTGGGCTTTCCCGCGATCACTGTCTTTATGCCGTTTTTCAGCACTCTTCCCGTATCCGAAAGAGCTATCATACGGTCAATATCCGAAAGAAGCCCGTTTATCACTTCCTTAAGCTTCTCCCCATAACCTTCTAAACTGTAATGCTCCGGATCGTCCAAAGCCGCTTCTATGAAAGCGGTCTCATGTATAAGCCTGTCCCTCAGATCTTTGATCTTTTCATATATCCCGCCCCGGAGAACGGAAAGGGCATTCTTTCTCGCAAATTCATTCCCGGAAGAAATGATATCCATTACGGATTCCGCTTCCGTGAGGTCGATCCGCCCGTTCATAAAGGCTCTCTTTGTAAACTCTCCGGGCTCCGCAAGCCTGGCACCGGATCTTACAACAAGAGACAATATCCTTCTTAAAACAAAGGTGCCTCCGTGACAGCTTATTTCAACAGTGTCCTCAGCAGTATAGGAACGGGGAGCCCTGAAGACCGTAAGCAGCACCTCATCCACCGGTTCCTTACCATCAAAAATAAAGCCATATTTTACAGTGTGGGAAGGCTGGCTTAAAATTTCCTGCTCCTTCCCACTCTTTGTAAACATAAGGCTTTGTGCGATATCCAGGGCTTTCGGTCCGGAAATCCTTATGATACCGATACCCGAAGCTCCGGAAGCAGTAGCGATGGCTGCTATAGTATCTTCTGACACTTTTTACCTCTTAAGTGTGATGACTACCCTTCTGAAAGGCTCGTCCCCTTCCGAATGAGTTACCACATACCTGTCACCCTGCAGGGCAGAATGGATGATCCTTCTCTCATAAGGATTCATGGGTTCCAAAGAAACAGGCCTCTTGGTCCTCTTTACCTTAAATGCTAAATTCTTAGCGAGGTTTTCCAGGGTCTTCTTCCTTCTCTCCCTGTAATCCTCGGTATCAACCTTTACTCTTATGTACTCGCCGGTTCC
>JAFSKT010000095.1 GCA_017448845.1 Lachnospiraceae bacterium
AATTTGGTAATTCCATTATACCACACGCATCCGGCTTTTTCGCATAAATACTCGGTTTGTATAAGTTTTCAAGGTGCTGATTAATTGTAACTATAGATTATTTCAACAGGTCTGTTGGGGACCTTTTGACCCCAACATCATAGAATGGTATGAGAATTACATAACAGGTAGGGAAGTTTTCAAAAATAAAAGCGATCCTAGAGGAATTCTATATGCTGGCTTTGAGGATGGAAAAGTATCTGAACTGATGTATATGGAATCTGATGAGAATTTAGAGATTACTGAAGAAAATCCCTATGAAGCATCAAATAAAGAAGAAAACACTGAAAAGGCAGTTGAAGAGAATCAAGTAGCTGAAGAAGAAAATAAGAAAGAGAATGACTCGAAGCCGAAGGAGTCCGATAATAAAAATAATAAAGTAGCCAGTGACTATCAAACATACGAAAAAAGTGAGTATGAATATGGAGAATGGAGTGAAGATGGTAATATTACTTTGGTTTTGAAGTATGATGATCCAAAAAGCGAGGAAAAAACAGGAAAGTTTGATCTGCTGTATGAATTCTATGACCCTGAGACCTTGGAATTAGCAGACCAAAAATTTTTCTCGGGAACGTTATATGAGGATAAACAGGGAAAAGGCGGTTTATACTATGATGATAATGCTGGAGTAGCGTATTACACAATAATGTACATGAAAGATCATTATGAAATAATAATTTATTTTGATGATGGAGGGGATCTGCGTTTGATTGAAACTGAATGGGCGCAGTCAAATGTTGGATAAAGTGATTCATTGAATAAAAGAGTTTTTCTGATGAATAAAAGAGTGCTGAGTTACCGGCACTCTTTTCTTGTATCGTACATTGTATCTTGGGGATAAGAGTTTCAATATGGTTATTGACAACCCCAAAATGCCGTGGCACATTAACACTAACAAATGGTTATGATTCCTACATTGGATTAAGGTATTTCCTTGTGTATACAGGTATCGATAGGGTTACGATGACCTTTATTGATAAAGATCAATGGGATGCGCAATTCGATTGGATAATCAGTATCATGCCTAATATGAAGAAGGCGTTCAAGAAATTATATAATTAATTCTTATGTATAGGGAAAATATAGAATGGGCGATAAAGTATATAAACCAATAGTTAAAAAAGGTGATCATCTCATTCGTTCTAAGGACAATCCAGGCCGTGTGAGAGGATTGACACGGGATAAGAATAATCAGAATCCAGATATTATCGAATGGGAAGAATATGATTTGGACGACTTGCGGAGTGATGCTAATGATCCATATCCTTATGAGGAACGGTCTGTTCAGTTGACACCAGAGCAGGAAGAGTTTGCAAAGCAAGTCGGTGAGGCTCTGGCCAAAGCTATTGTAGCCGGAGGTATTTTGTTGTTTCGAGAGGTTATATCTCCATGGTGGAAAAATACTGCATGGCCTTGGGTTAAGGAAAAGGGGAATGAAATAAAAAATACTGTCAGCGGGAAAAAGGAGCCAAAATCTACAACGCCGGCAAAAATGGTGATTAAGAAACAACCTGAGACAGATAAACGGCTTGCAGATGTTTCTATGCAGATTGATAAGGTGTTTGAACAGATTTATTTTGAGATAGATGAAGAGGAAGCCAAAGCCCATATGATGAGACTGATCTATCATATGCTTGGCGTGGTAAATGAAATCCGCATAATCAGTAACGCTCGAATCAGGAAAGACTGTGAATCAGAGGAACTGTGTATTGAACGACAGAAGGAAGCTGAGAAGTTTCTCTCGGAAAAGGTAGCAGCCAGTCTGGATCAGTTACTATCAAATGAAAAATTACGACTGGATTTGAATACATCAAGGAAATTGTTCTCATTGACTGGCGGCGGTGTGCGGCTTAATGGTGAATACGCTCCTGTGCAGGCGACTAAAATTGATGAAGCGTTAAAGGCAATCCCAATGTCGCAGTCATAAAGAATTTACACATGAAGCAATTGAACACGACATCTAGATGATCATATCTATTTCTTTAATAAAGTATCAAAAGAGCAGTATTGGAAGAATTTCTATGATAAAAGGGATTAACTCGTACCTTGTAAATCAAAAAGAAATATTGAATATATTTCTTATTACAGCAGAGTACATATTTAATGAAAATATGGATTTAAGGAAATAGTAACGATCGATGTATATGGAGATAATAAGGAAATCATTAGGGATTGTGTGCCGGAAATATCGGATTTTATAAACAGGGTTATCCCAAAAGATGATGACGGATCTGATGGAGGCTCACTACTCGACATCGTTCCTGATGTGGAAAGGTTTTTCTAAATATGGTAGACTTATATGCCATATAATAACGACTTGTGTTGTCTTGTGTTATTGAGTCCTGAAAATGAAAATAGGTGACTTTTATTCAAATTTTGTTGTAATCAGAGAAATCTGAATATTTTACCTTTTGAATTTTCTGGCGTATAGAAGAACTTTTCTACTATGAGAAAACGGAGGTGCTTTTGTGCATAATGCACAGAATAAGTTCAAATTAGTATCCGAATACCAACCTACCGGCGACCAGCCGCAGGCAATAGAAAAGCTTGTGAAAGGCTTTAAGGAAGGCAACCAGTTCCAGACGCTGCTTGGTGTTACAGGATCCGGTAAGACCTTCACGATGGCTAACGTGATAGCCGCTCTGAACAAGCCGACACTGATCATCAGCCACAACAAAACCCTTGCCGGCCAATTGTACTCCGAGATGAAAGAGTTCTTCCCTGAGAACGCGGTGGAGTATTTTGTAAGCTATTACGACTACTACCAGCCGGAGGCCTATGTGCCATCTTCGGATACCTATATAGAAAAGGATTCCTCCATAAATGACGAGATCGACAAGCTCCGGCTTGCGGCAACGGCGGCACTTTCCGAAAGAAGGGATGTGGTTGTGGTTGCGTCGGTTTCCTGTATTTACGGTCTGGGATCGCCTGATGACTACCTTTCCATGATCATTTCATTGAGGCCCGGTCAGGAGAAGGACAGGGATGATGTGATACATGAGCTGGTGAACATACAGTATGTGAGGAATGATTCGGATTTTCACAGAGGTACCTTCCGGGTAAGGGGGGACGTGCTGGAGATCTTCCCCGCGGAAGAGGATGAGACTGCAGTAAGGGTTGAGTTCTTCGGGGATGAGATAGACAGGATAGTTACCATAGATGTGCTAACCGGGGAGCCAAAGGAGGAGCTGAGGCAGATCTCTATTTTCCCTGCGTCCCATTATGTAATGCCGAAGGACAAGATGGAGGCCGGCATAAAGAGGATACAGGAAGAGCTGGATGAGAGGATACAGTATTTCAAGAGCCATGATAAGCTCCTGGAAGCCCAGAGGATAGCGGAGAGAACCAATTTCGATATTGAGATGCTGAGGGAGACCGGATTTTGCAGCGGGATAGAGAATTATACGGGGCCCCTTTCCGGGAACCCTTACGGGACGCCGCCCACTACCCTTATGGATTTCTTTCCCGATGACTTCCTTATAATCGCGGATGAATCCCATATTTCCATACCCCAGATCGGAGGCATGTATAACGGTAATCTTTCCAGGAAGAACACTCTGGTGGATTACGGTTTCCGTCTGCCTTCCGCAAAGGATAACAGGCCTCTTTCCTTTGAGGAATTTGAAGGGCATATTGATCAGATGCTCTTTGTGTCCGCTACCCCTGCGGATTATGAAGAGGAGCATGAGCTTTTACGGGCAGAGCAGATAATAAGGCCTACGGGGCTTATGGATCCGGAGATCGTGGTTAAGCCCACCAAAGGACAGATAGACGATCTGGTGGGGGAGATCAATAAGACCATAGAAGAGAAGAATAAGGTTTTAGTCACTACCCTTACAAAGAAGATGGCGGAGGACCTTACGGATTACCTGAGGGATGTGGGGATAAGGGTAAGGTATCTCCATTCCGACATCGACACCCTTGAACGGATAGAGATAATAAGGGATATGCGGCTTGACGTATTTGACGTGCTGGTGGGGATCAACCTTCTGAGAGAGGGTTTGGATATACCGGAGATCGCTCTGGTGGCAGTGCTGGATGCTGATAAAGAAGGGTTTCTCCGATCCGCCACATCCCTTATACAGACCGTGGGAAGGGCTGCCAGGAATTCCTCGGGAAGAGTCATCATGTATGCCGATATGATGACGGATTCCATGAAGACCTGTATCGATGAGACCAACAGAAGGCGTGAGATACAGAAGAAATACAATGAGGATAACGGCATCACTCCCCAGACCATAAAGAAAGCCGTAAGGGATATCATTTCCCTTTCAAAGACTGTGGCAAAGAGTGAATATGAGTTTAAGAAAGATCCTGAATCCATGGATAAAAAGGAACTGGAGAAGCTTATTAAACAGGTGGAGAAGAAGATGAAACAGGCAGCTGCGGAGCTGGATTTCGAGACTGCCGCTACCCTCAGGGACAACATGCTGGAGCTGCGGAAAAACCTGAACAGTTTTACCTGATCATCCCCCGGAGGCTTATTTTCACAGTCGATTCACCAGAAAAAAGATTACGGGACGATTTTTAGGCATACCTGACACTGCTTTTTCACCCTTTGGTGTGCCGACTCCGTTTGCTCCCGACATACCTGACACTGCTTTTTCACCCTTTGGTATGCCGACCCTGTTTGCTCCCGGCATACCTGACACTGCATTTCAGCCCTTTGGTATGCCGACCCCGTTTGCTCGCGGCATACCTGACACTGCATTTCAGCCCTTTGGTATGCCGACCCCGTTTGTTTCCTGCATACCTGGCAAGCATTTTCTTGCATATGGTATGTACAAAACGAAAAACGTAATAGAAAAACAAAGACCTGTTTCATACTATAAACGGTTGACGATTTATTGTTTTAAGCTACAATAAGACCTTAAGACATGACAACAATTCTGAAGTGAAAGGAGCGCATAGCCAGGTTATGCAGAAGCTTTCGGTGGTGGTTCCCACCTATAATGAAAAGGGAAATGTGGAAAATTTAGTTCGTCAGGTGGATGAGGCCCTTACGGGTATAGATCATGAGATCGTATTTGTGGATGACAGTACGGACGAGACCCCTGAGATCCTTGAAAGACTTTCAAAGGAAAACCCCAATGTGAGCTACGAGCACAGAGTGGGAGAAACAGGACTGGCAACTGCAGTGATAAGGGGATTCCGTATAGCTAAGGGGGATATCTTAGCATGTATGGATGCGGATCTGCAGCATCCGCCGAAGATACTCCGGCCCATGTATGCGGCTATTTTAAGCGGAGCGGATTTCTGCATTCCCTCCAGGCTTATTCCCGGCGGAGATGACGGGGGACTGAATTTCTACAGGAAATTTGTCTCGGGAACAGCCAGATGGATGGGGAAGATCCTCCTTCCCTGCTTAAGAAAGGTGAGCGATCCCACAAGCGGACTTTTCATGTTCAGGAAGGAATGTATAGAGAATGCGGATCTCCAGCCCGTGGGATGGAAGATAATGGTGGAAGTGCTGGCAATGAGCGAATACAGCACCATCATTGAGATACCCTACGCCTTCCAGAACAGGGAGAGCGGTGAATCCAAGCTCAGCGGAAAGGTGACACTGCAGTATATAGAGCAGCTCTTCGGATTGATGAAACGCGCCACAAAGAGAAAGGGCATCACGGTCATCAGGTGGAGCAGTGATTATACGGATAATATGGTGAAGAAATACATCGGATGACCGGGGCGTGAACACAGGCGGAACAGACTGACCGGCCGAAGACAAAGGTTTACATAACTATGAGAAAACCATTCAGTGAATATATAAAGATCAGGGGCGCAAAAGCCCACAACTTAAAGAGCATAAATGTAGATATCCCAAGAAATGAGATGATAGTGCTAACAGGGCTTTCCGGTTCAGGAAAGTCCTCACTTGCCTTTGACACTATTTACGCAGAGGGACAGAGGCGGTATATGGAATCCCTGTCCTCCTATTCAAGGCAGTTCTTAGGACAGATGGAGAAGCCTGAGGTGGAATCCATTGAAGGCCTTCCCCCGGCCATATCCATTGACCAGAAATCCACCAACAGGAATCCCAGATCCACTGTGGGTACCGTGACGGAGATCTATGATTATTTCAGGCTGCTGTATGCAAGAGTGGGGGTTCCCCACTGTCCGGTCTGCGGCAAGGTGATAGAAAAGCAGACTGTGGACCAGATGGCAGACAGGATAATGGAGCTGCCTGAGAAGACGAAGGTGCAGCTGCTCTCCCCGGTTGTCAGGGGAAGGAAGGGCCGGCATGAAAAGGTCTTTGAGCGGGCAAAGAAAAGCGGCTACGTCCGGGTAATGGTGGACGGAAACCAGTATGAGCTGACTGAAGAGATCAAGCTGGATAAGAATATAAAGCACGACATAGAGATCATCGTGGACCGTCTCGTTATTAAAGAAGGGATCGAGCGCAGGCTTACGGATTCCATAGAAAACGTGCTCTCCCTTTCCGGAGGGCTTTTGGTGGTGGATATTCCCGGTGAGGGGCAGCTGAATTTCTCAGAGAGCTTTTCCTGTCCCGACTGCGGAGTGAGCATAGAAGAGATAGAGCCCAGGAGCTTTTCCTTCAATAATCCCTTCGGAGCCTGCCCAGACTGCTTAGGGCTTGGCTATCATACCGAGTTTGACGAGGATCTTATGATCCCGGACAAGACGCTTTCCTTTAACGAGGGATGCGTGCAGGCCATGGGCTGGGTGTCCAGTAAGGATGAGGGAAGTTTCTCCCATTCCGTGCTGGAAGCCATGTCGGAGCGTTACGGTTTTTCCCTGGATACCCCCTATCAGGATATCCCGGAAGAAGCCCGTTATGCCTTTATCCACGGTACCGGAGGAGAAGTGCTGAAGGTCCACTATCAGGGACAGAGATCAAAGGGCGTCTACGACGTGCCCTTTGAGGGACTTATTAAAAATATGGAGCAGAGGTACAGGGAGACCGGCTCCGAATCCACTAAGGCGGAATATGAGAAATACATGCGGGTCAGCCCCTGCGATTCCTGTAAGGGACAGAGGCTTAAACCCTCCTCTCTTGCTGTGACGGTGGGGGACAGGAATATATATGAGGTCACAAGCTTTGCCATAAGGGAGCTCCTTGATTTCATGGATAATCTTTCCCTTACTCCCCATCAGGAGCTTATCGGAAAAAGGATCGTAAGGGAGATAAGGTCCAGAGTGCAGTTCCTTATTGACGTGGGGCTGGATTATCTGACCCTCTCCAGGGCCACTGCATCCCTGTCCGGAGGCGAGGCCCAGAGGATAAGGCTTGCAACCCAGATCGGATCCGGCCTGGTGGGAGTGGCTTATATCTTAGATGAACCAAGCATCGGACTGCATCAGAGGGATAACGGAAAGCTCATTGCGTCATTGAAGAAGCTCAGGGATCTGGGTAATACCCTTATTGTGGTGGAACACGACGAAGAAACCATGAGGGAAGCGGACCGGATCGTAGATATAGGCCCCGGGGCAGGCATCCACGGCGGTGAAGTGGTGGCCGAAGGGACCGCGGAGGACTTAATTAAGGTTCCGGAATCCATTACCGGAAGGTATCTGTCTGGAGACCTTGAGATACCCATGCCCGCTAAGAGGAAAAAGCCTACGGGTTACTTAAAGATAGTGGGTGCTAAGGAAAATAACCTGAAAAACGTGACGGTGGATATACCCCTGGGGGTCATGACAGTAGTCACCGGTGTTTCCGGCTCTGGAAAGTCATCCCTTATAAATGAAGTGCTGAATAAGAGCCTTTCCAAAAAGCTGAACCGGGCCTTTACGGTTCCCGGAAGGCACGACAGGATAGAGGGTACGGAGCAGTTAGACAAGGTCATAGATATCGACCAGTCCCCCATAGGACGGACTCCCCGGAGTAATCCCGCCACATATACCGGCGTATTTGACATCATAAGAGACCTTTTCGCTGCGACTGTAGATGCAAAGGAAAGAGGATATAACAAGGGGCGTTTTTCCTTTAATGTAAAGGGAGGGCGCTGCGAGGCCTGCAGCGGGGACGGCATCGTAAAGATAGAGATGCACTTCCTGCCGGATGTATATGTGCCCTGCGAGGTCTGCCACGGACAGAGGTATAACAGGGAAACCCTGGACGTCAGATACAAGGGTAAGAATATCTATGAAGTCCTTGATATGAATGTGGAGGAAGCCCTGAAATTCTTTGAGAACGTGGAATCCGTTAAAAGGAAGATCCAGACCCTCTATGATGTGGGCTTAGGTTATATAAAGCTGGGACAGCCTTCCACACAGCTTTCCGGCGGCGAGGCCCAGAGGGTAAAGCTGGCTACGGAACTAAGCCGCAGGGGCACCGGAAAGACCATATACATTCTGGACGAGCCCACAACGGGGTTGCATTTTGAAGATGTGAGAAAGCTTACGGAAATACTCCGGAGGCTTTCCGATAACGGCAATACAGTGGTGGTCATCGAGCATAATCTGGATGTGATCAAATGCGCGGACTACATAATCGACATGGGACCTGAAGGCGGAGACGGCGGAGGTACCGTTGTGGCCGAGGGAACGCCGGAAAAAGTGGCCGCTTCGAAGAAGTCATATACCGGCCAGTACATCAGGAAAATGCTTGAAAGAGAAAAAAAGAAAAAAATTCGAAAATAGGGTTAAGTTATTCCGAAAAGGTGCCGATATAAAATCAAAGGAATTGTCAGCTGGTCACGCAAGGATGCATAACCGGATATTTCGGGAATGTGTTTTTCGTGACTTTTTATTATTTCTTTATTGTCAAGACGCCGTTTTCAGGTATAATAAAGTAGCCGCAGTATGTACTGCAAAGGTGACTGAATAACACAAGACGCCAAAAGAAGGCTGATTGAAAGGGGAACGAAAATGGTCGCAACTGACATAGGAATAGATCTCGGTACAGCCAGCATACTGGTTTACATAAGAGGGAAGGGCGTGGTATTAAAGGAGCCCTCCGTAGTAGCCTTTGACCGGGATACTAATAAGATCAAGGCAATAGGGGAAGACGCAAGGCTGATGCTTGGGCGTACCCCGGGAAATATCGTAGCGGTAAGGCCTTTGAGGCAGGGCGTAATCTCCGATTACACAGTAACGGAGAAGATGCTTAAGTATTTTATCCAGAAGGCCGTCGGAAAGAAGACTTTCAGGAAACCCAGGATAAGCGTATGTGTTCCCAGCGGGGTTACCGAAGTCGAGCAGAAAGCCGTTGAGGATGCCGCATACCAGGCAGGAGCCAGAGAGGTTTCCATCATAGAGGAACCCATAGCGGCTGCCATCGGCGCAGGAATAGACATATCCAAGCCCTGTGGGAATATGATAGTGGATATAGGCGGCGGAACCACGGATATAGCGGTCATATCTTTAGGAGGAACGGTTGTTTCCACATCCATAAAGATAGCCGGAGATGATTTTGACGAAGCTATCGTCCGCTACATGAGGAAGAAGCATAAGCTCCTTATCGGTGAAAGAACCGCTGAGGACTTAAAGATAAAGATAGGCACAGCCTTTAAGATGGCTGAAGAAGACAGCATGAATGTAAGGGGACGTGACCTGGTAACGGGACTTCCCAAGACAGTGGAGGTTTCAAGCGAGGAAACGGAGGAAGCCCTGAGGGAGACCACTTCCCAGATAGTGGAGGCCATCCACAGCGTGCTGGAAAAGACACCCCCGGAACTGGCGGCGGATATCGCAGACAGAGGCATAGTCCTTACCGGAGGAGGAAGTCTTTTGAACGGCTTAGAGGAGCTTATTGCGGACAGAACCGGAATAACCACTATGACAGCAGAGGATCCCATGACAGCTGTAGCGGTAGGAACCGGAAAATATGTGGAGTTCCTGGCCGGGAACTGACCATAATCACAGAGAGCTTTAAGGACCTGTAAGGAAAAGGGCTTAAGTTATGATCAAAGGTTTATATACTGCATATACCGGAATGATAAATGAGCAGAACCGGATGGATACACTGGCAAACAATCTGGCCAATGTAGATACCACCGGATTCAAGAAGGAGGGCGCCACAAGCCAGGCCTTCGGCGACATCCTGAAGTATGAGATAAAGGATAAGTCCGAGTATTATCTCACAAAGAGGATGGGCGTTACCAATCCCGGAGTAAGGATCGGCGAGAACTATACCAACTGGGACGAAGGCGCATTCCACGAGACCAATAATACCTTTGATGTGGCTCTGTCCGGCAGCGGGTTCTTTGCCATAGAGTTTACCACTAAGGACGGAGTAACATCCGTTAAATATACAAGAGACGGATCCTTTACCCTGAATCAGCAGGGGGCTTTAGTCACCAAGGACGGAGACTTTGTACTGGATGCAGACGGGCATCATATCGTTTTGGATCCGAATAAGCTTGCTTCCATAAACACCATGGGCCAGATCTATCAGGATGATGAATACGTTACGGATCTGGGAGCGGTGGATTTCGAGAATTACGATTATCTTGAGCACTACGGTGAAAATCTCTGGCAGCCGGTAGAGGGTGCGACGGAGCAGCCCGCCGATGTCAGATTCTATTCCGGATACTTAGAACAGTCCAATGTTAATACAGTTGAGGAGATGGTAAATATGATCGCCATACAGAGACAGTATGAGTCGAATCAGAAGGTCATCACCACATTGGACAGGACTCTGCAGATAGCAGCCAATGATCTCGGAAAGCTTTAATAAAAGGAGGTTTTTATGGTACGTTCACTCTGGTCAGCAGCAACCGGTATGATGGCACAGCAGAATAATGTAGATACAATAGCGAACAACCTTGCTAATGTAAATACCACAGGATATAAGATGGAGGTAAACGAGTTCAAATCCCTCCTGTATCAGACCATACAGACAAGGACCACCACAGCCAACGGCGTAAATAAGCCCATAGGCGCGCAGGTTGGACTGGGTGTAAGGAACGCTTCCATTACTTCCGAATTCGGACAGGGCTCGCTCCTCGCTTCCGAGAATCCCATGGCGGTAGCATTGAGCAACACCCAGGGAACAGGCTTCTTCGGGATCCAGGGTGATGACGGCAATACCTATTACACCAGAAACGGAGACTTCGTGATCGCGCTGAATGAGAATAATTCCCTTTCTCTTACCACCAGCAGCGGACTCAGGGTGCTGAATGAAAACGGAGCGCCCATAACCATCACCGGAGACCATATCGCAGATAAGATAAAGATAGATACCGACGGAACCCTTATGTATCCCGATGATGACGGCAATCTGGAATCACTGGATATCACCATAGGCGTTTGGCAGTTCCAGAACCCCAAGGGACTGGATAAGATCGGTGACAGCTTATACTCCGTTACCGCGGCTTCCGGAGTGGCCATGAATGAAGCCACCAATGACAACCTTACCAAATCCGACATAGTTCAGGGATATCTGGAAGGTTCAAATGTTCAGATAGCCGAGGAAATGGTAAATCTTATCATCGCCCAGAGAGCTTACGAGTCAAATTCAAAGGTCATTACCACAACGGATGACATGATGCAGCTTGCAAATCAGTTGAAGAGCTGATAGGAGGTTGACATAATATGGATATTACCTCACTCGGCACGGACTACGCCAGCGAACTGGCCTCCAATGCCCTTACAAATGCAAAGAATTCCGCTCTTACCAACAAAGACCTTAAGAATGCGGATGATGAAGAATTAAAGGATGCCTGCAAACAGTTCGAAGAATACTTTGTGGAGCAGATCTTTAAGAAGGCGCTTAAAAGCACCACTTCTCTTTCCGGTGAAAGCGACGGTCCCGTATATCTCGATACCATGAAGGACTATTTCCAGGATCAGTATGCGAAGGAGATCGCCACATCAGCTTCGGAGACCGGTCAGATCGGTTTTGCCAGCCAGCTTTACGAGCAGATGAAACGCTCCCAGGGTATCTCCCCGGAGGAAGCGCTTGAGAGAATAGCTGCCAAAGAGGCAGAAAAGTCATCAGACGAAACAGATCAGGACCTTCAGTCCGAAGAAACAGATGCTGTAGAGGAAGCATAAATCTTGATATCTGTCAAAGGCTATATAGATCAGATCATTTTCAGAAACCCGGACAATGGATATACGGTAGTAAAGCTCAAAACCGATGAGGGAGATATAACCCTCGTCGGTCTTTTGCCTATGGTTTCGGAAGGCGACAATGTGGAAGCCGAGGGGGATTACGAGATCCACAGGGGCTACGGACAGCAGTTTTCCGTATCAAGGCTCGCCGTGAAGGAGCCGGATTCGGAGGAAGAGATACTCCGCTATCTTTCCTCAGGTGCCATAAAGGGCATCGGACCGGCTCTGGCGAAGAGGATAGTAGATAAATTCGGCCCCGGAACCTTTGAGATAATGGGAAGGGAACCGGAAAGGCTGGCTGAGATAAAGGGCATATCCATGAATAAAGCCATGGACATATCCGCAAGCTTTGAGGAAAAGGCAGGGATAAGAAGGGCCATGATGTTCATGCAGCAGCAGGGCATTGGCAACAATCTCGCCTTAAAGATATATGAGAGATACGGGGAAGAGGTTTTCCACATAATCTCGGAGGAACCTTACCGGTTGATAGAAGACATACCCGGAGTGGGATTTAAGACTGCGGATGAGATCGCTTTAAGATCCGGGACCGAAGTCCATTCCGAGGCCAGGATACGGGCCGGCCTGCTTTACGGACTCTATTTGGCAGTGGGAGAGGGACATACCTGTCTCCCTGAAGAGATGCTTATAAGACAGTCCGCTGAAATCCTGGAGCTTGATGAAAGAGAACTGATCGAAGGGCTTTCCGGCCTTGTCAGGGAAAGAAAGGTAATACTAACCCGGACAGAAAACGGTAATATGGCCGCCTTAAAAAGATACCGGCTCCTGGAAGAGGAATGCGCCGGGCTTTTAAGGGA
>JAFSKT010000096.1 GCA_017448845.1 Lachnospiraceae bacterium
ACTACCAGGATGCATGAACCTTCTTTTCTTATGGTGCTGTCTGGTACGGATAGTTATGCATATCAGCGAAAAGACGGAGTATATGTTGTGCCGATCGGATGTCTGAAAGATTAACCTGTTGGGTGATGTTTAAAAGTGATAATTATGGTGAAAAGAATAATGACACGACACGTTACGGGAGCCTTTGATGAAGAAACAATTTGTCCAAAATGACAATAACATGGCTGTGGCCTATTATAGATTCTCTTCTCATGCCCAGAACGAGCAGTCGATTGATCAGCAAAGAGAATTGGCAGAAGAGTACGCCCAAATACATGGTCTTACTATTGTAAAAGAATATGCTGATGAAGCATTATCCGGGCGTGATGATTCAAGACCGCAGTATCAGCTTTTGTTAAGTGAAATCAAAACCTTAAAACCAGCAGTTCTAATTCTCTGGAAAACGGACCGGCTGGGCCGAGATCGATATGAAAACAGAATCAAATTTTCATGTCACCCACAGGTAATTCCGCATACCCGAAAAACCATAACTGTATCCATAAATGCGATAGATCCCGGGAAGAAGCTGAAGGTCGAGACAAAGGCCGGAGAAACCTTTGACTTTGCCACTGCCATTCCCTTAAACGCAGAGTTCGGACCCGTAAAGAATAAGGGCGCAGCAGATGGTCTGATCTATTCCGGAGAGGAAGCCATCGGCGAAGACGGAAAGCTCCACATCCGCGGAACCGCGGTGAAGAAGGGAAAGGTCACGATCCCCTTCACGGTGTACGGGAAGAAGTTTAAGGCAGTAATAAAGGTTAAATCCTGAGATAAGATAGATTGGGGCTGTTGCATTAGATGCGACAGCTCCTTGCTTTGTCTTCAGTCTGACACCACCTTTAGTTGGTGGGAATATCTTGAATTTGATCTAATTCATAGCAGGAGGGACAACAAGGGCGGGAATCTTCCCGCCCCTTGTCCGTATCTTATTCAGATCCTGAATGCACCTACAAATTCTTCGATACGTGCCGCCGATTCGGCTACGTTAACCGCGCTGTTGTCAACATCTTTACTTTCTTCGGCAACGTTCTTTGCACTGGTGGCTCCGCTTTCAACGGTGGCGGTGACTTCTTCCGTGCTGGCCGACTGTTCCTCCGCAATACCCGCAACGGATGTGGCTATCTCATTTACCTCGTCCATCTTGGCGATCATGTGATTTACGGTGGCGCCGGCTTCGTCCAGGGATGTGAATATCTCGGAGAATGTGGCTCCCGTTACGCTTACGGCCTCAGAGCTTACAGCGATATCCTTTACGCTGGCTTCGGATCTTTCGGAAAGATTCTTTATCTGCTCAGTGATATCATCGATAATGGCGCTTATTTCAGTGGTTGCATTGGAGCTTTCATTGGCAAGGTTGCCGATCTCGGTAGCCACTACTGCAAAGCCCCTTCCGGCTTCCCCGGCCCTTGCGGCCTCTATGGAAGCGTTAAGGGAAAGGAGGTTTGTCTGGGATGATATGGAGGTGATCATTCCCACGATGGAATTGATCTTCTGTGCTGCCTCGTCCACATTCCGTACCACGTCACTCATTTCAGTCATGGATGCGGAAATATTGGACATGTTATTCTGGACATTATCCATATCCTTCTGTCCCTGCTTAGCCTTGGTCAGGAGATCGTTCATTATGCCGCTGGTCTGGCTTCCCTGTTCCGTAAGCTCGGAAACGGCCTGGGCAAGTTCCGTGGCATTGGTTGCCAGCTCGGTAACGGAATCCGCAACCCCTTCCATTGCCATATGGATCTGATCCATGGACTGGCTCTGCTCATCCGCCTGGGTGCTCATGCTGTTGGCTGTAACCTTGCTGTTGTCAGCTTCCGCAGACAGTGTCCGGGTCACATCCTTCATCTCCCCTAGTGTGCTCCTCATACGTTCAACGTATTCATACATGCGGTTATTCATGGTTCCTATCTCATTGGATCCGCCTTTTTCTATGCGGACGGTAAAATCACCGTCTGCTATGTGTGTGATGGTATCCGTAAGACTCTTAACGGGGGAAGTGATCATCTTATTAATGAGTATAAGAATGATCACGGTGCTTACTATCAGCATTATGATAACGAGAATAACGGCAATGATACTTAAGGTATTAAGCTCATGCAGCACATCATTCTTTTTGACATAGGATACCAGGATCCAGCCTGTACCGGGCACCTCCACAAAGGATACGTAATAATCGGCCTTGTCGGTTCCCTTTATGGTCTTGATTTCCGTGGATACACCGTTTTTCGTTTCATTGTACACGGATTGGAGGAACGTGTCGGAGGATAATTCCGAAACGTCTTTTCCGAGATAATCCGCATTACTGTGGGCTACGATCACACTGTCACATAAGAGCATGCTCTTTCCCGTGCCGGAGGGGGTATAGGCGCTGACCGCATCGGATATGCTTGAAAGGAAAACATCCGTGGACATCACCGCAGTACGGCCGTCCTTCAGAGCTACTGAGCGTACGCCGTTAACTACCATCTGCTTCGTATCCATATCGATGGAAGGGGAAGCAAATACCAATTCCTTTGATGTGGATCCCAGGATATACCACGGACGGATCGTAGGATCGTAACCTTCATCGGGAACCCACTCTCCGCCGTCTATAAAGGATTTATCCGGAAAAGCCAGGTAAACATCGTTAACCATGCCCTTGTACATTTTCATTCCGTCCTGCATGGCCGCCTTGAGGGCGTCGTTATCCGCATAATCGGAGTTTTCAAGAGTGCCTGCAAGACCATCGTAGTAGCCTTTGATATTCTTAAGGGATGCTCCGATATCATTTGCATTACTGAGGGATTCATTTCTTAGACCGAGGGTGCTTTCTTCAATGATAACACGCCTTGAGTTGATAAAGATTATTGATGCCACAATGATGATAAACAGCGCGATCATCGGTATCAGGACCGCCAGAAGCTGGCTGCTGATACTACCGCGAGTTTCACCCTTGCGCAAATCATTTTTTTTGCCCATAACACATTCTCCTTTATAAAGTTTTATACTTCCCTATAGTATGTCCGGGGGCAGGAACCGGATTTACGGTTTTACCCACGGGATTTTAACATTATAACATATAATATATAAAATTGGTTCCTTTTGAGTTATGATCACTAAAAAAATAAAGGTATCCTTTCCGTGTACGCTCATGAGCCTCCTGCAGGCCGGACATATCGTCCGAAAAAAAATCATCATAAATTGACAGGGGAAATGAGCGGGTTTACATTTATTATAGTGGAGATTGACGCAACAGGCGTATCCTTAAAGGAGGCAGATATGTTAAAAGATCTTGTAAGAACAGACTGTATGACCAAGGATGAACTTAAGGCTAAGATCAGGGAGGAGAGGGATCATTTATTTTCCTCGCAGATGAAGATAAAGGATGGGAAGCTTCCCGTGATGGTCATCTTCGAAGGCTGGAACGCCGCAGGCAAGGGGGAGCTTATCGGAAAGGTAATAAGGAACATCGACCCCAGGTTTTTCAAGGTTGCGACCATGGACAGGCAGCCCAGCGAAGATGAAAAGAGATACCCCTTCCTCTACAGGTTCATGAAGGAGATTCCGGAGGCCGGAAAGTTCCGCTTTTTCGATACCTGCTGGATGGAAGAAGTGGTTGACGGCGTGATGGGCGGGACCATTTCCGAAGAGGAATACAAAAAGCGCGTACACTCCATCAATGTCCTTGAAAGGCAGCTTTGCGACAACGGGTATCTGGTCATCAAGTTCTTTTTCCATATTTCCCAAAAGGAGCAGAAGAAGCGCCTGAAAAAGCTGAGTGAAAGCAAGGATACGAAATGGCGCGTGGACAGGGAGGACCTTTTCCAGAATAAGAATTATGAAAGCTTCCTTGATCTGTATGAAAGATACCTGGGCGATACCAATGAGTCCAGAACACCCTGGTATATCATAGATGCCGAAAACCAGAAAATGGCCGAATATCAGGTTCTTTCTTTTCTGAACCAGGGAATTGATATTGCTCTTACGAACCAGAAGATGAATGTGCCGATCCTTCAGAATACTTTCCCCATGCAGAGACTGCCGAAACTTTCGGAAATACCGCTGAAGGACAAGGTTCTGACAGATGAGGAATATGATGCGGAACTGGACAGTCTGCAGAAGGAATTAAGCGATCTCGGAAATAAGCTTTACAGGAAAAAAATCCCCGTTATCATCGCATATGAAGGCTGGGATGCCGCCGGAAAAGGCGGGAACATAAAAAGGATCACGGAGGCTCTGGATCCGAGAGACTATGTTGTTGAGCCGATAGCAAGTCCGGAGCCCCATGAAAAGGCAAGACATTATCTTTGGCGGTTCTGGACAAGGCTTCCCAAGACCGGTCATATCACTATCTTTGACCGCACCTGGTACGGCAGGGTAATGGTGGAAAGGCTTGAGGGATTTTGCTCTGAAAATGACTGGAAACGGGCCTACAACGAGATAAATGAGTTTGAAAGAGAGCTTTCCGATTGGGGCGCGGTTATCATTAAATTCTGGGTGCAGATAGATAAGGACACTCAGCTGCAGCGCTTTAACGACAGGCAGAATACTCCTGAGAAGCAGTGGAAGATCACCGATGAAGACTGGAGAAACAGGGAAAAATGGGATCTTTATGAAACTGCCATAGACGAGATGATCGAAAAGACCAGCACCACCTTTGCGCCCTGGCATATCCTGGAATCCGTGGACAAGAAATATGCCAGGATCAAGGCGCTGAAGATCGTGATCGAAGAGATTAAAAAGAGAGTATAATAACGGAAATCTGACGGAGCGAAGGGGAGATCGACCCTTATGAAGGACTTTCTCGACTACATTGTCAGTAAGAAGGCAAACGGTAAACTATCAAAGCGGCTGCAAAATGAGGTCGAGAAATCTAAAAAGCACGAGGATTGGAGGGCCATGATCTGAAAGGTTATTTAAATTTCCCCCTTGAAATCAATTTTTAATAGAGTTAGCCTTCTTTTAGGACGTCCAAATCTTTCCTAAGAGGAGGCTAAAAATGAATAGAGAAGAACTACACAGGTTTATTTCCGAGAGAAGGGGAAATGAAAGCAATATATGTCAGATCTGTGCCATAAGAGATGAGGAAACGGTCTATGAGGATTGCTGGCGTGGTTTCAAGCCGGAAGATCCTGTCAATGTCAATTCTGTGACCAAGGGTGTCATGGCTGTATTGACCGGCATTGCGGTCGATAAAGGATCTATTAAAAGCATCGATGAAAAGGTTATGTCCTTCTTCCCGGATTATCAGGTTAAAAGAGGAGAAAAAACAATATACGACGTAACCATAAGGCATCTTTTGACAATGACGGCGCCCTATAAAGGCAGATCCGAGCCCTGGAAAAAGGTGTGTACCTCAGATGACTGGACAAAGGCGGCGTTGGACTTTCTTGGCGGACGCAGCGGGATTACAGGGGAATTCAGGTACGCTACTCTCGGAATTCAAATACTTGCGGGTATTATTGAAAGAGCAACCGGAGAGAAATGTATAGACTTTGCAAACAAATACCTCTTTGTTCCCTTGGGGATCCCGGAGCACACACTTCACGGTAACAGCAGCAAAGAGGATCAGTTCGATTTCTTTATGAACAGGGGACCCAGGAAGAACGAGTGGTATTCGGATCCTCAGGACACTGTTACTGCAGGGTGGGGACTTTGCGCATCAGGACGGGACCTTGCAAAGATCGGTGCTATGATCCTGAATGAAGGGAAATATGCCGGAAAGCAGATCCTATCGTCGGAATGGATAGACCGGATGTTAACGCCATATTTGAAACTTGGCGAAAGGTTTGGCTGTATGGAGTATGGTTTTCTGTGGTATAAGCCTTATGCGGATAAGGAGGTTTATGCTGCCATAGGCGACTCCGGGAACATCATATATGTAAATAAAGAGGAGAAGCTCTCTGTCGGCATAACCGGAACTTTCAAGCCGAGGATATTTGACAGGATCGAATTTATTGAGGAAAAGGTGATCTCACTTTTTCTTCTGCACTGAATAACCGAATTTGCCTATTTTCCGGCCTAAACCAAAGTATACTCCGTGGGAGTAAGTCACAAGCTTCGAATCGTTGAGTTCGAATTTGCCATTGTCATCCATATATTTTTCGTCCACCAGGACGCCCACAACTTCTGCAATGAACATATCATGACTGCCGAGCTCTTTGATCTCCTTCACTTTACAGGCGAGACTCAAAGGGCTCTCTTTTATTGCGGGGACGGAAACGCCCTCAATACTTACGGGAGTCAGCTTCATATCCGCGAATTTATCCGTATCCCGTCCTGACTTAACTCCGCAGTAATCCGTTGCAAATGTAAGATCCTCGGTCACAAGGTTTATCACGAATTCCCCGGTATCGGCGATGATATCGTGGGAGTAGCGCTCTTTTCTTACAGAAATGGATACCATTACAGGATCCGAGCAGATGGTTCCTGTCCAGGCCACGGTTATTATATTAGGTTTGCAGCCCTCTTTAGCGCAGCTTATCATCACAACAGGCAGCGGATAGAGCATGTTTCCGGGTTTCCAGTTCGCTTTTGACATGTTTTTCCCCCTTAACAGTTTCGGGCTTCTTTTGCCATTTGATTAAAGAACAATAACACTAAAGATACCGTAAATCAATATGCACATTTGCCATTGTGTTTCCCGGGAAAAGATGATATTCGTATGTACGGGGGTGATCTTTGTGGCACAGATACAGGTGACGGACCTGACTTTTTCATATGACGGAAGTCCGGATGATGTCTTAAAGGATGTGACATTCAGCATAGATACGGACTGGAAGCTGGGACTTATCGGCAGGAACGGAAAGGGTAAGACCACTCTCTTAAATCTTTTCATGGGAAGATACGATTACAGCGGAAGCATCAGCACCGGTGTGGGTTTTGATTATTTTCCCTATCAGGTACCGGAGACGGATCTTACAGAGACAGCCGTTGACCTCATGGAAAAGTGGAAGCCTGAAGTAGAGCAGTGGCAGGTCCTGATACAGATGAACGCCCTTAAGATGGACCCGGAATGCCTTTACCGGCCCTTTGGGACCCTGAGTTACGGGGAACGCACAAGGGTAATGCTTGCGGTGTTATTTGCGGCGGAAAACGAATTCCTTTTGATAGATGAGCCCACGAACCATCTGGACAGCAGAGCCCGTGATATCGTAAAAGAGTTCCTTGCTTCAAAAAAAGGTTTTATCCTTGTATCCCACGACAGAGACCTGCTGGACGGTGTCTGCGATCATGTGCTGGTGCTTAACCGCGCCACAATTGAAGTCCAGGCAGGGAATTTCTCAAGCTGGTGGGAAAATAAGGAGAAGAAGGACGCTTTTTCCCTGGCGGAAAACGAGAAGCACTTAAAAGAGATCGGAAAGCTTAAGACTGCGGCTGACAGGACCGGCAGGTGGGCTGAAAAAAGCGAAGGGACAAAGATAGGCTTCGATCCTGTTAAGGAGCATGACAGGAGTATCGCCGCCAGATCATTTATAGGTGCGAAAACAAAAAAGATGCAGGCCCGTGTTAAAGCGGTGGAGAAGCGCATCGACCGTGAGATCGGGGAAAAAGAGGGACTGCTAAAGGATATTGAGAAGGTGACCGATCTGAAGTTACAGCCCCTTAAGTTCCATAAAGATTTGCTGATAAACGCCTATGACCTGTCATTACGTTACGGGGACGCCGGAGAGGAGCTGTTTTCCGGACTGCGGTTCCGGGTTAAGAACGGGGAAAGGGTTATTCTTACAGGTGAGAACGGGTGCGGAAAATCCAGCGTCCTGAAAGCGGTATTACAGAAACTTGATCTACCGGGGGAGACAGCGGACACCGGATTATCGATATCAGGAGATCTCGACGTGGCCTCCGGCATGACGGTTTCATATGTCAATCAGGACACATCATTCCTGTCCGGTTCCCTGCGGGAATTCTCCGAGAGGAGAGGACTGGAGGAAAGTCTTTTCCTAGCGGTACTGAGGCAGCTTGACCTGGGAAGAGAGCAGTTCGCAAAGAACATGGAGGATTTTTCCGAAGGACAGAAAAAGAAAGTCCTTATAGCCGCAAGCCTTATCACACCCGCTAATTTGTATATCTGGGATGAGCCGTTGAACTTTATCGACGTATTCTCCAGGATGCAGATAGAGAAACTGATCCTCCAATATGAGCCCACAATGCTGCTTGTGGAGCATGATGTCCGCTTTCAGGAAAAGGTGGGGACAGATATTGTCAGGATCCAATAAAAGAGGTCATTATAACGGGGAAGAATATGGAGCAGGAAGAACGTAAAAAGATCCTTAAGAAGAAGCTTTACTACAGCCTTTTATATTTCCTTTTATTTGCTACAGCGTCAGTGCTGATCGCCATAAGAAGCAGGGAAGTAATAAAGCCGGTCTGGGCACTGAATATCGGAATAAATCTTTTTTCCATGCCCATAGGTTTTCTCCTGGGGATCTTTACCCTGGAGGACAGCCGGAAAAAGGGAGGATACCAGGTTTATTTCCGTCCCATGCTGACTATTACCTCCTTCGGCTTGCTGGCGAATATCATAAAGATCCTTGTTAATGAGGATCCGGCTTTGATAAAGGTGAATATTGCGGCAAATACCGCTTATCTCCTGTGTTATGTAGCGGGCTGCTATGTGATGTGGAGATTTGTGACCTCCATCATTTTACTGAATAGGAAATACGAAAAGATCTTGGACGCAGTAATGCGCTGCGGGGCCGTTGTCTTTGGGGCTTCCATTATATTTAATGTGTTTTTCGGGTACTATTACAGTATCGACGGGAATGGGCATTATGTCCGGGGACCGCTCTTTTTCCTGATCTCGCTGTATCTTTTGATGACCATCTGCTTTACCACGATCCTCATATTAAATAACCGGAAGAGGCTTAAAATCAGTCAGATGATCTCGTTTTATCCCTATTTCGCAGGGCCGATGATATTTTCATTGTTCCTGATGAGACTGAATGTAGATATTTCCATCAGTTTCGGCATCGCGATGTTCAATATGCTGATCATCTACTGCACCTTTAATATCGAAGAATACCGGGCCAGAGTGCTGGCAGAGAAGGATATCAAGCTTGCGGCAAGCATCCAGCAGAGCGTACTGCCGCGGAAATTCCCGCCTTTCCCGGAAAGAAAGGAATTTGCGCTGCATGCAGCCATGTATCCCGCGAAAACCGTGGGTGGGGACTTTTACGACTTTTTCCTGATAGACGATGACCATCTGTGCATGATAATAGGCGATGTCAGCGGAAAGGGAGTGCCCGCTTCACTGTTCATGATGTCGTCCAGAACCATACTTCACGGAAGGGCCGGAGGGGGATCGGCGCCTGAGATAATAATGCGTGACAGTAATGAGGAAATCGTGAATTCCAATCCGGAAACCCTGTTTGTCACTGTCTGGATCGGGATCCTTGAAATATCCACCGGGATCTTAAGAACTTCCAACGCAGGGCATGAGTACCCTGCCCTCCGTCATGAAGGGGGAAAATTCGATCTCTTCAATGATGAGCACGGAGTTCCCGTGGGTTTAATGGATGGGGTGGATTTTCCTTCCGAAGAGATCCGTATGGCTCCCGGAGACTGTATCTTTGTATATACGGACGGGGTTCCCGAGGCTACAAACGGTGAAGACATACAGTTCGGCAATAACAGGATGCTTGAAGCCCTGAATACAGATCCCGACGCTTCACCGGAACAGTGCCTGGATCATATAAAGAGCGCTGTGGACGCCTTTGTAAAGCAGGCAGAGCAGTTTGACGACCTGACAATGCTCTGTCTTAAATATTTAGGGAATACCTCTTTGAAAACGGAAGGATAGTGGAAGAAGGAAACCATGAAGAGTAAGAAGAAACCGGAGAAGAGCGACTTTGAGTATACTACGAGCGAAACCGGCGTAACCATAAAGGGCCGGAACAACTACCGGGGAACAAGGTTCTTAAGTTATTAAGGTTTAGAATGCCGGGAATCCGGCTTGATGTTAAAGCTTCATAAAACGTAACATAGGCTTCGCCGTTTGGTACGGAACATGATGATCATGGGATCCGGCCGGACGGCGGAGTTTTTTTGCCGGTTTTTATCAGTACAGGGTCTCCGTTTTTATCTCATCCCCTTCAACGCTGAAGCGCCAGACAGAGTGCCCCGGGATCCGGTGCTCGGTCATATAGTAATATCCCTCAATTTCACTTATGTAATAGGGGGTGCCGCCTCCGATGAAGTTACTGTAAATATCTTCGTATTTGCCCTCGCTTAAGTCCTCAAGGGAATCGCATCTTATCATGGTGGCGTAATCCTGGTTCCATTTATCGTCCGTTGAAACAGTGATGTAGAACTTATCCTCTATCTTTGTGATCTGCACCATTCCCGCCATGGAAGAGGGCACCGGGTACTGGGCAAGGATTTTGAAGCTCTTTTTATCAGCCTTGATAATGCTGCCGTTCCCGGAGACGAAGTATATCTCATCCCCAATGATGGTAAAGGAGCGGACATAGACTTTATCCAGCTCAGGGATAGAGCGGATCTCCTTTAAGTACATCTCAGGATCATCCTTTTTATGGGAAAAGATATACATTTCACCGCTCATGGAGCACCAGGCGTAGAAAAGACGGCTGTCTTCGTCATATATCACATAGTGGGGCCGGGAGCCCACGCCGGAAAACTGCTG
>JAFSKT010000010.1 GCA_017448845.1 Lachnospiraceae bacterium
GAGGTCTGCGGGAGTATCCTCTATTACGTGGATGCATACAGTGTGGCTTCCATACGGGAGGGTATGATCTATCTTAATGATGATAAGAATCTTTTATACAGGGAAAAGCTGTCAGAGAAAAAGAAGAAGATAATCGATGCGCAGATCGAGCTTGATAAGCGCATTTTAGCGGATGAGGTGACCGGAGAATGAAGGACAGCACCGAAACAATAAAGATATTGGATAAAGTCGTGCTTGCCGCTCTTATAGTACAGATAGCCTTTATCATGTATATGAACCTGTTCCGGGGATATACCATGATCGACTTCGATTCCTCCAGCGCCTATATGCATGAAATGGAGATGGGAAGCCAGGGGAAGCTCTTTCCCTCGGAGTACAGCTATCAGGCGTCTCTGGATCTTGACGGGGCAGCAGTCATATCGGCCTTTCTTTACCGTTTCACCGGGAATATCTTCTTATCAAGAGGTATCGCAAATAACCTTGTGGTGCTTCTCTATCTTTTTGTCGTAAGCACGGTATTAAAGAAGCTTTCTTTGTCTGAAACCTGGAGGAGATTCGGGATCTTACTATTTTTCATTCCCTACAGCATGTTTATTTTAGGATACTGGCGCACCCTTTTCGCAGGCGGAGGTTTTTTTGCCTTTAGGGCCCTTACACCCCTTCTTATCATAAGTCTTATACTTGATATCGATAAGGGTAAGGAAATTAAGGAATATGCGATAAGAGCTGCACTTACGCTCTTTATCGTATTCCTAACGGGCCTTAGCAGCGGGGCCTATGTAATGCTTTGCGCCGTATTCCCGCTGATCCTCTGGGAGGGGATAAGAGCCTTTATAAAGGGGGATCTAAGGGAGCTCAGATCAAAAAGGATGCTCCTTGGAATAATTATGGTCCTTGCCTCCGGAGGGGGGATCGCAGTTCAGAAGGCAGTGGGCTTTTCTTCAGCGGCAGACAGCAAGGTGATCCTTAATTCCCGTAAATGGACAGATGCCCTGCTTTCAAGCTTTGCCGGGATCTTCGAGCTCTTCGGAGGGCTTACGACCCATGAGGGAGTGAGACTCTTTTCACTTGAAGCAGCGGGCACCGCAGTTGATTTCGCGGTGACCCTTGTACTGATCGGAGCGATAATATATACCCTTGTGACCTGCATAAGGAAAAAAAGCATATCCGACATGAAGGGCTATATCTTTTCAGTGATGCTCTTAAACGGCTTCATGTTTGCCTTTCTAGACCTTAAGTACGGGGATACGGTCTTTGAGAGCAGATATCATCTGATCCCCATGCTCCCTTCCTTTTTCCTGTTAGCAGAGATACTAAACTACCTGCCGGAGAATAAGAAGTTTAACGGCTTTCAGATCAGGAGCCTGCAGGTATTGACTGTCGGGCTTTTCCTTGTTTCGATGCTTTACGGAGATGCTGAGTGGCTGTACGCGAAGACCGCTCTTAAGTCCGCCGAGCTTACAGAGCTTAACCGGATAATGGAGGAGGAAGGGGTCAATACAGCCTTTATCGTGGGGGAGGACAGTAAGGATCTGGGGCGGAAGATAAGAGTCTACAGCAGGGACGTACATTATATTGTGGTAAATGACGGGGCGGAGTCGGCTTTCCGTACCACCTGGGGAGGGACCACAAGATACCTTGACAATTCCATGCAGCAGGGAAAGACTGCCGTGATCGCAACGGACAGAGCATATTTGACACTTCCGGAGTATCTCGTTACGGATATGGAATACTTTAGGGATTATGACAGTCTTAAGATATATATTGCAGGTGAGAGTAAGTTTGACTGCGTTGGGGGCGTCCTTGAAGAAAAGGACAGGGTGGTGGATTTCCCCTACTCTCCGGGCTATTCATACGAAAACGCGGAGCTCTCCCGGGAGGGCGCACTTATCATGAAGGGTGGGGGAGGAAGCCTCCTTGCGGAATATCCTTCCGCACACGGAACCTGGGATTATAACGTATATTATGATATGCCGGATTCACTTAAGGGCGGGCTTATTGAAATAAAGGCCGGAGATAATGAGCCTGTCCGCGTGGAGATGGATCCTTCGAAAAATACTGCGGAAGTTCACGGAGTGGTAATGACCGGAAGGGAAAGGGTGAACTTTCTTATCAGCGCTCCGGAGGGCACAGAGATCAGAAAGATTGAGATCATCCGGGAAAAACAGGGCGTTTAACATAAAGGAATTTTAGGAGATCCCGGGAGCATCGGATAAAAAGGAGAAGTTCCGTGAAAATACTTATATTTGCTGAAATATATTACCCGGATATAATGGGCGGCGGTGAATTCTCCACAAAGCAGATGACGGAAGGCCTTGTGGGAAAGGGGCATGAGGTCACTGTTTACTGTCTTGGAAAAGGCGATTACGAAGAAGAGATAGGGGGAGTCCGTGTAAAAAGAAGATATATAAGGGGAGCAAGCGAGCATTTTTTAAGCCTTGCAAAAAATAATCCTCTTAAAGAGACATTTACCCCCTTTGAAAAGCTTAGGAGAAAGCAGGGCGACCTATATCGAAACAGAACCTGGTATGACTATTATAAAAGCATAATAATGAAAGAAGCTCCGGACGCAGTGCACACAGCCTCTCCCATGTCCTATCTCGGACGGGTGAATCTCTGGAAGGC
>JAFSKT010000097.1 GCA_017448845.1 Lachnospiraceae bacterium
GATCGTTTTACTGGAAAGACTTAGCGCAGGCGCGGATATGGATGTTTCCTGTTTTGGGGAGCTGGGGGAATTCGTGTCCTACGATAATACCGTAAGCAGATAGGAAGTGGCGGAGCGTGTTAAAGATGCGGACGCCGTAATAGCCAACAAAGCCCCCATGAACGAGCTTTCATTAAAGGATGCGCCGAAGGTGGGATTCATCGGGGAACTGGCCACCGGATACGATAACGTGGATATAGAGTATTGCAGGAAGCGGGGCATACGGGTTGCGAATGTGAGAAATTATTCCACAGCCATGGTGGCCCAGCATACCTTTGCCCTTGCACTTTCCCTGTCCCAGAAGATAGTCCATTATGATAACTATGTAAAATCCGGGCAGTATGCTTCCCAGAAGCGCTTCTCCAATTTCGATATCTCTTTTAATGAGCTGGATAAAAAGACCTGGGGGATAGCAGGTTACGGAAATATCGGAAAGAGGGTCGCCGGGATCGCAGAAGCCTTCGGCTGCAGGGTGATCATCCATTCCATTACCGGTAAAAAGCATGATTCGCAGTATGAGCAGGTAGATAAGGAAACCCTTCTAAGGGAAAGCGATTTTCTTTCACTCCACTGTCCCTTAAGTGACTTAAGCAGGCATTTCATTGATAAAGAAGCATTTTCCATGATGAAGCCCAAAGCATATCTTATAAATGTGGCCCGGGGGCCGGTTGTGGACACCGTTGCGCTCTATGAAGCACTGGAAAATGGCGTCATTGCCGGAGCGGGTTTAGATGTGCTTGAAAAGGAACCGATCTCAAAGGACGATCCCCTTGGGAAGATAAAGGACAGCAGCAAGCTGATAATAACACCCCATCTCGCCTGGGCCAGCGAAGAGGCGAGACAGAGGTGCGTTGACGAAGTGTTTCTTAACCTTAAGGCCTATATAGAAGGGGAAGAGAGAAACGCCGTCTGCTGATCATGGATATAGTTCCGCAAGGCGGATATTAAATGGCGCAGTCCTGATAGTTCACGGCTCCGTCAGATACAGCTCTTCTTCGGAGCCGGTATGGAAGACCACTTCTTCGGAAGTGCCGTCTTCCTTTATCATTTCTGCATAGAGCTGCAGGTCGGCGTTGAAACCGTTTCTGAATTTAAGGCTTGTGATCTTTCCGCCCCGGCAGAAGAAGCCGTCGGTGGATACTATCTGGTCTTCATCAGCAGATGCGTACTTATCGGCAGTGTATGGAACTGTCAGCATTTCACGTCCGTTTATATTTACCTTAAAAGTGCTTTCATCAAAATACAGCATTACATCTGAGAGATAGCCTGCGCCGTTGAATTCCTCTCCGGTAAGGGACATGGTCCAGTAATAGGGCTCGTCCCGCAGCATACCGTCTTCTCCGCTGTTTCCGGCCTGAGAGGAGGCGGCAGCTTTTTCTTCCCAGCTGTCACGGAGCTTAAGGGCTGAAGGAGGGGTATCCACTGAGCAGCCCTCGGGGAAGCTTGGGTACTTTTCTTCAGCTCCGTAATAATCCGGGATGTTTCCGGTGAATTTTGCGGAAGTGAGGCTGTTACACTCCGCAAAAGCCCCTTCTCCGATACTGCACATATCTTTTCCGAAGGTAACCTTCGTCAAAAGGGGACAATCCCTGAAAGCGCTTTCACCTATGAAAGTCATCTTATCCGGGAATATAAGCTCACCCTTCAGAGATGAGCAGCTGCCGAAGGCCCAGTGTCTGATATGTTTAAGGCTGTCCGGAAAGCTCCTTATGGATGTGATCCCCGTGCAGCCTCCGAAGCTACCGGATCCTATGGATTCGAGGGTATCGGGCAGAACAAGCTCTCCGGTAAAAGAGGTTCCGGAGAAAGCGTTATTGCCGATAACAATAAGGGAAGGGGGGAGTGCGAGTTCCCCGGTCATTCCCTTACAGTTCATGAAGGCATTGTGGCATATATATTTCATTCCGGCAGGAAGCTTCAGGGATGTGAAGCCCTCACAGCCGGAGAATGCTGAATTGTCGATAAGCTCAACACTGTCCGGGATCACAAGACCGCCCTTAAATCCGGGACATGAGAGGGAATAGATCCCTATGTAGGTGAGGCCCTCCGGCAGGGTAAGGGTGCCGTCAAAGCCGTCGCTCACAAAAGCGTGCATGGCAATGGATCTTACTCCATCAGGTATTACGAGATCTCCTTTAAGCTTATTACAGTTACCGAAGGCTGCCTGGGGGATCTCCGTGAGACTCTTTGAGAGCTTCAGGTTCCCGTCAAAGCCGCATTCGGAAAAGCTGTAGTCCCCGATATGGGTGACAGAATCCGGGAGTATCAGATCCCCGGTCAGGTTTTCGCATCTGTGGAAAGCGGCTCTCTCTATGGTCTGAAGGCCTTCGGGGAATTTAACGCTGCCCTTTAAGCCTTTCATCTCTTCAAAAGTTTCAACGCCTATGTATTTAAGGGAAGAGGACAGGGTTATACCGGAGAAACCGGTGCAGCGGGTGAAGGCATAGTCCCCTACTGTTTCCACGCTGTCAGGGATCCTAAGCTCCCCACTCAAACCGTCGCAGCCGTAAAAGGCAAATTCCCTGATCTCCTTTAAGCTTTCCGGGAGAATGAGCTCCCCCGTAAGGTTATGATTGGAATAAAAGGCGTTTTCATCAATGGAAGTAATGCCCTCCGAGATCACAAGCTTATCTATCTTATAATCCGACCACATGAATTTTTCCGGGGTGACCATATCGCCGCTGCCGGAGATGGTCAGTGTCTTTGTTGAACGTTCGTATTTCCAGCTTGCATTATCCCCGCAGGAACCGGAAAGTCCTCTGTCCCTGCCGTCTTTAGTCACATAACTGCAGCCGAAGATATTAAAGATCATGATAACCCCCAGGATGTATATGATAGCTTTTTTCATCTTTCTTTTCCTTTTACTGATGATATTTGTGAAAAAACCGATATCTTATGATACCATATTATTACTTATGAATGTTCTCAAAAAGGAAGGAAAAAAGGCGCTGATGAAAAAAGAGAATATCGTCCTGACAGGGATGCCCGCTTCGGGAAAGAGCACAGTAGGAGTTATTCTTGCAAAGATACTGGGCATGGATTATATTGATACCGATTTAGTCATACAGAAGAGGGAAGGCGCTAAATTAAGCGAGATCATAGAGAAAGAGGGGACGGAAGGTTTCCTTAAGGCCGAGGAGCAGGCGATATTAAGCGTAGACGTTCATAATACCGTTATTGCCACCGGCGGCAGCGTGATCTACAGCAACAGGGCCATGGAACATCTCTCGGACTGTTCAAAGATCGTTTACCTGAAGGTCGGTAAGGAAGAGATCCTTAAGCGCCTTAAGGATATAAGCGAGCGGGGCGTGGTATTGAGACCGGGGGAGAGTGTTGAAGATATGTATGACTCCCGGTCCGTATTATACGAACAGTACGCGGACATAACGGTATTTGAGGACGGCTTCACCATTGAAGATACCGTCCGGGCAGTAAGACAGGCATTTTCTTAAAGAAAGGCGGAAAGAAAAATGAGAATAATACTGAATATTTTATGGATCATCTTAGGCGGGCTTATGAGCGCCCTGGGCTGGATAGTCATAGGATGCTTATGGTGTATCACGGTTGTGGGGATACCTGTGGGGCTGCAGTGCTTCAAGCTTTCAAGCATATCCTTTAACCCCTTTGGAAAAGTGGTGAGATATGACGACAGCGGCGTAGGCTCCTTCCTTTTGAACGTACTCTGGTTCATCTTCGGAGGATTGGAGATGGCTCTTTCCAATTTTCTCTGGGGCGTGGTGCTCTGCATTACCATCATAGGCATTCCCTTCGGAAAGCAGTTCTTTAAGATCGCAAAGCTTTCCCTCCGCCCCTTCGGCGCTATAGTTGAAAGGGAGAATTTCCTGTGATTCAGGACTTTTTCCCCATCCTTTTTATGGCTTCCTCCAGCGTTTTTCTTACATCCTTTACAAGCTCCGGAGGAGAAATGGGGGTAACACCGATGTATGAATGCTGCTCACAGAAAAAAAGCACATTGGTGTAATCTGCCAGAACGCGTACTATAACGGTATCTTCATCGCTTTCGGTCGTTATGCCGATCTCGGTACCGAAATAATCGACAACTGTAGGCAGACTGTCAATATGACATGAGAATTCACAGGCGTGTATTCCCAGGGCATTATTAGAGTATGCCATATAGGGATATTTTGATGTGTATTTTGCTGAATCAAAATGCTTTGATCTGTCAAAGTATTTTTCGAGACCCTGGGGGATCTTATCCCTTTTTACAGGCTCTCCTTTATCGTCTTTTTTAATCTCCACCGAGAAGATCCTGTCTACACGGTAGTGGCTGATCCTGTCATATCCGAAGCAGGTGCAGACAAGATAAAGCTGCCCGTTTTGGGAAAGCATGGCGTAAGGGTTTGTTATCAGTTCCTGTTCAGCGTTTTTCTGGACAAAGCGGATCTTTTTGCCCATGGGAAAATAGGTTCCGTAAAATATGGACAGCTTGTAACCATGGTTGATCGCGTGGTATATCGTGTTTATCTTTTTAAGTGTAACCGAGCACTGGGAAGGAAGGTTTATATCTCCGGTTTTTAACGGCTTTTTCGGGAGATCATCGAAGGTCACTTCCATACCCGGGTTATCGGTTTTATCCTTTTCGTTATAACTCAAAGCGACGGAAGTTCTTTTTGACAGGTATCTTTTTTCGTCCGAAGAAAGATAGCGGTTACTGTTAAGTGACGCGCATATCATGGAAACATCGCTTTTATCAAGGGTGGGTTCAAAATAGTATCTGACCGGGTTCCCTCCGGTGGCACGCACTACTCCGCCAAGTGCCTGATAAGCAAAACAGGATATCCTTTGTCTTTCATTATCTTTTGAGTCTAAATAATGACCGAGCTCGATCAGATCGTCAAGCCTTCTTCCTACAGTTTTTGAAAAATCCCGTCCGTCACTCCCGATACCGGTGGCACGGACGATCATTCCGGCAATCTCACTAACAGATTTCGGATTTTCCCGGTCTGTATAGTTCCTTAATATAAGCAATATCCATGAGGAATCGTATTCCCGTATAAGTTTCCTGTATTTTTCTTCGTCATAGGGGTGAATGTTTGTTTTTGGCCTGCCCATCTGAAACCTCCCGAAATATGATATATCTATATATTATA
>JAFSKT010000011.1 GCA_017448845.1 Lachnospiraceae bacterium
AGTCATTTATCCCGAGGATATTCGATGCTTTCACCCAGGAGAATGACAGCAGAAATAATAAATACGGCAGTACCGGCCTCGGAATGGCTATTACTAAGAATATAGTCGAACTCATGAACGGCACCATATCCGTTGAATCGGAAAAGGGAAAAGGAACGGAATTCATTGTGACCTTGACACTGATCAACAGTGATCACAGGGATTCTTCAGTCAACGGGGAGAATCAGGGAGAAGGAAATGATGAAAACGGGAGCACTCTTAAGGAGAAAAAACGCGCAGACTTAAAGGACAAGAAGATACTGCTGGCGGAAGACATCATGATAAACGCAGAGATCATGAAGAAGATCGTTTCCATGCGAGGCGCGGAGATCGATCATGCGGAGAACGGGAAGAAAGTCGTAGAGCTTTTCGAGAACAGTCCTGTATCGTACTATGATGCGATACTTATGGATGTCAGGATGCCGGAAATGGACGGCCTTGAAGCGGCTGCTGCCATAAGAAAGCTTGACAGGCCGGATTCGGGACGAATACCTATAATAGCCCTCACCGCAAATGCTTTTGATGGGGACGTACAGCGTTCCCTTCAGGCGGGAATGAATGCCCATCTGTCCAAACCCGTGGAACCGGAACACCTGTACCGGACATTGGAGGAGCTGATCTGGGAAGCAGAATCGGGTTCTTAACGCTATTGAAAAAATCGCCGGCTTGCAGTATAATAAGATAGGATTATACCATTCAGAGAGTATATATTATGAACGAATCATTTGACGATCCCGGAGCAGTGTCCGGAGTGAAGAAAAGAGACATGGGAGAGGGACTGGCAACAGCATCCCTGATCCTTGGCGTTATGGCAGCGTTGGGCTTTGTATTTGTCCTTCCGCCCTTTATGTTCGGAGCTACAGCCATAGTTTTAGCTTTTCTGTCATCCGGGGAAAACGGAATCGCTTTGAGGGGAAAGATCGGAATGTTCATGGGTGCCATAAGCATGGTGCTCCTGGTGCTGGTGATAGCATCGGCTGTCCATTTCTTCTTAAGCAACCCGGGTATGTTTGACGATTATTATAAAGAATTCAATGAACTGTATCAGGAGATGCAGAACAGCGGTTCTTTCATCTGATCCCTTAAGGGGGTCGAGCACATGAGAAAGGAGGCGGACCATGATAGACGGTATCAGTGCCGGATTTTACGGCAATCCCTTTGGCGGATACGGAAGTTCCTCATATGATTTCGGTACTCCCGTTCAGGCCATACCCGGTGTGTCTTCTCCGGAACAGGCTGAAAAACCCATACTGAACCCCGGTGAATCCACAAAGGTCATCGGTACTCATAAGTCCTCCCCTGCACAGTGCGAGACCTGCAAGGAGAGAAAGTATCAGGACGGATCGGACGAAATGGTATCCTTCAAATCCGCTTCGCATATCTCTCCGGAGGCTGCCCCCAGCGCGGTGCGGGCCCATGAGGGAGAGCATGTTTCCAATGCTTATAAAAAAGCGGCGGAAGACGGCGGAAAGGTGTTGCAGGCTTCCGTAAGGCTTAAGATGGGGATATGCCCCGAGTGCGGAAGAAGCTTTGTAAGCGGCGGAGAGACCAATACAAAGATTGAATATCCCAATGACAAGAACCCCTATATGAAGAATCAGAAGGAAAGAGACAGGGGACTGTTG
Source organism: Lachnospiraceae bacterium (assembly GCA_017448845.1). Taxonomy (GTDB): domain Bacteria; phylum Bacillota; class Clostridia; order Lachnospirales; family Lachnospiraceae; genus NK4A144. The sequence goes on from JAFSKT010000011.1 coordinate 1,665, forward strand.
TCGGGAATGAACTTTTCCGTTGCGGTATAACGGAAGTAACAGGTGCGAAGAGTGTAATGCCGGTCAGTAAAACGGCCGGCATAATTATTGGGAAAAATTATGAGAAGCAACAATGAATACAGGGCTGAAGCCCGGAAGAAACTCTTTGGAAACTACGGTACCGTAATAGGCGCCTACATCTTATATACGCTGATATTAAATCTGCTGAGTGCGCCCCTGAGCCTTATCGCGAGCTTTGAAAGTATCCTTCCCATCCCACGATTAGGGTTTCTTGCGAGTGTGCCGGTGTCTTTGATCATTTCCGTTGTATCTGTCCTCTTTGCGGCAGGCGTGGATAAGATATCCTATGATATCGCCTATGACAGAAAAGGCGATGTTAACGATGTTTTCTACTGTTTCAAACATGAACCCTTTACGGTGGTATTCTCATATCTCTGGATCTTTTTACGGATGCTGCCCGGTATCATCATTTTCTCCGTAGGTATGATAGTATTTACGGTACTTACCATATCCGGTATGTCCGGCAATTCTTTTGTGATCGCAGTGGTTGTATTAAGCGTGACCTCGGTTATATATCTTATCTGGATCTTCTGGGTAAAGTTAAGTGTTTCCATGACCTACTTCCTTTATTATGAAAATCCCGGTATGAGTGCCCGGGATCTGGTGGAAACTTCCGTAAGGATGATGAAGGGAAATAAGGGAAGACTCTTTGGTCTGTACTTAAGCTATTTCGGATACTATCTTTTGGCTGTTCTTTCCTGCGGTCTGGCGCTTTTATGGCTGAACCCCAATATCACCGTTTCCACAGCGCTTTTCTATGATGACCTTAAAAATAGGGGAGAAGGCACATATGTGAATGTCGAACCTGAGAAAAACACGGCTTCCGATACTTATTATCACCAGGAATACTGGAACTGACCGCCTCTGCTCCTGCTTTTCCGTAAAGCTTTAAGGAAAATCGGGGGCTATAGGTCCCATAATACTTCATATTCCAACGAAAACGTTTCTGTAAAATCCAACGAAAATCCGAAAAAATATACGAAAATCCCACTTAAAATTTGTTAGTATCAAACAAATCCATCCATTTTGCACAAAAGATTTTAAAAAGCTATTGCATTTGGGGTAAATATGTAGTAGATTGAAATAGCGAAAACGATTAAGGAATGTCCGGATTGGAACCGGCACAGTATTGGGCAGTATAGATCGATGTCAAAGAAGATGGTTTCATTAAAAGATATATCCAGGGCCTGCGGCGTGTCCATTGCCACGGTATCGAAAGCTCTGAACGACCAGAGCGATATCGGCAGGGAGACCAAGGAGAGGATAAAGGAAACAGCTTCCAGACTTGGTTACCATCCCAACGCAGCAGCTCAGGCGCTGAAGACAAACAGGACAAATAATATCGGGGTCCTTTTTGTGGATGAGGCGAACAGCGGACTTACACATGATTACTTCTCTCATGTGCTGGACAGCTTCAAGCGCTGTGCCGAGCAGAACGGTTTTGACATTACCTTCATCAACGCAGACAAGAGCAGATCGGACAACATGTCCTATCTCGCCCACTCAATTTACAGAGGATTTGACGGAGTGGTTATAGCCTGTGTGGATTTCTTTGATCCCCAGGTGGATGAGCTGATAAAGAGCAGCATTCCGGTGGTGACCATAGACCACACCTTCTATAACAGGATAGCCATTGTTTCCGATAACGCCAAGGGCATGAAGGATCTGGTGTCCTACATATACAGGATGGGTCACAGAAAGATAGCCTACATACACGGGCTGGAATCGGCGGTTACCCAGGCAAGGTTAGCAAGCTTTTACAAAACCCTTCAGGGTTACGGCATAAATCCTCCGGATGAATATGTTATGGCTTCACCCTACAGGGACGCCGAATCGGCATACGAAGCCACATTGAAGCTCCTGGAACTTCCGGATCCGCCGACCTGCATCCTCTATCCTGATGATATCTCTTCCTTCGGCGGACTGAATGCCATCAGGTTAAGGGGTTTAAGGATTCCCGAAGACATATCCATAGCGGGATACGACGGGACGGAATTAGCGGCAATGGTAAGCCCGAGGCTTACGACTCTCACCCAGGATACGGAAAAGATAGGAAGGGAAGCAGCGAAAAGGCTCATCGACATGATCAATAACCCCAAGGCCACCATAATAGAGCAGGTGGTAGTGGAAGGCAATCTGGATCCCGGCGGGACGGTTAAAAAGATAGCCTCGTAAAAATGATTTAAGACGGCAAAGGCTGTTTTAAATAGAGAACTCATAACAAACCAATATATAAGGAAAAAGGGAGGTAAAAAAGTTATGAAGAGAAAGTTAATGGTCACATTGCTTTCAGTTACAATGGCAGCAAGCCTGTTCACAGCATGTGGCGGCAGCAACGCAGCAGCTCCTGCAGCTGATGCACCCGCAGCAGAGGCACCTGCAGCAGCAGAGGAAGCAGCACCCGCAGCAGAAGAAGCAGCACCCGCAGCAGAAGAAGCAGCACCCGCAGCAGAAGAAGCAGCACCTGCAGCAGAAGAAGAAGCAGCAACAGCTGACGGCGCAGGCGAGGGCAAGGTCCTCAACATCTACTGCTGGAACGAGGAGTTCAAGTCAAGGGTTACCGATCACTATCCCGGATATACCGAGACAGACGCTACCACAGGAACCATCGGTGATGTAACCGTTAAGTGGAATATCACTCCTAACCAGGACAACGCTTACCAGAACAATCTGGACGAGACACTCTTAAAGCAGGCTGATGCAGCAGCTGACGACAAGATCGATATCTTCCTTGTTGAAGCTGACTACGCTCTTAAGTATGTTGATACCGAGTATACACTTCCTGTATCTGAGCTCGGCATTACCGATGCTGATATCGCAAATCAGTACAAGTACACTCAGGACGTTATGACTTCTTCCAGCGGAACCCTTAAGGGTCTCTCATGGCAGGGCTGCCCCGGCGTTCTTATCTACAACAGGGAAGCAGCTAAGGAAGTTCTCGGAAGTGATGATCCCGCAGAAGTTCAGAAGGCAGTTGCTGACTGGGATACCTTCGCAAAGACAGCTGATACAATGAAGGCAGCAGGCTACAACATGACCGCTACCACAAATGATGCTTACCGTGTATTCTCAAACAACGTTTCCGGCAAG
>JAFSKT010000098.1 GCA_017448845.1 Lachnospiraceae bacterium
TATCAGGGGGTCAAAGGATGAAAAGGTGCAGGGCAGCCGTTTCATGCATAATGACAACCTTCAGCATAACAAGGACTTTGCAAGGCTTAAGCACTACAGCCATGAGGATCTTTCCGGAGACTTCGATACTGTCTGCAAGAATCTTGGCAAGGATGTTGGAGGGGTTATCCGCATAAGGGGAGGCCGTTTCTATAATGAAAAGGCTGATTCGGCATACAGGGTGACCATCAGCACCAATCCCGAATATAAAAATGAATCCGTGGAAGAGCTCCTTGCCTATGCTAGTGAAAAGCATATATTAAACCATCTGCATATCAACATAAGGACAGGAGTGGACGGACCCTGTAATGATGACATCACCATCCACTTTTCAACGGAGCTTTCAAGGGAGAACATCAAGGAATTCTTAGACGGCTATTCAAAGCGCTGCAATGAGAAGAATAAGGATATGCTCACGGATGATGATTCCCTTATGCCCGGAACCACCACGAAATATAAGGACGGTATCTCCATCGCGCCTCAGGTTCCTGTGGATATGATGCAGTGGATCAAGGAAGAGACGGCGGAGCTCAGCCAGTATAACAGCAAAGAACGCCTGAATACCATGAATGGAGAGGATGTCAAGAAGCGGCTTAAGGAAAAGAAGAGGCCGGTACACATCAGCTATGACAACTTTATCTATGAGCAGATGATCTTAAGTTATCATATCGCATATGAAAGGTTCTACAGGCTCCACAACGTGCTGGGAGAAAGCGTGAACCTTGCGAAACTCGAAGTAGATCACGGTCTCTTAAAGGCAGAGATGAAGAAGGTATTTAAGGAACTTATGATCCTTAACGGTATCGATCCCGAGACCATGACAAGCCACAGGGTAAAGGAAGAGATCGAAGCCGAGAAGAAGAAGGGAAAGAAACTCTCATTAAGCGAAGTACTTGATGAGCTTGAAAAGAAGAGTAAGAAGGAAGATGAGTGAAACGCCGTGACTCTTGAGTTTCCGGGGAGAAGATAATGAATATTGATATCATAAATCTCATAGTCAGTTTTATCTATCAGATACTGGTGAGTATAGGTTATTTCGCAATGTTCAGGAAGAGCGGGAGAAAGGGCTGGTACGGACTGATCCCCAGCTTCAGGGACTACCAGATGGCAGTCACCGTGGAACATGAGGAAGAGGGCAGGACCTATTTCATCCTTTCTGCCTGCGCCTTTGTTTCAAACCTTATCTACGTGTATTACAAGGAAGGGACTAACCTGTGGATCATCTTCTCTTCCCTGACACTGGCCTTTCAGCTTTCGGCCCTGTTCTTCGGAGTAAGGATCTTCCTTGCAGTCTGCAGGCTTTATAACAGATCGAGGAAATGGATCATCCTCTGGATATTTATAACACCGGTACCGGCCCTTATCTGGGGCTTAAATAAGAATTTCCAGCCGGTGCGTAAAACCGGTCCACAGGATGACGACAGCGCAGCAAAGGAAAGCGGAGCCACTCTGAACGCCATCAATAACGGTCTTACGGTGAATCTTACGGACAGGACCGTGGTGGATTTTTTCAAAAAGAGATATCTCTTAAAGGACATCCATATGTCCATTCCTACGGGACATATGGTGCTCCTTTTAGGCGGTTCCGGGGCAGGAAAGACCACCTTCCTGAACGCCCTTACAGGCTATGAGAAGGCAAAGGCAGAGGTGTTATTGAACGGCAGCAACGTCTATCATAACTACGAGAATATGAAGTACGATATTGGTTTTGTACCCCAGCAGGATCTGATGAGGGACGGGGATACCGTTGCCATGACGCTGTTAGATGCAGCGGGGCTCAGGCTTCCGAAGAGTTATAATTTTTTCCGGAAGTTGGAGCGTATCGAGGAGCTCCTTGAGAAATTCGGTCTATCATCGGTAAAGAATAATTTAGTTGAGAAGCTGTCGGGAGGACAGAGAAAGCGTCTCTCCATTGCAATGGAATTCGTTTCAGATCCCACACTTTTCATCCTGGACGAGCCGGATTCCGGCCTGGATGGGATAGTGGCGAGAAAGCTCTTTGAGAGCCTCCGCTCCATTGCAGATGAGGGAAAGATCGTCATAGTCATAACCCACACCCCGGACAGGGTCATCGACCTTTTCGATGATGTAATAGTTTTGGCAAAGGACGCAAGCCGCACAGGACGTCTTGCTTTCTACGGCTCAATAGACGAGGCATACTCTTTCTTTGATAAAAAATCCATGGAGGACATTCTCCGCACCATCAACCAGAAGGATGAAGGCGGCGAGGGAAGGTCCGATGAATTCATAGAGAAGTATGCTCATAATATCTCTGAACAGGCGGGATGATCATGGAAAATACGAAAAAAGCTGAAAGTATGGAAAATACCGGAAATACAGAGAATACGGAAAATACCGGAAGTACGGACAATACCGGATTAAGCGCTGCAGAAACGGAAAAATTAAAGTATACGGGCCGCATAGGACAGACCTTTATCTATCTCATCAAGCTTTTCAGGATCTTTATCTTCAGGAATGACTGGAAGGTACTTCCCATGGCGGCGATCATAGCAGGTCTGGTTTCAATGGTGGTGGGTAAAGGGCTTTTTATCACAATGGAGGGAACCCTGCAGGGGGCCTTTGCATTGAGCTGTGTCTGCATCTGGAACGGGTTCTTTAATTCCATACAGGTAATATGCCGGGAAAGGCCGGTGATAAAAAGGGAGCACAGAGCGGGACTCCACATGACTTCATATGTGTTTTCCCATCTTATCTTCCAGCTCTTTTTATGCGCGGCCCA
>JAFSKT010000099.1 GCA_017448845.1 Lachnospiraceae bacterium
AAGCTCCATAAAAAATGACATCACGGTATCGTGCCAGATCGATCCTCTTCCGTTTCCCCAGAATGCATCAAACAGGAGGTAATTCGCATCGCTGCGAAGGCTTTCCGGAAGGATCTTAAGGGTATTCAGAATTATGTAAACTACTGCGGCAAGCATGGAAAAGCCGATAAGACCCGCGTAAATATACCCGATAAAGCGGTATTTCCTTATATCAAATACGCTTATCCCTACTGTCTTCCTTCGTATGAAAAGATATACAAGGACCAGACAAATGAGCCCTATCCAGATAAAGGGTGTCTGCATTATGAACTTTGGCAGGGGTTCCAGACGGAATTCGGGCCTTGCAAGATGCCAGGCGATAATGATAAAGCACCAGGTGAGCAGGATGATAAGTGAGACCTCAAGGAAGGCCTTCATCCTGTCAATACTTTCAAAGGACAGTATAAAAAGAAAGGACAGGGCAAAAAACATCCCGGCAAAGATCATGTCCGCATTCAGGATCAGGGGCAGACAGGATGCGATAATGAGTTGAAGGAAGGCGGCTTTATACATCAAAGAAGCAGGCTTTGATATCCACACCAGAAATGCGCCCAGTGTGATAAAGATTATCATATAAGCCGAAAAATAGGTATTCTGTCCGATGGTGGAGATAAACAGTTTATTCTCCAGGCCGTCATAGAGATTAAAAATATCAAGACCAAACCTCTGCAATATCCCTATGCTAAAAACCAGGGATGAGGATAAAAGGGACATGTACAAAACGCCCTTCAGCTCCTCCGAGTCAAATAATCTCGAGGTGATAAAATATATGAAGATAAACAGAAGCTGGGATGCGAGACCCATGCTCGACTGGTCAAGTCCCCAGAGGATATCGTATCCGTAAGGGGTGACAACAGTGGATATGATCACAAAAAGGGCGTAACTCGCCACAAAGATATCCGTTGTCGAAAAACGTAACTGTCTTATGAAATCCCTTATACTCATTCCCCGTCTTTTTATATAAAGGACGGTTCCTATGAGTGTGCATAGAAGAGAAAGGGGGATAAAGGAGGGGACCGGGAGTGATCCCAGGCGGAATCCATAGGAGACTGCCATTAAAAACCCGTATTTCACGTAAGATGTTTCCGCATATCCCGGCTTTATCAGAAAAGGATACAGACCGATCAGCAGGTAAATATACAGAAGCAGCAGGGATCCTGCCGCTATCATGCTAAAATTTGCCTGTTTATATTCGTCTTTGATCTTTTTTATTCCTGCCATAAACCGCTTATACCGCTGTCTGAACGGCACAGGACTGTTCCTGCTCCTTCACTGTGTGCATAAATATAGCACATCCGTCAAAGTCGGACAAGAATAAAATCAAAAGACATCTTCACAAACCGCAAAAATGATTTATTTCTGTTTAAGCCGGTACAGCCTTAAGGCGTTTTCATATGTGGTCTCACACACCTCTTCCGCTGTAACCCCCTTGATCTCTGCGATCTTTTCCGCCACAAAGGTAAGGTTTCCCGAATGGTTCCTCTTTCCCCGGAATGGAACAGGGGCTAAATAGGGACAGTCCGTTTCCAGAACTATATTTTCAAGGGGCACGCACTCTGCGACTTCCTTTAAGGTCTTTGCGTTCTTAAAGGTGACCACTCCGCCTATCCCTATAAAAAAGCCCTTTTTAACATAGAGCTTCGCCATTTCCGCCGATGCGGAAAAGCAGTGGATCACACCTCCCATGTCCTCAGCGTGTTTTTCTGCGAGGATATCGTAGGTGTCCTGCACCGCATCCCTGGAATGGATCACCACCGGCTTATCCAGCTCCCGCGCCAGGTCCAGCTGCCGCCTGAACCAGAAAGCCTGTATCTCCTTATCCGGTCCCTCATCCCAGTAATCAAGGCCTATCTCGCCTATGGCCACTATCCTCTCATAGTTCCGGGTCTCTTCAGCTATTTCCTCCATGACCTCTTCGTTAAGATCCCTCACTTCGGAGGGGTGGATGCCGAGGGTCCCGTAGCTTTCGGGATATTTTTCAAGTATGCCCAAAGTGCCCTTAAGGGAAGGGATATCCGCGGAGATATTTACGAAGTGTTTAACCCCCGCTGCCCTTATGGCCTCTATGACCTCTTCCCTGTCCTCGTCATAGGAAGCATCATCATAGTGAGCGTGTGTATCAAAGATCCTCATGCGAAATATTCATCCTTTCTTTGATTATGGTAAAATGGCTTTGACCGGAAACAAAAGATACTTTATGATGGAGAACATGAATAAAAATACTGTATCCGGCAGAACCTCTGCCATCATGAAAAAATACGATATCCGTCCCAGCAAGCGCTTCGGCCAGAACTTCCTTATAGATGAAGGCATCTTAAGGGGCATTGTGGCCGCTTCCTCCGTAACGAAGGAAGACATGGTGCTGGAAATCGGCCCCGGTACAGGCAGCATGACCGCCCTGCTCTGCGAGAGCGCCCGGGAGGTCTGCGCAGTGGAGATCGATAAAAAGCTGATCCCCGCCCTCAATGATTCCCTTAAGGAATATGAGAACCTTACCATTATAAACGACGATATCCTGAAGACCGATATCTCCGCCATAGCTGAGGGGAAAAATTCCGGAAAGCCCTTAAAGGTAGTGGCGAATCTCCCCTATTACATCACAACCCCAATAATAATGGGGCTTTTGGAGTCAAAAGCTCCCATCGCAAGCCTCACCGTCATGGTTCAGAAGGAGGTGGCAGACCGGATGATCTCACCACCCGGAAAAAAGACCTACGGAGCCCTGTCACTGGCGGTGCAGTACTACACGGAAGCGGAAAAGGTGCTGGATGTTCCGCCATCATCCTTTATCCCGAACCCCAAGGTCTCCTCTGCAGTCATGAATCTCACTCTCCGGGAAACAGCCCCCGTCGCTGTGAAAGACGAAGGGCTTATGTTTGATATCATCAGGGCTTCCTTTAACCAGAGAAGGAAAACCCTGGTAAACGGCCTTAAAAACGCAGGCCTTCCCGGCTGTTCCGCTGAAA
>JAFSKT010000100.1 GCA_017448845.1 Lachnospiraceae bacterium
CTTTCCGTCCGCAAGGCAGACCCTGTCCGCCCTTTCGGAAGATGCATGCTCTTTTACCGCTTCAAGTATAGTTTCCATTATCTGACCTCTTCAATCAAAATATCCATATGAGAGCCGTGGCGTTCATATCCGCCCGCTCTTAAAGTCTCCAGTAAATATAACCGCTGTCTTCGTATTCTTTCCTGTCAAGTATTCCCTTGACATCGGATAGGACTTTCTTTCCTCCGCTCTTAAAGAGAGCCGAAATATCCTTTTCCGTAAGCGCCTCGAAAGCCTTATGGCTTACGGCCAGTATCACCGCGTCACAGTCCTTTATTTCGGAAAAGTCCGTGAAATCCACGCCGTAAAGTGCCTTTGCTTCTGCGCTGTCCGCCTCGGGATCGCTGATAATGGGATCGATGCCGTATTCCCGAAGTTCATTGACTATATCAATGACCTTGGTATTCCTGGTATCGGGGCAGTTTTCCTTAAAGGTAAAGCCAAGTATCGCCACCCGGGCATTCCGTACGGAAACCTCCGCCCGGATAAGGTTTTTAACCAGACACTCCGCCACGTATTTCCCCATATCGTCATTGATACGCCGTCCGGAGAGTATGATCCTGCTGTGATATCCCAGTTCCTCTGCCTTGTAAGTGAGATAATAGGGATCTATGCCGATACAATGACCTCCCACCAGTCCCGGCCTGAAATTGAGGAAATTCCACTTTGTTCCCGCTGCCTTCAGCACGGCTAATGTGTCAATGCCCATCTTATTGAAGATCATGGACAGCTCGTTCATAAAGGCAATGTTTATATCCCTCTGGCTGTTCTCTATGACCTTGGCGGCCTCCGCCACCTTTATGCTCTCAGCCCTGTAAACTCCGGCTTTCACCACCAGGCTGTACATTTCCGCTATCTCATTCAAGGACTCCTCATCCATACCGGACACGATCTTTGTTATGGTCTCCAGCCTGTGGACCTTATCTCCGGGATTTATCCTTTCAGGAGAATAGCCTATCTTAAAGTCCGTGCCGCACTTCAACCCCGATTCCTTCTCCAAAATGGGGACGCAGATGTCCTCCGTGACTCCGGGATAAACCGTGGACTCATAAACCACTATACTGCCCTTCTTAAGGTTCCTTCCCACTATATGGCTGGCACCTTCCACCGGTGAGAGATCCGGTGTGTGATCGGGCTTTACGGGAGTTGGCACCGCAACGATTATGAAGGAAGCTTCCTTAAGCCTCTCCTCGTCAGAGGTGAACTCCACGCTGCAGTTCTTTATCTTTTCGTCCCCCACCTCATTTGTGGGGTCCTTTCCCTCTCTGTACTTTCCGATCTTTTCCTCATTGATATCGAAACCAATGGTGGGAACCTGCTCGGAAAACGCAACCGCTATGGGCATTCCCACATAACCTAAGCCCACTAATGCAAGATAAGATTTCTTTTCCCTTATATCCGAAAATACGCTCAATTTATCCTCCTCTTTTTGAGAGCCACGGTATTTAAAATCCGCTTCGCCCCTCGCCGGGGCGGCATACCTCATCATATTACCTAAGGTTTCCTCCAGATCCATTTGTCACTGTATCCGTTAAATTTATAATTGCCTCCGAAGAGTTTGTTATGAAGGTTAAGTGAGGGCAGATTCCTTACGGACACCCATTCCGAGATCTGTTTAATGCCCTCTTCTGCCATGGCCTTCAACGTGAATTCGTATAAAAATACGGCGATCCCCACGTTCTTTATCCCGCTTTTCACTGCGGAAAGATATATCCTGCCCTGTCCCTTTTCATCTCTCTTCCAGAGATTAAAGCCTGCGAGCTCCTCATCCCTGTAAAGCAGTGACGCAAAAGCCCCTTCACTCTTAAGCTTTTCAATATAATGCCTGATAAGCTCGCACTTCCTGTCCTTATCATCATCAAGGGCAAAACGGAAGTCATTGTCAAAATGCTCTTTTGCTATGTCGAAGATATCCTCCGGATCCCAGTCCTTCCATAATGAAAACCGGTTTTTTGCGCCGTCCCGCTTTTTGTCATCCTCCGCTTTTTCACTTTCCTCCGGAACAGCTATCCTGCAGAGCATGTTTACCGAACAATCGGCATGGACAAAACCCATCTCCTCTAACCCGGATCCTTCCCCGGACAGAACGATAAAGTCGCTGATCTCCATTGCAGGCTTTACTTCGGACACATCGGTACAGTATGTCACTATTTTTCCGTCACCGGTGGTAACAGTATCCATATCAGTCACCGTCCTCTGCCGCGATCTTCTCCATGCTCTTCCTGTCCAGCTTCCCGTTTGGAAGCATGGGAAGTTCACTTAAAACAATATATCTCACCGGTATCATATACTTGGGGAGATATTCGGAAAGAGCGGCCTTGAAAGCCTTTTCGTCTATATCTCCGGTATAGAGCATAACAAGCTCGTCCTTTTCCTTTAAGTGAACACAGCAACAGGCTTTAACTCCATCCGCCTTCACTGCGGCGCTTTCGATCTCACCAAGCTCTATCCGCTTTCCGCCGTGCTTTACCTGACTGTCTATCCTTGAGATAAAGACGATGTCTCCGTTCTCATCATAGCGTCCCAGGTCCCCTGTCCTGTACATCAGGTCCTTAACGCTTTCCCTTCCCGGGAAGCTTACAAAGGAACGGTCCGTGCTTTCACGGTCATTGTAGTACCCCGCTGCAAGACAGCTTCCGTAAACACAGATCTCGCCCTCGGTATTTTCTCCGGATGTTCCCGGTTTTTCCACTATATTTCCCTCGTCGTCCATCAGAATTATCCCCGTATTCCTGTAGGGCTTTCCGATGGGAAGGATCCCCTTTTCCATATCCTTTTCAGTGATATGGTGGGATGCGCAGGCCCCGGTTATCTCCGTGGGACCGTAATTCTGTATATACTCATTTTCCCGGAGAGGGTAAAATCCCATCCAGTATTTTACTACCGGAAGGGGCATGGATTCTCCGGAAAAGACAAAGCGTCTTAAGGATTTGGGAGTCACCTTGCTCAAACCGTCAAACTGGGAAACCAGCCTGTAAGCGGTGGGAACCCACATGATGGTAGTCACATTATTGTCATCAAGGTACTGTAACAGCTTCTTCGGAGTCATGAAATACTTCTGGGGTATGATCACCAAAGTGCCGCCCTTATATAAGACCATCAGATCCTTTAAGGACATATCGGCGTAAAAAGGAGTCTGGTTCCCCGCCACATCCTCTTCGCTTATGCCGGTATCCTCAATAAATGCCTCAATGTAATCCACAACGGACCTGTGCCTTACCGCAACCCCTTTAGGTTCCCCGGTGGAACCGGAGGTAAAGAGGAGGTACATGATATCCGTATCAATAATATTCTCTCTTATAAGGGAAAGAGCACTTTCGGCATCCGGATCCATCTCCGTTTCCCTTAAGTCCTCATAAAGAAAAACCTCTCCCTGAAAGTCCATGGCTTCAAAGAGACTCTTTCCCTTACTGTCAGTGACCGCAATGACGGAACCCGAAGTCCGGACGATCTTTTTAACCCGGTCAGAAGGGGTCTTAACGTCCATGGGAACATAGATATTTCCGCTCATCACAACGGCATACATAAACTCCAGACAGGGAATGCCCTTGTCTAAAAACAGTATCACAGGAAGGCCGGTCCTTCCCTTTAATGCCTTGAAAAGTCCGGCTGCAAGCTTTCTTATCTCACCGTAAAAAGCGCTGTATGTTACAGAGTCAGCTTCACAGACCACAGCTGTTTTTTCGGGATATTTATTTACTGTCTCCTCCAGAAGATCCAGAGCGGTAATATATCTCATTTACTGTCGCTGCCGTTCCTTTCCTTAAACTCACTCATCCTTTATACATCTTTCCACCAGCTTTGTGATGGAATCCAGGGAATTGAAATTCTCTCCGGAAATATCGTCATACGGGATCTCCAGATTAAAGTTTTCGGACAGCACTGTCACCACTTCTATGATCTTAAATGAATCGATCACCTCATCATCCACTAAAGTATCGCTCTTTGTGAAATCGATCCCCGGAAAGTTTTCCGATAATACCGCAAGTATTTTTTCCTTCAATTGTCTGTCCTCCTGATCTTTTGAGAGCCCTTATTGATTAAACAGCACCCAGTCTTCCTTATGCCTTCCGGTCCAGGTAAAGCCCATGGCCAGATGGAACTTTGATGATTTGAGATTGTCTTCCGCGATCCACCCGTTAAGATTCGGGTTTCTCTCCATTATCCTTCTGTATGACCACTCGTATAATACCACCGGGATACCGGGTTTCTTCTGATAATCCTCCGCGACTCCCACCCAGCCGTAGGTGGCGTCGTCCTGGAAATACGTTATGGCCCCGCAGACTCTGCCATTTTTATCTATGGCGCAGACAGTGTTCCCTCTTTTTCCGGATTCCACTATCTCCTCGTCGCTCCTGTAGGGAACGTGCCATACAGGTATTTCCTTCAAGCTGCGGAACAGCTCCCGCATGCCTTCAACATGCTCTTTTTCCGGAGGAACGAGCCTTAAGCCGCAGCCGTCAAAGATCTTTTTTGAAAGACCATAGGTCCGGTCAACCACTTCCTTCAGCCGCTCCGGATTCTTTTTAATCTGCCCCGAAAGATGGGAATTCTTAAAGCCCGCCTTTTTAAGCTTCTCTTCAAACCTCAGCTGCTTTTCGCCCTTGTCCCCCTGCCAGTAATTTACGATGACCACCGGCTTATCCTTTTCAATGGCAGGAAAATCCTCATTGCTGTTCCAGTAATAATAGATATTATAATACTCAACTTCATCCGAGAGAAAGATGATGCCGTTCTCCTTCACCTCATAGTAAAGAGCGTCACGGTTTACCAGCCTTTCTATCTCCGAGGATGAGAGAAAATTATTGTTGATATCGGCATGGGTATTTTTTCTGTTGGCTTTAATGATATCAAAAAACTCCTGCTTTGAGCAGACCTTTTCCATGGGCTGAATCTCCCTTGTTTTTCACAAATAGTGTTTTAGTTAAAAGCGCATATATACAAAATCCACTGCATTATATTCGGTTCCGTACATTCCGAAGATCAGAATGAGATACAGCCCGAAAAGATATACTGCCCAGCGGACAAAAATGTTTCTCCTGGAAATCGCCTCCCTGAAACGAACTCCCTTTTCCTGGAAGAAATCGATAAGGAGTACTGCAAACATTGCGAACATCAGGAAAAAGAAATAATACTGGTTAACTCCCAGCTTAAAAAGCGTCCCGTCTGAAAAGATCCAGGGATTAAAGGAAGTAAAGGTTCTCTTTAACATCCTGAAAGCATCCGTAGCGGACTGGGCAAAGCTGAAATACCTGCCCACCGTTACCAGGAAGTTGGTCCTCAGCACCTGAAAGATGATCCAGGCTGTCCCTTCCTCATTTATTCCAAGCTTGCCCTTCCACTCCGTATAACGGTCCTTCATAAGAGTGCCGGTGGAAACGAAGAAGGCGCTGTACAGTCCGTAGAAAAAGTATTTCCAGTTGGCACCGTGCCAGAAACCTATGATAAGAAAGACGATGAACGAAGCTATACTTGCGGGGATCACCTTACCCACATTGTCACCAAGTATCCCCTTTAAGCGCCGTCCCAGTTTATTAAAGGCCTTCGAAAGGGAAAGGGGGTAAAATACATATCTGCCGAACCAGGCTCCCAGGGTCTTATGCCATCTTCTCCAGAAATCGGCAATACTCCTTGCCACATAGGGGTGATCGAAGTTTTCCGAAAGGGTGATGCCCATTATCTCCGAAATACCGCAGACAATATCCATACCGCCGGAAAAGTCGCAATATACCCTGAAGGTATTTAAGAATATACCGATAAAAAGCAGGAAACCGCGGTAATCGTTCACTGCATAATTCTGTATTATCTCGGTGGTGATAACGGAAAGTCTGTCGGCTATAACAATCTTCTTAATATAGCCGTAGAGCATCCTCTGCAGGCCGAAAGAAAAGCGGGTATAGTCAAACTTATGCTCCCTGTAAAGATCCTCCGCGATGCTGCTATGGCGCTCGATAGGCCCCTGTATGATGGTAGGGAAAAAGGAAACGAAAAGCGCAAAGCGGAAGAAGTTGTATTCCGCGCTGTCCTTGTCCCTGTATACGTCTATTACATAGCCTAAGGAAGTAAAGGTATAAAAAGATATTCCCAGGGGCACGATAAGTTCCATGAAGCCTATCTGCGTTCCGGAGTGAACGAGATCGAGGATCCCGTTGATATTACCGATAAAGAAGTTTATA
>JAFSKT010000101.1 GCA_017448845.1 Lachnospiraceae bacterium
CCATCACCAGTGATATAAAGGTTACAGGCACCAAAACATTTCCGGATGGCTCCCCCAGGACTGCTACGGTGGAGATCCTCATGACCAGAAGAGGTACCGTGACCAGCGTAACATACAATGTTGACAGGACCTTCGGAGAGAAGATCACCAACGCCGGACTGAATACCGTTTTAGGTATGGGTACCACCTTCTGCCTGCTGATCTTTATAAGCATCGTAATATGGATCATGGGAACCATCGTCCAGAATATGGAGAACAGGAAAAGTGAGCGCCGTGCAGAAAAAGAGCGTACCACAGATCAGGTTGTTGATCAGATCGCAGCAAGGGAGGAGCAGGCTAAGGCCGCACCGGCTGCATCCGATGACGGTGCACTGATCGCGGTGATCTCGGCGGCTATTGCAGCCTATGAAAGTGAAGCAAGAGGCGTAAACGTTTCACCTGATACATTTGTAGTAAGATCACTCAGAAGACGATAAATCAAGGAAATTAAGGAGAATTACTGATTATGAAAAACTATACCATTACCGTAAACGGTACAAGCTATGATGTAACTGTTGATGAAAAGGGAGGAGCAGCACCCGTAGCCGCAGCCGCTCCTGCAGCAGCACCCACACCCGCAGCTGCTCCCGCTCCTGCAGCAGCACCTGCAGCCGGAGCAGGCTCCATTCAGGTTACCGCCGGTGCAGCCGGAAAGGTATTCAAGCTGGATAAGAGCGTAGGAGATCATGTAGAAAAGGGCGAGACCGTTATCACCATTGAAGCTATGAAGATGGAGATCGGCTGTGTAGCTCCCGAAGCAGGAACCGTGGCATCTATCAATGTTTCAGTCGGCGACCCCTGCGAAAACGGAACAGTGCTTGCAACACTTAAGTAAAGGAGTCCATAAATGGAATATATAGCTAACACTCTGGCGAATCTGGCTTCTCAGTCGGCATTCTCCACTATGACAGGCGGAAATGTGGCCATGATAGTGGTTGCCCTGATATTCCTGTATCTCGCCATCGTAAAGGGTTTTGAACCCCTGCTCCTTGTACCCATATCCTTTGGTATGCTCCTCGTGAACATATATCCGGATATCATGGCCGAGGGCGGACTTTTACATTATTTCTTCATGCTGGACGAGTGGGCCATCCTTCCCTGTCTCATATTCATGGGTGTGGGAGCCATGACGGATTTCGGACCCCTTATTGCCAACCCCAAGAGCTTTATTCTTGGAGCTGCCGCCCAGTTTGGTATCTTTACGGCTTATTTCGGAGCCATTGCTCTGGGATTCAATGATAAGGAAGCTGCAGCTATCTCCATCATCGGAGGAGCTGACGGACCTACATCCATCTTCTTAGCCACAAGGCTTGGACAGACTGCTATCCTCGGTCCCATTGCGGTTGCGGCATATTCATATATGTCACTGGTTCCCATTATCCAGCCGCCTATCATGAAACTGCTTACTTCGGAAGAGGAGAGAAAGATAAAGATGGAACAGCTTCGTCCTGTTTCCAAGCTTGAAAAGATCCTTTTCCCCATAATAGTAACAATTATCGTTGCAATGATACTTCCCACCACAGCACCCCTTATCGGTATGCTGATGCTTGGAAATCTCTTCAGGGAATGCGGCGTTGTCCGCCAGCTCCAGGAGACTGCTTCAAATGCAATGATGTACATAGTTGTTATCATGCTGGGTACTTCGGTAGGTGCTACCACCAGTGCGGAGGCGTTCCTGAACGTTACCACTATTAAGATCGTGGTTCTGGGACTTGTGGCCTTCGCCTTCGGAACCGCCGCCGGTGCCTTAGTAGGAAAGATAATGTGCTATGCCACAGGGAAGAAGATCAACCCGCTCATCGGTTCTGCAGGCGTTTCCGCAGTTCCCATGGCCGCCAGGGTTTCACAGAAAGTGGGTGCGGAATCCGATCCCACCAACTTCCTTCTCATGCATGCCATGGGACCTAACGTAGCCGGCGTCGTAGGAACAGCCGTTGTGGCTGGTACGTTTATGGCTGTGTTTGGAGTTTGACTTGATCCCGAAGGGATCGAGTCATGGCGACGTCAGATTTGCAGAGCAAATCTGATGTTGGTTGTGTAATTAGAAGCAACCAGGCGGGTTTCCGAAGGAAACTTGTCCCGCGTAAGCGGGATTGCCTGGTAAAACGTCCGGGGGACGTTTTACGGGCACGTATTGATGCGCTGAGCGCATCAGTGCCCCAGGGACTTGAGGTTTCTGAATACATCAGGCCCGTGGGCAGCTAAATTTAGAAGTTTTTGTATTAATACCAGGAGGAAAAATAAATGGCTGATACAACAGTAAAAAAGAAGGTCGGCATTACCGAGACCATTTTGAGGGATGCCCACCAGTCGCTGATCGCCACCAGAATGCCCATCGAAGAGATGCTCCCCATTTTGGATACCATGGATCAGATCGGCTACAATTCAGTAGAATGCTGGGGAGGAGCTACCTTTGATTCCTGCCTCAGATTTTTGAAAGAAGATCCCTGGGAAAGGCTCAGGAAGATCAGGAAGGGACTGCCCCACCAGAGGCTGCAGATGCTTTTCCGTGGACAGAACATCCTTGGATACAGCCACTATGCAGATGACGTTGTTGAGTATTTCGTTCAGAAATCAATAGCAAACGGAATAGACGTTATCCGTATCTTTGACTGCTTAAACGATCTCCGTAACCTGGAGACCTGCGTTAAATCCACAAAGAAAGAGAACGGACATGCCCAGATAGCACTTTCCTATACTCTGGGAGATGCTTATACACTTGAGTACTGGGAAAATGTTGCAAGAAGGATCGAGGAAATGGGTGCCGACAGTATCTGTATAAAGGATATGGCGGGACTTCTTCTTCCCGGCGCAGCTTATGACCTTGTGACGGCGTTAAAGAAGGGCTCCAGCCTTCCTATACAGCTTCATACCCACTATACTTCAGGTATGGCTTCCATGACCTACCTTAAGGCAGTAGAGGCAGGGGTTGACGTTATCGACTGTGCCGCTTCACCTCTTTCAATGGGAACATCACAGCCCGCTACAGAGGTTATGGCTAAGGCTCTTGACAGCAGCGGCTACGAGACAGGCCTGGACCTTGAAAAGCTTATCGAAGTAGGTAAGTATTTCGAGCCTTACAGAGAGGAATGCTTAAAGAGCGGACTCCTTAATCCCAAGGTTATGGGCGTTAATATCAATACCCTTCGTTATCAGGTTCCCGGCGGAATGCTTTCAAATATGATCAAGCAGCTTGGCGAGCAGGGTAAGGAAGACAAGCTTACAGAGGTTCTTGAGGAAGTGCCGAGAGTACGTAAGGATCTTGGTGAGCCGCCTCTTGTTACACCTTCTTCACAGATAGTAGGAACCCAGGCGGTTATGAACGTGCTCATGGGTGAGAGATATAAGGTTTCTACCGGACAGACAAAGGATCTCTGCCGCGGTATGTACGGACAGACAGTTAAGCCCATGAATCCCGAGGTTGTTGCTAAGATCATCCCCGGTGAGACACCTATAACAGACCGTCCCGCTGATCATCTTGAGCCTCAGCTTCCCAAGTACAGGGAGGAATGCGCTCAGTACATTCAGCAGGATGAGGACGTGCTTTCATATGCACTGTTCCCTCAGGTTGCCACCGATTTCTTCAAGTACAGGAAGGCTCAGCAGGAGGGTGTTGACCTTTCAAAGGCAGATAAGGAAAACGGCGCTTATCCCGTTTGATCTTAAATAAAATAAGCCGGGGTTATTCCCCGTATATTGTGATGAGCCCGGTCAGATCCCGATCGGGCTCAAAACAGCTGTTAGTTTTGAAATATGAGGTATTTTTAAGGAGGAAAAGGGGAAATGAAAAAGAATGCGGCAGCTTTCCTGTCAATTGTTCTCATTTTATCCATGGTCTTCGGAACGACTCTTGTTTATGCTGACAACAAAGCACCGGTGACGGCACCTGCAATGATCGATCCTGCCACTGTGGCCATCAGCAACACCGGCGGTTTTGTGGTCACGAATAAGGGGATCATGTATATGATGCCCGGCGGAAGCTATTTAAAGAGTTCCTGGTTATTCATAGGCTCCCAGATCTGGTGTTTTGATGATGAGGGATATATGATAGTGGGCCGGAGGATAATCGACTCCAAGCTCTGGAATATGACATACGAGGGCATGCCCCTTCTTTTGGATCCTCCCATGCCGGTAAGTGTTCCGGCAAATGTCACTGCCCCTTCAGCGGCAGATAACAAGAATGATAAGAAAGACGGAGCAAAAGCTCCTTCACAGGGCGCACAGGCTCCGGCAGCTTCGGCTCCTGCAGCATCAGCTCCCGGCGGAGTACAGGCACCTACAGCACCTGCTCCCGGTGGAGCGCAGGCTCCCACAACCTCTGCTCCCGCAGTTCCCACAGTTCCGGTTAGCGGAAATGCAGTTCCGGGTGCAGTAAGCGCAAACGGACTTAATGCTCCTGCAGCCGCTCCTACGGCTGTACAGGCTGTAAGCCAGAATATGCCGGCCCTGCCCCAGACAGTGGATACGCCTCAGAGCGTAACACCTGTAACTGCCCCTGCAGCTACGGATAACTCACAACTTCTGGTCCAAAATTACGAAAACAAAAAAATGACTTGATAATACCTCAAACTTAAGATAAAATATCAGTTGTTTTAGAATTATTGTTCCGGAGGGAGAAAAGTTATTATACCGGAACAGGTCTTATGGAGGGTATTATGCCAAGGAAGCAAAGTGTTACAAAGGACATGCTTTTAGATGCGGCGTTTGAGCTTGTGAGAGAGAAGGGGAAGGAAGATCTCTCTGCAAGACATTTAGCCGAGAGGGCCGGATGCAGTACACAGCCCATCTTCAGGATATATAAGAACATGGGAGAGCTTGATGACGATCTCTTCCTTAAATGTGCTGATTATTTCAGCGGATATTTTGAGCTGGAAAGCAATTTTTCCGTTATGCCCTTTGTTAATTTTGGCATGACTTTCATCTCTTTTGCAAAGAATGAGCCCAATATCTTCAGGATGCTCTTCCTTTCGGAAAACAGGCTGGGAAAGAGCACCTATGACCTGGTAAACGGCGGCTCAAAGAACTATGTGATAAACGAGCTTAAGCGGATCAAGGGTATTGAGCCCTCTGATTTCGAATCCATCTTCATGAAGGTATGGCTTATTATCCATGGCACTGCCTGCATGATGATCAGGAATGAGTTTGATATCTCCGAAAAAGAGACAGTTAAGCTTTTAGAGGATATGTTTGCAAAGATCTATGAGTGATGCCAAGGGACTGATCCAGCATATCAATGAGGATTTTCCTAAGCTTTCCAAGGGTCAGAGGGCTCTTGTAAAGTTTATTACCGAAAATACGGATGAGGCGGCGTTTCTGACTGCCGCCAAGCTTGGAAAGAGAGTTGGAGTCAGTGAATCTACGGTGGTGAGGTTTGCTTCTGCAGTGGGATTTGCGGGTTTTCCCGAATTTCAGGAGGCTCTTTCCGATGTAGTGAAGCATAAACTGAACCGTATCGACCGCATGGGAGATGCTTTTGGCGACAGGAGCGATCACGAGATCATCAATTCCGTGCTCCAGTCCGATATAGACAGGATATCCCTCACCATGTCAGGCATCAATACAAAGGCTTTTGAAATGGCGGTTGACACCATTATCAACGCCGAAAATATCTATGTTCTGGGAATAAGGAGCTGCGCACCTTTGGCGGGGTTCCTTTCATTTTACTTAAATATCATGTTCGGGAAGGTGCATCTCATCTCCACAAACAGCCTGACCGAGGTCTTTGAACAGCTTATCAGGATAAACGAGAAGGATGTGCTGATAGGCATTGATTTCCCCAGATATTCCATGCGTACCCTGAAGGCTTTGGAATACGCCAATACCAGGAACGCCCATCTGATCACCATTACCGACAGCAACCGCTCACCCATGACGCTGTATTCTTCCTGTAATCTGCTGGCGGTGAGCGACAGTATTTCCATAGTCGATTCCCTGGTGGCACCACTTTCCCTTATCAACGCCCTTGTGGTTGAGCTCTGCATGAAGAAGACGGATGAAGTGGTTGAACACCTTAACCTCTTAGAGGACACCTGGGAAGAGTATCAGGTCTATAATTCCGACGAGATCAATTTCGTAGATGAGAATAAGATCCGGGAGTATCCCGGCACCAAATACGGAAAGTCATGAGTGATGTAATCATTGTGGGAGGCGGCGCTTCGGGCATGTTGTGCGCCCTGCTGCTTGCGGAAAAGGGAAATAAAGTCACCCTCATCGAAAAGAATGAGAAGCTTGGGAAAAAGCTCTTTATCACCGGCAAGGGGAGATGCAATCTCACCAACCTTTCAGACGCCGAGGAGCACTTAAACGCCCTTCAGTCCAACAGGAAATTCATGTATTCCTCACTTTATTCCTTTACGCCTTATGACACAGTGGATCTCTTTAATTCACTGGGCCTTGAGACCAAGGTGGAGAGAGGGAACAGGGTCTTTCCCGTATCGGACCACTCATCGGATGTTATAAAAACCCTTGAAAATGCTTTAAGGCGCCATAGGGCGGAGGTTTTATTAAATACAAAGGTTTCAAGACTCTTGATCTCGGGTCACGGGCAGGAAAAAAGCGGGATAAAAGGAGTTCTCCTTTCTGACGGGAAAAAACTCTTTGCGGATAAGGTCGTTGTGGCCACCGGCGGCAGGTCCTACAGCTCCACGGGATCCACCGGAGACGGCTATAAATTTGCGGTATCGGCGGGGATGGATGTAACACCCCAGTCACCCTCCCTGGTACCACTTAATTCCACGGATGAGGACGTCAGGAAACTGCAGGGACTGTCCTTAAAAAACGTGGGGATAAAGCTCTCATCAGAGAAGAAGGTGCTGTATTCCGATTTCGGGGAGATGTTATTTACCCACTTCGGTGTAAGCGGACCGGTCATTCTTTCCGCATCTGCCGCAGTGAAGCCCGACTTTTTTTCAAAGGATCTCACACTGCATATAGACTTGAAAAACGCAATTCCGGAAGATGAACTGGACAAACGGCTTATACATATCTTTGAAGAGAACAGATTAAAGGAATTCAAGAATTCCCTTGCATCCCTGTTTCCCGCAAAGCTTATACCCGTGATGGTGAGCCGTTCAGGTATCGATCCGTATAAGAAATGCGCGGAGATCTCCAGGGAAGAAAGGCGGTTCTTCTTAAGTCTTATAAAAGACTTTAAGATAAAGATCACCGGGCTCCGGGGCTTTGACGAGGCCGTCATTACCAAGGGCGGAGTCTCCGTTAAGGAAATAGACCCCGGCAGCATGGAATCCAAAAAGGTGTCCGGCCTTTACTTCATCGGTGAGGTCCTTGACATCGATTCCTTCACCGGAGGCTACAACCTGCAGCTGGCCTGGTCAACCGCCGCCGCTGCAGCTGCGCATATAAGCTCTTCGGATAGGGCTTGAATCAGTCAGGATATTAGCGGCTGTATATCCGGTAATATCCGTCATGTAAAACATATAAGGAGGATAACTATGGGATACGATATAGCTATCGACGGGCCTGCAGGGGCAGGAAAGAGTACTATTGCGAAGAAGATTGCGGAAAAGAAAGGGATGATCTATGTGGATACCGGTGCCATGTACCGGGCCATGGCACTGTATATGCTGAGGAAAGGCGTGGATATAGATGATCCTGAGAAGATCGCGGAGGCATGCCAGGATGCTGAAATCACCATTAATCATGAAGACGGGGTACAGTGCGTTTTCCTGAACGGCGAAAATGTCAATGACCTTATAAGGACTGAAGAGGTGAGCGAGGCGGCATCCAAAACTTCAGTGGTGCCTGAGCTCAGGAAGAAACTGGTTTCCCTGCAGCAGGAGCTGGGGCTTATGAAGGATGTGGTCATGGACGGAAGGGATATCGGTACCAAGGTGCTGCCCAATGCGGAGCTGAAGATATACCTTACAGCCAGCGCCAGGGTAAGGGCCAGAAGGAGATATGATGAATTTCTGGCAAAGGGCGAGAGTGCCAATCTTGCGGAAATAGAGAAAGAGATAAAGGAAAGGGACCACAGGGACATGACCAGAGCGGAGTCGCCCCTTGTACAGGCTGAGGACGCGATACTGGTGGATACTTCCGATATGACCATTGACCAGGTGGTGAATAAGATACTGTCCCTTATCGATGAGAAGCTATGAAAGTCATAAAAGCGGAGACCGCCGGCTTCTGTTTTGGCGTAAAAAGAGCAGTTGACACGGTGTATGAAGAAATAGAAAAGGGCGGAAAGATTTATACCTACGGGGAGATCATCCACAATGAGGAAGTGGTAAAGGATCTTGAGGAAAAGGGCGTTACAGTGATCCATTCCAGGGAAGAGCTTGAAAAGCTTAAGGAGGGCACCGTTATCATCAGATCCCACGGCGTTCCCAAGGATATTTATGAGCTCCTGGAAAAGAAGGAGGGAGTGAAGTTAGTGGATGCCACCTGCCCCTTTGTGCTGAAGATACATAAGATCGTTGCGGAAGAGAGCGCCAAAGGCAGGGATATTGTTATAATCGGAGACAGTGAGCACCCTGAAGTGCAGGGTATCATGGGCTTTGCAGAAAGCAATGTGGCTCTTAACTGCATAAAAGACGGTGATGAGGCGGAAGAATATGCCTCAAAACCGCATGGTTCCGTGTCTGTGGTGGCCCAGACAACCTTTAATGTGCATAAATTCAAAAAGCTTGTTGAAATACTTGCTAAAAAATGTTATGATGTGACTACTGTGAATACGATCTGTAATGCTACTGAGCAGAGGCAGAATGAAGCTGGAGAGATAGCATCCCGGGTGGATGCGATGATAGTGGTTGGAGGACGAC
>JAFSKT010000102.1 GCA_017448845.1 Lachnospiraceae bacterium
AGATGCTTTCCGCCCTCTTCATACATCTTCTTCATAAGGGTGGGATAGCCGAAATGGAATAAGGCCACGTCTTTTAACGCTTCTTCCGTGATCTCCGTCCCGTCAAAGGAATCGTTGGCGCCGGGGCAGTGCAGGAAAACCCGGTCGACTCCCGGTGCGGCAATGACCACGGAATAGCTTGTGCTGCCGCCGTCCTCCACTATGAGGCCGTCCTCCGCTCCGTGTTCTTCCAGGATGTGCTTTATCATGCCGCCGAAGGCGTCATTTCCCACCTTTCCCATGAGCCGCACATCAGCACCCAGCCGCTTCATCCCGAGGCCGGTATTTGCCACGGCCCCGCCGGTATGTACATCAGGCGCCGACATATGGATAAGCTTTCCCGGCTTCAATATCTCTGAAAGCTCCGTCACCTTCCTGGTGTTTTCCGGGAATACCGGAGTAATGTCAATACAGATATGTCCTGCCACAACAGCCTTTTTCATAGCAGCCATCCTTTCAGATCAAAATCAGCAGATCCGCCCTGAATTGTATCCCCTTTAATATACTATAGAAAGCCCTGCTATTACAAGAATTGCATAAAAACGGCGGGTTTTCGGCTTATCTTATGTCGAAAACAGCGATTTTTACCGAATTTGCTTAATATAGTTGTATTCTTTATTTCCTGTGTTATAGTGTTATTGATACAACGTTCTTAAATCATTTCCCGATCGTTGTATGATGCGCGGGGTAAGAATATCATGATCTATTACGACCATTTACCTTTGGACAAAGACATACTGAAGGCTTTAAGCGAGCTGTCTTTAAACTATGTTTTCCAGCCCATTTTCTATCCGGACGGAAAGACTATTTATGCCTGGGAAGCCCTTATGCGTCCCACCAATATGACGGTTACGGAACTTATCGAAGATTATACTAAAAAAGATAAGCTCCATGTTCTTGAAGTCGCCACCTTCTTCGGTGCCATGCAGGCCTTTTTCCTCAGGGGATATGAAGAAAAGGTCACCATCAATTCTTTCCCTTCCGACTGCATGCGTCGTGACGAGGCAGAGGTTTTCTATCAGTATTTCGGTGAAGAGATCCGTGGCAGGATGATAATCGAAAATCTTGAGTATCCCTATTTTTCCCTTGAGCACTGGCAGGAAAAAAGCAGGTCCGTAAGAGCCATGAATAATCTCCTTTCCATTGATGACTTCGGAAGCGGCATCAACACCTTGGAAAAAGTGGATCTCATGCTGTCCGATATCATAAAGCTTGACATATCTTTAATATCCGGCATAGATCATATACCTGAAAAGCAGGATAATGTTAAATTTCTTGTGAAACACTTCCACTCAAAGGATATTTTAGTGATAGCGGAAGGGGTAGAACAGAAAGAAGAATTCGACTGCCTTATAGATCTCGGCGTAGACTTCTGTCAGGGATTCTATCTGGCACGTCCCTCCTGATCCCAATTCATCATTTTTCATTAGCACAAAGAGGAAAATAACATGCTCGTAAATATGAATGCCGTGCTTCAGCCGGCGAAAAAAGATCATTACGGAGTAGGGCTTTTTAATGCTGTAAATCTCGAAATGCTGAACGGCATTATGGATGCGGCTGAGAGCTTAAAGGCCCCCGTCATCATGGGAACCGCCGAGATCCTCCTTAAAGCCGCAAGTATAAAGGAAGTTGCCGCCATGGTGAAGTCAAGGGCGGAGGACTCTCCTGTCCCGGTGGTACTGCACTACGACCACGGCCTTACCTTCGAAAAATGCATGGAAGCAATTCAGGCAGGCTTCACCTCCGTCATGTACGACTGTTCCACCGCCTCCTATGAGGAAAATGTTGAGAGGGTTGCAGAGATGGTAAAGATCGCCCACGCTGTGGGTGTGACTGTTGAAGGCGAGCTGGGCCACGTAGGGGACAATGAAGGCGCAGGAAAGCTTGAGAAGCCCAGTGATTATTATACTGATCCCACCGTTGCGGCTGATTTCGTGAACCGCACCCATGTGGATGCCTTGGCCATTGCTGTGGGAAACGCTCACGGGGATTATAAATTCCCGCCTAAACTTGATTTTGAGCGTATCTCGGAGATCGCAGCTGCAGTGGATGTTCCTTTGGTCCTCCACGGTGGCAGCGGCCTGTCGGATGATGATTTCAGGGAAGCCATCAAAAGAGGTATTGCAAAGATCAATATCTTCACGGATATAAACAAAGCTCAGGTAAGGGGAATGCAGGAAGGTATCAACGCCGGCGTGAATAACGCCTTTGACCTTGCGGAATACGAGGTTAAAGCTATCCGCAGTGTAGTTGAAGAAAAAATGCGTCTCTTTTCCAGTGACGGAAAAGCCTGAAAGCTTTATCAGCCGATCTTAAGTCCGGGAAACCCATTCTGTCTTAAAGCTTCATAAAGCACGATAGCCACGGAATTGGCCAGATTAAGGGAGCGGATACCGTATCCCATGGGTATCCTTATGCAGTCCTCCGGGGAGGCTTTAAGTATCTCCTCAGGGATTCCGCCGCCCTCCCGTCCGAACATTATATAATCGTCCGGGGAATACTTAACATCGGTATATGACTGTGTTCCCTTTGTGGTAGCAAGCCATATCTTTGCTCCGGGATGCTGCTCCTTAAAAGTTTCGTAATTCATATATCTTTCAACACTGAGCTTATCCCAGTAATCCATTCCCGCTCTCTTTACCAGCTTGTCATTTAATATGAACCCGAGAGGTTCAATGAGATGCAGGGATGAACCTGTTGCCACGCAGGTCCTTCCGATATTTCCTGTATTTGACGGTATCTCAGGCTGATGCAGTACGATATTCACTGATCCTCATCCTCCGGCTCATCATCTGTTCCGATGCCTCTTTTAATCAGGTTCTCCGCCCCTTCCTTTACGGACTTTACAAATTCCGTATATCTGTCGTGAAGCTCTCCGTACTTACCATGCATTTCCTCATATGTTTCATGGAGTTCTTCCTTTACTTCCGTAAGGTTTTCCATCATACCTTCTTTTATGTTGTGGGGTACGTTCAACAGGTAATTTGAGCTGTCCACCAGCGCTGTGGCTGCTTCCAGCATGTAATGCGAAGACTCCTTCCTTACCGGGAGAAGGAGGCCGCTCTGCTTTGCATCCATTATCTCTTCGTAACGCTTTTCCGCTTCCTTTACAGCATCATCCCAGGAAATATATATCTCATCCATGGCGTGCTGTCCGGTCTCCTTAAGCGCTTCCCTGTCGTCTCCTATCCTTGAAAGAAGCTCCGCCATGGCTTCGCCGGTCTCTTCTATGATGTATCCGTTCCGTCCGTCCGTGATCCCTTCCGCTGCGCAGGAATCCTTTATAAGTACGCTTGCAAGGCCGCAGGCTGCAGCCTCCCTCACCACTATCCCGTTTGTATCGTAGGTTGAAGGGAAGAGGAAGAGATCCGCCAGGGTATTCCACGCCCTTAAAACTTCCCTGTCCCTCTCAGCCCCGGTAAATATCACCTTTCCGGGAGCCTCCGACACCGCAAGGGATCTTACTGTGCCCTCTTCATCCTTTATATCAACGGACAGCCCGTACTCAATGCACATTTTCTGCATTTCATCTTTGTCGGTGCCGCCGCCCACAAAGATCATCCTGAAGTCCTTCCCCTCCTGAGAAAGCAGTTTCATGGCGTTTGCAATAATGGGCAGGCCCTTATATTTCATTATCCTTCCCACAAAAAGATAGACGGGCACGTCATCCGGAATGTCATAGAGCGCCCTTACGCTGTCTGTCTTTTCCTTCGAAACTCTCCCCTTTTCAAAGTCAACTCCGTTATTTACTACCCTGTATTCCCCTTCATACCCTAAAGATTTCAGGTTTTCTCCGGCTCCGTGGCTCACAGTCCAGACCTCGTCGCAGGCGGATACGTTATTCACCATGACCTTTGCGACCCTGTCCCTTATGAGCTGGCCCTTTACCGCAGTTGCGATATCGACGTCGAATTTAGTGTGATAGGTAAAGATTATGGGCGCAGCCGTCTCGTTCCTTAAGACCCGCGCCATTATGGTTGAAGAGAAGGGACAGTGGGTATGTATGATATCCGGCTTAAATGTGGTAAGCTCTTCGATGGCCGTTATCGAAAAGGGATTACCTGCCCTGTAGCCGTTTACAAGATGAGTGGTATTGAAGCTCTGGTACGGAACCACCGAATAAGGATATCCCGAATA
Organism: Lachnospiraceae bacterium; assembly: GCA_017448845.1. Taxonomy (GTDB): domain Bacteria; phylum Bacillota; class Clostridia; order Lachnospirales; family Lachnospiraceae; genus NK4A144. Next base: position 4,177 of record JAFSKT010000102.1, read on the forward strand.
ATCCGTGTCAGGATATTTAGGCGTTCCCACCGCCACATCATTTCCGCAGTCAGTCAGAACCCTTGCATAGTTCTTGACAGTATTTGCCACCCCGTCGATCACCGGCGGAAATGAATCGTTCAAAAGACATACCTTCATCTATCGATCCTCCCATCGTCTTGAAAGCCACGCCATTCAAATGCCGCTTCCCCTTCGCAGGGGACGGCATCACACCGTACTTTTTCTCACCATTATAACACACTCTCAGATAAAGTTTGGGATCGGCTTTCTGTCCGGAAAAATCCCGTTAAAAGAGGCGCCGCATTAACTGCCGCGCCCCTTCTGTAATGTGCTCCTGAATTTAATTACTTATTTCGTCTTGTAGGTTGTGGAGCTTCCTATCACGTCCTCATGCTTGAATGTGACTGCACTGACAACCGGGTTATAGACCAGACATTCATTCTTGTTCTTAATATTAAAGAACTTATTATTGATCTTAACCTTGGCAGACTTGATGGTATCCGGCGCTTTTTTATTGAACTTCACGATAACTTCATCGCTGTCGCTTACCACATAGGGCGTGGTCTCATAAGGCAGTCCGTGATCACCCTTTGTGGCCTTCTTAATGGCTTTCTCCACCTTCTTATCGGCGTTTTCAAGCTTCTGTACCTGGATCTTCTTTTTCTTTTTATTTACCTTGATCTTCTTAACAGCATACTCCTGCTGATTGAATGAAACAGTGAACTTACCGCCGTCCTTCGTGAAGTAATCCACATCGATCTTTGATTTTCCGAAGAAAGGAATCTTATGGGGATAGATGATCAGAACCTTGTCAACTCCTTCAATTCCCTCCACCGTAACTTCTTCTTCCTTTACGTCCGAAGCCTTATTTCCGGACACGGTTCCGTCAGGGTTATTCGGGTCATTGGGGTCTATTCTTTCCCCTGTGTAATCGCTTCTGTAAGCAACGCCCTTGCCGATGGTCTTGATGACATTTCCGGCAGCGTCGGTCCAGCTCTCGTTCCTTATAACTATCTGTGTCAGATCAACCTCAACCTTATCCGATTTATTTATGACTCTCTTGATTCCTGAACATCCTGCAAAGGTAGGATTACTCATATATACTCCGGCGACAAGCGATTTATCTATTCTTTCAACGCTTTCACCTATGACAGCTGTTTCTCCTAATCCGGAGCAGGATGAGAAAGCTGCTCCGCCTACATAAAGAACATTGTCAGGTATTATTACGTTACCGGTTAAAGCTTTACAATCTATGAAAGCACTGTCACCGATATTCTCAAGTTTCTGAGGGAAAGTAAGATTTCCTTTCAGTTTGCTGCACTGACCAAAAGCCTTATCTCCTATATTTACCAGGTTTCCGCTTAAAGGTATGACAAGCTCACCGTCCAGATCCTGAGCGTTATAAAACGCACACTCACCTATGCTTATAACTGTTGCAGGGATTGTTATTCCACCGGTATAGTGTGAAAAGTCAGTAAGTAATCTGCCTGCAAAAGCAAAATCACCTATGGTTTTCAGGCTTTTTCCGAGATAAAGTTTTCCATTAAAGCCCCTGCATCCACGGAATGCATTATTTCCTATGCTTTCAACAGTATCAGGGAAGATAAGATCTCCGTTTAATCCGTCACATAACTCGAAAGCACTGTCTCCTATGGAAACCAGGCTGGTACCAAGATAAATAGTACCCTTAAGATTAGAATCGTTAGTTGCCATCATGAAAGCGCTGTCACCAATGGTTTTAAGACCATCCGGAAATTCAAGATCCCCTGTAAGATGCGTACAGTTATAGAATGCCCTGTTTCCGATATCGGTCAAAGTATCGGGAAATATCAGTTTACCCGTATATCCTTTTCCTTCAAAAGCACTTTCTCCGACACCTGTAACCGTATAATTGATATTGGATTCCGCCACTACTTCCGGAATTACAAGGTTTTCATCTATCAGAGTATAAGAGTTATCAATAGGGTCTGTCTTAAGGTTCCTGGCGATAGTGGCTGTCTTTCCATCTTCATTGATAGTGAAACATAAACCGCTGTTATTCTCGTCGGCAAACAGTTTTCCGCTGCCGGCCTTCTTTGTCCAGCCTGCATAAAGCTTTAAGTCCGAGGTAACCGGCTGGCTAAAATCATAACGATTTGTCAGAGTTTCATCTGTGAACCAGGCAACAAACACCCAGTCAGGATCTGTCAATTCATCGGGTTCATTAGCTCTTTCATCCTCAATAACGGTTTGTTTCAGATCAGCGTATTCATAGTCATATGCCTCAGTATCACCGTCCCAATCCCAGAAAGTCACAGAATATTTAGGCGGCGTGTAATCTTCCCTGATAGCTGTCTGGCCTGTTATAACAATACTAAGTTCTGTTGTTTTAGAAGTATCTTTGGAGTCATACCATTTTTTGTTTTCATTATTAGCGGGGATTTTAACTCTGCCAGTAGTTACCCACCTTCCTTTACTATCCTGCACGTTGCCCGGATTCCAATCTTCCGAGTAGTTAACGATCTTCTTTAGCTCCGTACAACCCTGAAACGGGTCATTGTTATCATCATATAACACTGTTGTATAAGGTCCTATAACTATAGATGTTAAACCCGTACAATTGGCAAATGCATCTTTTTCCACATCGATACAGCTATCGCTTGCTTCTCCGCCTGTAATTGTAAGTTTTCCGGTCAGATCCGAGTTGTTCATAAATACCTTTTCGCCTATACTGCTTACCCGGTACTCGGTTCCGTTATTACCATAAACCTTCTGAGGAATTGTAAGATCATTCTTGACCATATCTTCCGGTCCGACGATCGTTGCTGTTCCGTCTCCATCAGAAACCTCGAATAACAACCCGGTTCGGGTATCCTTATATTGATCTCCTGACCCAAGCAGATCCGGCTCTTTCGTATCCGCCAACACCGGCACACAGAGCGATGACATCACCATCACCAGCGCCAGTAAAAATGACAACTTCCTGAAAATCCCTTGTTTACTCATGATAACCTCCTAAAAATTAAACCTTTGGTTTATTGCCCCTGCTCCGCCATGGAAAGCAGCTCATCATGACTGAGCTCCACATTTCCAAAACGGACAAAGATTCCGTTAGTAACTGCACTGTCCCACACATCATTATCCGAAAGTGACTGGAAACGCACCTTATCCAGATAAGGTTTCATGTCTAAGAGCAGACGGCTTCCCGTAACATAATCCACCTGCAGAACATGATCCTGAAGCGGTGAAACAT
>JAFSKT010000103.1 GCA_017448845.1 Lachnospiraceae bacterium
AGCAGAGGACTGAAAATCCTCGTGTCGCTGGTTCGATTCCGGCTCTGGGCACTTTTATATTTTAAATTCAAATGACCCACAAACTCCCGTCCCCCAGGTTCAATCATAAACCCCGACCCAGGGGTTCACATTATTTTGATAAAAGGGTAAAATGATTATGTGTGACCATTAATCCGGAAAGTAATGGGGTATAGGGTATGACGGAGAAGAAGAGACCGGTTATCGGTATTTTATCAGGGCAGTACAGCGAAGATAACCTGAGCGGACTGCTCACCACAATCGTTGATGAATTAAAGGACGATGATGTTGATATTTGTTTCTATTTCGGAACCGTAGCTACCGAATTGGTAGAAAAGTATTCTCTTGATGATGTCGGTTTCGGATGTCATTATTATTCCCTGTTTTCTTACAGTAATTACGATGCTCCTGATATTCTTGTCATTATATACGGGAACATAATAAACGGTCTGAAGAATCCAATGGATATTCACCGCTTTTTTGCACATCTGCCGAAGGTTCCTATGATCCATATAAAGGCCGACAGTTCTATAACAGAGGATGAAGATAATATTCTCGTTAATATCGATAACCACGCCGGAATGAAGGATTGTATCCTGCATCTCATCAATGATCATGGCATACGGAAGATCGGCTTTATTACAGGACAGATGAGCCATGGAGACAGCCGTATCCGTCTTGATGCCTATAAAGACGCATTAAAGGAAAGCGGGATCGAATTTGATGAAAGCTTAGTTTCCTATGGGAATTTTCAGGGATATGTGGAGGATAATGTAAAGGAGCTGTTACATAAGCATCCTGATCTTACCGCCATTGCCGCTTCCAATGATGAAATGGCCGTGACAGTATACAGAGTCCTAAAGGAAATGGGAAAGAATATCGGAAAAGATTTCTTTGTGACAGGATTCGACAATATTTCCATTTCCGCCTATCTGGATCCGCCTTTGACAACGGTAAACCAGAATTATGCAGCTCTCGCAAAACTCTGTGTCAGAAAGATAAGGGAAAAACTTAGCGGGAAAGTCATGGCCAGCGAGCAGATCAAAGCAGACCTTGTACGCCGGGCTTCCTGCGGCTGTAATATTGAGGATGTAGCCGAGAACAGCGGAAAGGATAACCGGGAGAAAGAGCTTTTGATCATGAGCAGGTCAAATCTGAGCCAGCTCCAGCTTAATTCCTTGATCGCCACCCTGATACTCCGGAATCTTCAGATGCGTGATGTTACGGAGAAAAGGTTTTTTGAAAAGCTTGGAAACCTGATGAATCATATAGGTACAAAAAGTTCCATGGTATGTCTTCTGGAAAAACCGCTTTTGATGGAGGAAGGAGATATCCTTACAGCTCCTCCTTATCTGAAGCTTTATATGCAGCAGAATGAGGAAAGCATTTCAGCATATGACAGAACCGATGCGCCGAAGATATCCTACGGCGGTATGACCGGGATCCGGGAGGAATATGACAATGAGCCGGTGAGCCGGATGGAGTTCTTATTATTCCACGGAAAAACCCAGTATGGTGTTCTGAGTGCGGAGATCAGCTTAAATGATGTAACGTTTTATGAGACCCTTTCACTGGAGATAGGGAGCGCCCTGTTCTTCCTGTATCTGGCTCTTGAACAGCAGGAAATGAGCCGGGCTCTTGAAGAGAAGAATCAGATACTGGACTATTCCGCCAGTCACGATGAGCTTACGGGCATATTGAACCGTGCGGGAGTCATGAGCAGCATGGTGGATTTCATACATGAGCATAAGGATGATACCCAAAATACCTTTGCCGTTGTAATGGCAGACCTCGACCACTTAAAGGAGATAAATGACAGCTTTGGCCATCCCGAGGGCGATTATGCCATTTGTTCAGCTGCGGAGATACTTAAAAAAGCACTTCCGGAAGGAAGTCCCTTCGGGCGTACCGGAGGTGACGAGTTTACAGGGATCATGAAGATCCGCTCTGAAGAGGACATGAATTCATTTTCCCTGAGAGTCAGGGCACTGTGTGAGGATAAAAATGCGGTATCCGGAAAACCGTACTACATAAACGTTTCTGTGGGTTGTAATACCATAAGTGCGGAGGATACAGCACCGGGATTGAAAGACGCTTTGAAAAAAGCCGATGAGAAGCTTTACGAAGCAAAATCGTTAAAAAGAAAAAGTGTGCTGAAGGAGGCATAGTTAATTGAAGTATCTTATATTAGGTGCAGGGCCGGCCGGACTTACCCTGGCTGCAGCCCTTAAAGAAAAGGGAATAAACGATTTTCTTGTTATCGAGAAGGAAAATGAGGCAGGAGGTCTTTGCAGGAGCTGTGATGTAGACGGATCCCCCTTTGATATAGGTGGCGGGCATTTTCTGGATGTGAGGCGGCGGAAGGTAAATGAGTTCCTCTTTAAGTTCATGCCCGAAGAGGAATGGGACAGATATGAACGGGACTCCCGGATAGAACTCAAGGGTCAGGTCATAGGCAGCCCCATAGAGGCCAATATCTGGATGCTGGATACGGATTCCCAGGTGGAATACCTGAAAGCCATAGCGGAGGCGGGCTGCGTGTCGGGAAAGCCCATGCCGGAGAAATTCACGGAGTGGATCTACTGGAAGCTGGGAAAGCGCATAGCAGAGGACTATATGATCCCCTACAATAAAAAGATGTTCGGGGAAGAACTGGATTCCCTTGGAACCTACTGGCTTGAAAAGCTGCCGGATGTGTCTTTTGAGGACACCCTAAGGAGCTGCCTTACCCATAAAGCCTACGCAAAGCAGCCGGGACATGCGGAATTTTTCTATCCTAAGAAATACGGCTACGGCGAGCTCTGGCTCCGTATAGCGGAGAGCCTGGGAGACAGGCTGAAAACAGGGGTTGCCGCCAGGAGTCTGGATATTAAGGAAAAAACGGTAAATGATGAATTCAAAGCGGATATCATAATAAATACCGTTCCCTGGACCGCGTTTGAAACCATTAAGGGAGCGGATGAAAAAATACTTAATGGCATAAAGACCCTGAAACATTCCTCAATAGTGACAGAGTACTTCAGTGAAAACATGGATACCGAAGCACACTGGATCTACTATCCCGAGGAAGATAAGGACTATCACAGGATCCTTGTAAGGCACAATTTCTGTCCCGGGTCCAAAGGATACTGGACAGAAACCAACCTGACCCGGTATAAGGAAAGCAGCAGAGAGCATTTTATCAATGAATATGCCTATCCCTTAAATACCATCGGAAAGAATGAGACCATGACAGAGTTTCTGTCGGAAATGGCGAGACATAATATAATCGGCCTCGGCCGCTGGGGAGAGTGGCAGCACTTTAATTCCGACGTGGTTGTGGAAAGAGCCCTTAAGCTGGCAGAGGAGCTTGGCGCGTAATATACGGTTATCCACTGATCATAAGCCGGGACTATTTTATCATTTCCCGAAGCAGCTCAAGCGCCGCCTCTCCTTCAAAGTCCTTTATCAGTTCTTTCACTTTCCGTACATCTTCCGTATGTTCGGAAAGATCAAATTTCTCAAGTATCTGCAATGAGAACAGGGCGCTTTCATAATCAAAATCTTCGGTCATTTCCAGGATCCTGCGGAGAGTTGACAGCAGATCAGCTTCCGTAATCCGGCTCTTGCTGCTATCTTCAGCCGCCGGTGCCTCTTCTCTGGCTTTCTCCAGGGCATCAAGCCCCCGTGCGAGCTCCTCATATTCTTTCAGGAATCCGGCGAGCTCATTCGCAATAAGCCCGGATTCCCGGGTTTTTCCGTACTTTTCAAGCTGTGCGGCACCTGCTGATAAATGCATTGCCCCGATTATCGCAGCAGAGCTTTTAAGGGCATGTGCCTTTATGGTGAAATTTTCCAGATCATCCTTATCAGCATATTCTTTTAGCAATGAGGACGTGGAGTCAAACATTTTTCTGAAAGAAGTCACGGCGTCCAAAAGATTCTCCTCATCAATGCAGTTTTTGAGGGCAGCGTCATAATCTATCTCCGGAATGGAGCGAAAAGCCTCAAGCTCTTTCTCTGTGGAAGAGGTTGAAGCCGAAGCCCTGCTCCCGTTTTCTGAATTATCTGTGATCTTTTTCCCGGGGAGGTGCTTCATAATGGTTTTTTCCAACTCGGCGGATTCTACGGGTTTGGAAATATAATCATCAAAGCCCTGCTTCAGGAGGTATTCCTTTGTGCCCGACGTGGCATCCGCCGTAAGGACTATGCAGGGAGTATCTGTATTCTTATGATCCCGGTCTTTCCTTATCTTTTCAAGGACTTTAAGCCCATCCAGCTCCGGCATCTGTTTATCCAGGAAGATGATGTCATACTTGTTTTCCTTTATAAGCTCAAGGGCTTCCCGTCCGCCGGAGGCAGTATCTATGTTTATCTCTGTCTTTTTTAACAGTCCCCGCATCACCACAAGATTCATCTCTGTGTCATCCACAATAAGAATATGCGCATCCGGTGCAGTAAAGGCCGCCTTGTACTCCGAATCCACCCTGACGGGCTCTCTTTTTGAAAGGTCGAAGTCCCCCATTTCTTCCCAGGAATCCACTTTCTGGAGAACCTCGAATGAAAAGACAGAACCTTTTCCGTATTCGCTGCTGACATTCAGGAAAGAATCCATCATCTTCAAAAGGCTGATCACTATGTTCAAACCAAGGCCGGCCCCTTCAACGGAATAGTTCCGTGCTTCCTCTATTCTTTCAAAGGGCTTGAAAAGCTTATCCAGATCCGATTCTTTAATACCGATACCCGTGTCTGATACGCTTATTTTCAAAAGAATGCTGTCGTTACTCCTTTTTTCGTATGAAACCTCAAGGGTCACCGTTCCGGACAGGGTATATTTCACCGCGTTATTCAGCAGATTCAGGGCGCATTGCTTTACCCTGGTTTCATCACCATTAAGGAAACGGGGAATAGAGGGGTCGACTACGGTATTAAATAAAAGTCCCTTAGACTCTGCCCTTATTCCCGCAATATTGCAGAGATCATCAAGGGCGGAGGCCAGGTCATAATTCACAGGAATGATGCTGAGTTTTCCCGATTCGATACGGGCGGTATCCAGAAGGTCATTAATAAGCCCCAGAAGGAGCCTGCCGGATTCCCGGATATTAGCGGCATACTTCCTTACCTCATCCTGTCCGGTTTCACGCAGTATCATTTCATCCATCCCAAGGATGGCATTAATGGGAGTCCGGATCTCATGGGAAACGTTGGATAGGAAATCCGTTTTAGCCCTGTTGGCCATTTCCGCTTCCTCAGCGCTTTTTTTAAGATCCTTTGACATCTCCTTAAAAAAAGTGAACAGCCGGTATTCAAGTGGAACAAACCCGTCCTTTGCCGGTTTATTTTGATCTGTTTTTACTTCCGCTGTTCTGGGATGCTTTTTTTTAGATCCCTCCCTGAAAGCGATGGATAGAAGGGCGCTATTCAGCTCCCCTCCCCCTGTCCTGTCACGAAGGATTTCGGCATAGCCGTACACATCTGCTGCTTCAGGGAATCCATCCGTATAATACGCTGTCTCCCGGCTTTCTTCTTCTTTAAGGAGCAAAAGCCTGTTGACGCAGACAAAGAGAAGCTCTGCCTCCGGGTCAAATTTCATGAGCTCTGTGCTGTCTGCCCTTGCGCTTTCAAATATTGACTCCGGATCGCCATAGCTTAGCTGCAGGACATCGTCCTCTTCGCAGGGTATGCCGAACTGAAGCTGCCCCTTTACGGGACCCAGCATTCCGATCCTTGCGGTGATCCAGTTATTCTTGTGGACCACAAGGGGAAATTCACAGATGTTCAAAGGATGAATCTCATCTTCTTCAAGGCCGAGATATCTCTTGTAGACATCAGAGGCGGGAAGCCCGTCAATGCTGTTCAGCACGAGGGGATTTTCCATATCCGTTATGGTCATCATCTTACCGACAGGAGTCCATCCAAGGCTGTAGTTAGTCCTGATATTCAGGTCTTCCCCCTTGAAAGCAACCGCTACAAGAACGCCTTGGGATATCTCCGTATCCTCCGGGCTGTAGCAGAAAGTGGAAAATGCGGGATTGATGGTTGTTTTTATGCCGAAAAACGGGATGTCTTCATGTCCCTTTGATGCCTCCTGCAGCAGGGGATCGACACTGAAGAAATACCATGTCGGAACAAGGTATACACCCTTTACATTCTCTTCCGAATCCAGAAAGGCCCTGAGCTCCTTTCCGTATTCTCTCTCCGGAATGTCTTCTTTAGCCTTTCTGAATAATGAGACTTCTGAGCGCTCAAAAAGCATTGCCGTAACCTGTATACAGCCTTCATGCCCCACATCACTGAGTATCACGCTTTTGTGGTTAAAGCTCATCCCCACAACATGGCAGTCATGGAACAGGGCAGCAGCCCGGCCGGAAAAATCCTGCATACTGCTTTCATTCCAGATTTCCGCCCAAATAATAATGAGCCGGTCCCTGCACCGGTCATAGAGCGGTGCAGCCTTTATTTCGGCAGCGATCTTTTCTATTTCATCTTTATTGTCAGCTTTGAATGTTCTCTGGATCATATTCACCCCTCGTAATCCAAAAACATATTACGTTTAACCTATTTTAATTATAATCTTATAATAAGCACATGGAGATATATTGGCAAGGAGGTTGATCAGAAAGCAGCCTCAATTGGAAAAACACCCGGCTAAGCGGGAATAAAAAAATATATGAATACTGCTGTTTACGGAGAAGAGAAGGCGGTTGTTTCCTTCTGTGAGTTCCGGCCGATGTCTTCCGTGTCCAGAACAGGATCTGTCCTGCCCTCTGCCACATCAGCAGTATAGATGATGATCGCGTGTATCCCTGGTATTTTGCGCTATTTATTCATCGGTTTTCATCCTCTTGATATGTTTTTATGTGCATATTATTATAGTAAACGAAATAGTGTTTTAGTAATCCGGGTCCATAGGGACGGGAATCAGATAAGGAGCGACATCGCAGGATCATGAAAGAAATGTCACAGATAAATTTCAACATCAGCCTCTATGTACTGCGCTCAAACCCTGTTATTTGCAGGGACCTGAGCATTTCATGGGACATGAGGACAAAAGATCTTACGGCGCTGTCCCTTATTTCCCTTGGAGCAGAGCCTGACAGTGGAAGACTGTTTATAGGAGAGGCGGAGATAAAGGACGGAAGGCTGAAAGACACCCTTAAAGAAGGTGATGACCTTAAGCTGTTACCGGAGGATCCGGAGGGAAAAGGAAGAAAGGGAAAACTCATATGCCATCTGCATGTAAACGGCACCGGCAGGGAAAGCGCAAACTCACTGCCATACATTACAATGGCGGCCGGCGCTTATCTGCCGGAAGCTGTATGGGATATAAAGGAGATCAACCATATTCTTCTGGAAGCAGGAATACAAGGTGAATTTGTTGCGGAGAACGGCATGTTCTATTCCTCAAAGGCACTTCGCTATTCTGAAAAAAAGACGGATAACAGTATAAGGAAGTATTTTGCACCCGGAACGGAACGGAAGGAATTGCAGCCCGGTATAAGCATGCCAATGAGCCTTATGCTGGATAAGTTAAAGCTGAATGAACTTAAGGCGTGGATGGATCACCTTGAAATATATACGTCGGGAAGCAGGAAAGCAGATCGTATAGCAGCTGTGTGCCACAGAATTGACGGAAGAACAATAGAAAGGGTTTTCAGGGACATGGGGCTTTCGGAATTCAATAATTTCAGAAGCTATGTGCTGAACGGGAAGATAGATGGAAATAATATAACACTGAGAGATCTGTTTCCGGTTTTACGGGAAAACCTCCTTGCGGTACAGGATGCGAAAAGCGGGATAATAATTGCCAGAGAAGCTTTTGATTATTATGACGAATGGTATGGCACAGATACAGAAGATCGGTTTATAAAGGATAAAATCCTTAAGACCGCAATGAAAGCAGCCGGCGCCTTATACGGGGTATTTGGACAGGATCAGTTTCTCAAAGTGCTTGGAAAAATAGCTGACGGAAAGGTCAGGGAGGAAGAGGCTGAATGGTATTTCGCCAACACAGCCGCGTTAAAAAACTTTGACCTGAAAACAATAGACAGGCTCAATATGAGCTATCTTTATTCAGGACATGAAATGGACAAGGCAACCGCAAAACTTATATATGCCCTGCAGTGCCATGATGAGGGAGCTTTCCGCATTCCGGAAAGGGACGAGCTCCTGTCTCTTTCTGAAAACGGCGTCTCCTTCAGCCCTGAAGGAAACAGTGAATTCATGAAACTGATCAAAGAATATTCCTTCCGCTATTATTATTATGAAGATGATCCTGCGGAAGTGAGCCGCAAGGCTGCTTCGGTGCTACACCGCAGCGGAAACACGGAGGCGGCTTTCCAGATAGCTAAAAGGGCAATGACCCGTATTTTTTACGGAAAAGAAGATGAGCCCGCTTACAAAGCCATAAAGAGAATAATAAGTAACGAACTTAAAGATCTTCCGCTGATGACACTGAACGGCTACTCTAAAAATAACTGTCCTAAGGACATAAAACGCCATGTGAAATCCATGGAGGAAGAAAGGGCAAAGGAAGCCTCCCGTCGGACAGCGTACCAGGTAAATAAACCCGCTGTGAAGAAAACAGTTGCTGTCAGAAAAACGGCTAAGATAAGGAAGACAAAATAACGCGAAAGGCACGGCATAGACAATAAATGGAATTAAAGGACTATTTCCGGTCATTTACGGATGATGAACTGCTTAAAGGAGCTGAACTGTATTTTTCCGGTGATATAGAAAAAATCGTTTTTGAAAACCACCCCACCGTGGCAGACGAAAAAGAGCGGGTTTTCAGGAAATTCCCGCTGGAGGGAACTGTCACCATATCCGGAACATGGAAAGAAGAAAGTGCCGTTTGGAAAACCCACAGCGCCAGAGCGCAGCTGAGACTTGACAGCAAGCGTGGCATGATATGCGAAACAAATTGCTCCTGTAATGAATACCATGAGGATTATTACGGCTGCCCCCACGTGGCCGCCCTGCTCACTGCATACATGGTTAAGGAGAAGGGAGCGGATGTCTTCCGGGGTTCCAGGCTTGAAGCGCTTTTAAGCAGCCTTACCAATTCAGATGACCCCTTCCGGCCCGGGGTGCTGCAGCGCACAGACAGCAGGTTATTGTCCTTATTAAAAGGCAATGAGACCGTCGCCCTTCCGGCATGGCAGGAAAGCGGCGAAAAACCCGAGCTCATAAGAGGCGAGTTTTCCCTTGAAATCATTAACGGGAGAGGGCTTGTTGGGATCAAAGCAGGTCCTTTGCACGGAAGAACCCTGATCGTTAAGGATATCCCTTCTTTTCTTTACGCATATCAGAAGAATGAGGCCTATTCCCTGGGTAAAAAGGAGTACCTGCTGGACAGACATTGTGCAGATGACCGGACAGGAAAGATACTTGACTTTATGTCCGGATTGCTCGCTGCATCGGATAAGGGCCTGTACAGAGCGAATCTTTTTACCACCGGTACCGGAAGGAACGGCAGGTATATGATGCTCTCCGGACCGGAGCTCAATAATTTTATTTCACTTTGTGATGGCGGAAGCATTTTCCTCAATGATTTCGTGGAATTAAAGGTAGACCTTGAACGGAAGGGACTCCGCGCCGTTCTGAGAAAGAAGGCTTTTGGAGCCACCCTTAGGATATCGCCAATAAAGTGCCTGTTTTATTCCGGATCAGAGCTATGTCTCTATGATAACGAAGGAATCTTCAGGGTACAGACCGGAAGCACGGAAAAAAGACAGGAGCTTCTGTCTCTCCTTGACTGGACGGACGAACTCTATATACGGGAATCGGAGATAATGAGTGTATTCCGGAATCTCCTTCCGGTCTTTCAGGAGTACGGAACTCTTGAGATGAAGGGTATCGATCCTGAAAGCTATGAAAAGGAGAAGCCATCCTTCATATTCAATCTGGATTATCCTGAAGAAGGGCTCCTTTCCTGCGTGCCTTTCGCCGAATACCGTAACCAGGGCTTTCGCTGCCATTTGTATGACAGCGTGACGGAAGCCGGCAAAAGAAATGCGGAAAAAGAGGCGAAGGTTGCCTCTCTCCTTCCTGAAATCTTCCATACACTTGACAAAAAGACCCAAACCCTTTATTCAGAGCTTAATGAAGAAGAGCTCTTCGACTTTATGCGGGAAGATCTGCCCCGGCTGGAGGAACTGGGAAAGGTAATGGCAACTGACAGCATAAAGCGGAACAGAGTAAGGCATCTCCCGAATGTGAGTGTTGGGGTATCGATAGACTCCGGACAATTGCTGCTTTCCCTTACGGGCGCCGGGCTGTCCCGGGTGGAAATGGCTGATATTCTTGGTTCATACAGAAAAAAGAAAAAATACCACCGCCTGAAAAGCGGCCAGTTTTTCTCCTTTGATGAAAAGGAAGGAAACGCCTGGGAAACCCTGTCCGAACTGTTCCGGGATTATGGAAAGGGTGATCCGGAAAGCTTAAGGGTTCCGGCATTCCGTGCCCTTTATCTGCAGGAAATGCTTGAGACTCGCGACAATACGGACTTTGATACCACTAAAGAGTACAGGGATCTTGTATCTGCCATGGATCCGGAAAGTTCGTCTTCCACAGAAGTACCGGAAGAACTTAAAGATGTGCTCAGACCGTACCAGGCAGAAGGGTTTCGTTGGATAAATATGCTGAAAAACTGCGGGTTCGGAGGAATCCTCGCGGATGACATGGGACTTGGAAAAACCATACAGATACTGTCCTTCCTTCTTTCCGAGAAACAAAAAGGAAAAAAAACGGATGAGTTCCGCACACTGGTGGTATGCCCGGCCTCTCTGGTATATAACTGGCAGAAAGAAATAAATACCTTTGTTCCTTCCCTGACAAGTATCGTAATTGCCGGATCTGCAGCGGAACGAAAGGAGCTTATTGAAAGCAGTGCTTCCTTTGATATCTGGATCACCTCCTATGATCTGCTTAAACGGGATATCGCACAATACGAAAAGATACATTTCGCAAATGAGATAATAGATGAAGCGCAGTTTGTTAAAAATCAGAAGACCCAGGCGGCTCAATCCGTGCGGCTTGTTGATTCCTCCTTCCGCATGGCGCTCACAGGCACACCTATTGAAAACTACCTTAGCGAGCTCTGGAGCATTATGGATTATCTTATGCCGGGATTCCTGTTTCCCTATTCCAGGTTCCAGAATGAGTATGAAACCCCTATCGTATCCCATAAGGACAGTGAGGTTCTTGACAGATTGCGGAAAATGGTCCACCCGTTTATTCTCCGGCGAAAGAAAAAACAGGTCCTGAAGGAGCTTCCCGATAAGCTGAATGAGACAGTGGCTGTCCGCATGGACAAAGAACAGAAGCGGTTATATGATGCATCTGTTGAAGAGATCCGCCTGATGCTTGATAATGTAAATGATTCGGAATTCCGGAAAGGTAAACTTGAGTTTCTTGCAAAGCTTACACAGTTAAGACAGATCTGTTGTGATCCCTCGCTCTTATATGATAATTATAAGGGAGAAAGTGCCAAACTGGAAGCCTGTTTGCAGCTCCTTGACGAGGCCGTGTCCGGCGGGCACAAGGTACTGTTATTTTCCCAGTTTACATCCATGCTTGATATAATTGGGGAAAGACTTAAAAAAGAAGAGATCGGATACCACAGAATAGACGGCTCGGTTTCAAAAGAAAAGAGGATGGAAATGGTTGATTCCTTTGCCTATGACGATGTTCCTCTTTTCCTTATCTCCCTGAAGGCCGGCGGGACAGGGCTGAATCTCACCGCAGCTGACATTGTCATCCACTATGATCCCTGGTGGAACCAGGCTGCCCAGGACCAGGCCACCGACAGAACCCATCGCATCGGGCAGACCAGGGCTGTCACGGTATATGAGTTAATTGTCCAGGATACCATAGAAGAAAGGATCCAGACCATCAAGGAGGGCAAATCGAAGCTGGTGGAAGATGTGCTTTCAGGTGATGCCATCAGCTCCACAGTGATGAATAAAGAAGAGCTTAAGGAGCTGTTGTCCTGAATATATAGAAACCGCCTTATTATCCGGGTGGAGGGTATCCCTGAAGCGCCCCGTTTCAGAGAATTTGCAGAACAGGTTAAGATGGCTAATGAAATGGCGAGCGAAATGGCTGATACAAAAGTGAATGACAATACCAATAAATAGCAAAAAATTTCCTGGCTTCAGGCAACAGCATAGAAATTGTATCACAAAACGCAGGACTTGATATTGAGACGGTCAGGAAGCTTGCTGAAGAGGTGAATACCGCAGCGGTGATATAGCAAACCGTCTCTTAAAAACATATGCGGCAATTAAATGACTCTCAGGTATTTGAATAACTTACCGAAAAGATCCGGGAGGGGGCGAATAACCCCCTCCCGGCTATTTGAGCGAGAGGCCGTCAAGCGCATCTCAGGTTTGCAAGAAATATAATATACTGTTACAATAAAGGGTACTTTTAAGGTGTTTTATATAAGGAAGGATCGGATTTTTCTTAGATGAGAGTTCTTGTACTTGGCGGGACCGGAATGGTTGGGTCCCATTTTATGGAGAGTTATAAAAAAGACGGGGCTGAGGTTAAGGGAGTTGCCAGAAATTCGGCATCCAGCAGGATGGCGGCCATTCAGGACGATTCCATCATCCGCTGTGATATATTGGAGCGAGATGCCCTGATGCGTATAATGAAGGATTTTAAGCCCGATGTCATCATACATATGGCAGCCCAGGCATTTAACGGGGACTCCTGGAATCTGGAATATGTGACTCACGAGACCAATTATACAGGGACGCTGAATGTGCTCTATTGCGCAAGGGAGGCGGTTCCCGAGGCGAAGATACTTCTCGCCTGTTCCAGTGCGGAATACGGGAATATTAAGGAAGAGGATTGTCCTTTGAAGGAAGACCGGCTTCTTACTCCACACACACCTTACGGCGTGTCTAAAGCAGGGGTTGAAAATCTGGGACGGCAGTACGCCCTGAATTACGGCATGAAGGTATTTCTCCCCAGGATGTTCATCCATGTGGGGACCGGACATCCTCCCGCAACTGCCATACAGAACTTTGCAAGGCAGCTGGCTCTCATAAAGGCAGGAAAGCTCCCGCCCGAGATACATGTGGGAAATCTTACGACCTACAGGGATTATATAGATGTCCGGGACGGCGTTAAGGCCATGCGGCTCCTTTTAGATAAGGGAAATCCCGGAGAGCCTTACAATATCTGCAATAACAAAGCCTATCAGATAAGGGAGATCCTGGATATGCTTATTAAGATCTCCGGCACGGACGCCAAAGTCATTTCCGATGAAAAACTCTTCCGTGTGGCGGATGAACCTCTGCTGCTGGGAGATGATTCAAAGATAAAGGCTCTGGGATATACAAGAGAGTACAGCATGGAACAGACCTTAAGCGATGTTTTCCATGACTGGGAAGGAAGGATATGATATGCCCTCTTCTTTCAAAAATGTGACCATACTTCTTCCCGCTATGGATGAGACCTATTCCTTAAAACAGACGGTGGATATCATAGCAGGGACTAATCAGAGAGAGGACTTAAAGGAATTTATCCTCCTGCTCTGCGACCGCACTAGTGCGGAGACCAGGAAGACTGCGGAGGAGCTGGTTAAAAAATATGAAAACCGGATCCCCATCTATATCCATAATCAGGAACTTCCCTTTGTGGGAGGGGCTGTCAGAGAGGGGATAAATCTTGCAAAGGGCTCCCATGTGGTGATGATGTCCTCCGACCTTGAGACCGATCCCCATGTTATAAGGGAATTCGTAAGTCTGGCGAAAAAGTATCCGAAGCGGATCATCACTGCAACCAGATGGAAAAAGGGCGGCGGATTCGAGCATTATAATAAGGTAAAGCTCATTTGCAACCTGATATTTGAACGGATGATAGGCCTCTTTTATTTTACAGGGCTTTCAGATCTGACCTATGCCTACAGGATCTTCCCCACGGACCTTATGCAGAAGATCCGCTGGGAGGAGCTGCGACATCCCTTCTTCCTTGAAACAGCCTTAAAGCCCTTAAGGCTCGGCGTAAAGTTCATTGAGATACCGGGGCACTGGGCAGCCAGGACGGAAGGGGAGTCCCAGAATTCCTTCTTTGCCAATTTCAGGTATTTCAGGACTGCCTGGCATAACAGATTTTTAAAAAAGGAACAGATCCTGCTGTAATGAAGGCTATTCAAAAAACGACAAAAAGCTTGAAATCAAATGTTTTCAGCTTAAAAAACGACCTGGATAAATGGCGGTTCTTTTCAACCATCGGCTTCTGTCTCATAGTCATAGCGCTGGCCTGGCAGTCAGATGACGCATATCACGGATATGTGATGTCCAGGCATCTCGCTGAAGGGCAGGGCCTGGTCTACAATATCGGGGAAAGGTCTACGGCCAGCACCTGTCCGCTCTTTACCCTGGTGATCGCCCTGGCCTATTTTGTCACCAGGGAAATGTATTTTACTTCCCTTGCGGTATGTACCCTGTTATCCGTGGCGGCCTATGTGATCCTTGTATATAAGCTCTGCCGGACGAAGGAACAGGTGGTGATAAGTTTTATCACCCTCAGCGGCAGCCAGGCATTCATAAGCTACACCACATCGGGGCTGGAGAACAGCCTCCTCTTTTTCCTGAGCGCCTTATTTCTCCTTACATTAAGGAACAAGGAGCGCTTTGACGGGAAAAGCATGCTGATCCTGGCGTTACTGATATCCCTGTTAGCCATGGCAAGGATGGACTCGGTACTTATCTTTGTCCCCGTCATAGTGTGGATATATTTATTTAAGCGGGAAAATGTTTCCTTTATAAAAGCAGTGAGTATCGGGATCTTAGGGCTTCTCCCCTTTATTCTGTGGGAGCTCTTTGCCTGTTTCTATTTTGGCTTCCCCTTCCCCAATCCCGCATATGTGAAGCTGGGGACGGCCATCGCCATGAAGGAGTACATTAAAAGAGGTATACTCTATACGGTCTATACCGGGCTTGACGATATAGTGGTCATAGTGATCCCGGCAGCGGCTGTGTTATTCAGTCTGTTTTCACGGAAACTGAAATACATCCTGGTCTCATCGGGGATCCTGATCTATGTGGTTTACATAATTCGGATAGGCGGAGATTTCATGATGGGCAGACACTTTACCAATCTGTTTTTCGTATCGGTCTGTCTTTTTATGATGATGATGAACGATCCCGCCACAGATGCCAAAAAGCTGCCTGTTATCAGGAATGCTTTTTACATTACCGCGTTTGTATCCGTGATTTTTGCGGCTACCTTCGGAAGGACCGTTGGATCCCAGTATCTGTCGGGGCATAAGTTCAGCTCCCAGATTTCGGATGAGAGGGAGTATTATTTTGGCACCACAGGGCTTTATAATAATGTCCTGTCCTTAATTAGGACCGGGGAGCTCTGCATTCCGGAAACCTGGAATAATGACGCTACGGACGATCTCCGTTCAGAGGGGCTGAACGGGGGAATAATCGACAATGCAGCGGGAATACTGGTCTATTACAATCCGGACCTTTACTTAAATGACACCTATGCCCTGGGAGACCCCTTCTTATCAAAGCTCCCGGCAGAGTATAATGAGAACTGGAGAGTGGGCCACTTAAAGAGAGAGGTGCCCCATGGCTACAGGGCCAGCATCTGGTATGATGAAAACCGCGTTAAGGACGATGATCTCCATGAGTTTTATGATAAGATAAGACTGATAACCAGAGGAGATCTCCTTGCCGAAGGACGGATACAGACCATAATCGACATGAACCTGGGAAAATATCAGTATCTCATAGACAATTACGAAAAACACAGGAAAGAATAACGTGGCAGTAAGGAAAAAAAGATCAATAATAAATATCCTTCTTATCATTCCGGTAGTGATACTGGCGGTTTTACTGCTGGTCTATTTAGCCGGAGCCTTCTTCTTTTCCGGACATTTTCTGCCCCATACAGAGATAAATGAGACGGATGTGTCATATATGACGGAAGAGGAAGCTGAAGAAGCCCTTACGGAAGAAGCGGAAAAGTATTCTATTATAGTCAGTGGCCGGGAAAATACAGGGGGGATCATTGCAGCTTTCGATATCAAGTTAAAGCCGGTTTTTAACGGAGTGATCGGCGAGTTCCTGAAGTCACAGAATGCTTTTTCCTGGCCGTTTTCCTATGCGGATTATCCTGTATTCACCAGTGAGAACGTGGTGGATTTTGATGTTGACAGGCTGAATGCCGCCCTGGCCGCCCTTGGGATCTATGATGAACAGAGGCCTCCAAAGGACGCATATTTAAGCGATTACAGCAGTGAGAACGGATATACGGTGATCCCGGAGGATCCGGGAACCACACTTATCAAAGAAAAGACTGAGGAAGCCGTAAGGATGGCGGTGGAGCACCTTACGCGTGAGATCAAGCTTGATGAGGCCGGCTGCTACACCGAACCGGATGTTTTTGAGGATGACGCAAGATTAAATACCCTTAAGGACAACTTAAATAAATACGTAAAGACTTCCCTTACCATAGATTACGGTGACAAATCTGAGATCGTGGACGGAAATCTCATAGGACAGTGGATCACGGTTGAAGGAACCACGGTAACTCTTGATGAGTCAAAGGTCAGGGAATATGTGGACGGTCTTTCAAAAGCCCATGATACTTTCGGGCTAAGCCGGCAGTTCACTACCCATGACGGAGAGACCATCACTGTGAAAGGCGGAAACTATGGCTGGTGGACAGACCGGCCCAGTACGGCAGCTGCCCTTACGGAAGCCATAAAGAACGGGGAACGCGGCGAGTTTATGCCGGTCTATTTCTCCGAGGCAAAGGTCCACGGGGACAGCGATATAGGGAATAACTATGTGGAAGTGGATCTGGATGACCAGCATGTATATGTGTATAAGGACAATAAACTGGTAGTAGATAGCGACTGCGTGTCGGGAAAGGTGAGCGCGGGAAACTTCACCCCAGACGGAACCTATGCCATTACTTATAAGGAAAGGGACGCCACCCTGGTGGGTGAGACCTATTCATCTCCGGTAAAATTCTGGATGCCCTTTAACGGCAATATCGGCATGCATGACGCCAGCTGGAGAAGCCAGTTCGGAGGTGATATCTATGTAACAGGCGGATCCCACGGCTGTGTCAATCTTCCCAGGAAAAAGGCGGAAGAGATCTTTGACGTGATAGAAAAGGGAGAGGCTGTGGTGGTCTATGGCGGAAAACAGGAAGTTCCCCCGGCGGATCCCAACGATCTTTCCAACCTGACAGAGGAACAGAGACAGGCCCTTATGCAGCTTCTTTTACAGCAGCAGGCGGAGTCAACAGAACCTCAGGCCGGTGAAGCCCAGCAGCCGGAGCCCCAGCCGGAACCTCAGCAGCAGGAGCCTCAGCCGGAACAGGCTGAAGGCGGGGAGTAAGGAAAGGGGCTTTAAGGGTATGCTTGAAGAATTATTAAAGCTCAGTGAAAGTGACAGCTACCCCTTCCACATGCCCGGACAC
>JAFSKT010000104.1 GCA_017448845.1 Lachnospiraceae bacterium
ATTCCGGTGGACGGTATCGTCACTGAAGGCGAGAGTGCAGTGAATGAATCGGCCCTTACCGGCGAAAGCGTTCCGGTGGAGAAGAACGTTGGCGATACAGTATCCGCAGCCACCATTAATACCTCCGGATATATGGTCTGCGAGGCGTCGCGGGTTGGTGAGGATACCACACTTTCAGCCATCATCAGGATGGTGAGCGACGCTGCGGCCACAAAGGCGCCCATCGCTAAGATCGCAGATAAGGTTTCAGGCGTGTTTGTGCCTGTTGTCATCGGAATAGCGCTTGTAACATTTTTTGTATGGCTCCTCACGGGCCAGACCGCGGGATATGCCATGGCCAGAGCAGTATCGGTGCTTGTGATAAGTTGTCCCTGCGCCTTGGGACTTGCAACACCCGTAGCGATCATGGTTGGGAACGGCGTGGCAGCTAAGACCGGTATCCTGTTTAAGACAGCAGCTTCTCTGGAGCAGGCGGGCAGAACCCGGATCATTGCCCTTGATAAGACCGGAACCATCACAACAGGAGAGATGAAGGTAACCGACCTCCATCCCCTTAACGGTTCTTCGGAAGAGGGGCTCCTGACGGTAGCGTACGCTCTCGAATCAAAGAGTGAGCACCCGATTTCCAAAGCAGTTACGGAGTACGCAAAGGAAAAAGAGACTGTCCTTGAGGAGACAACAGAGTTTGAAGTTCTTTCGGGAAACGGCTTAAAGGCTATGCTCGGCGGAGAGACTGTAAACGGCGGAAGCGCAAAGTATATCGGAAGTGTTTCAGGCGGATTAAGTAAAGAGACGGAAGAGCTGATACAAGGCCTTGCCATGGAAGGAAAGACGCCGGTTCTTTTTACCAGAGGGGATACTCTCCTGGGAGTCATCGGAGTTTCGGATGTGATAAAAGAAGATTCGACGGAAGCGATCGCGGAACTGAAGGGCCTTGGAATCCACACAGTCATGCTTACCGGAGACAACGAGGTTACAGCTGCGGCCATTGCAAGGCAGGCGGGGGTTGATGAAGTTGTAGCTTCTGTTAAGCCGGATGGCAAGGAAGCTGTCATAAGAGAGCTTGCGGAACACGGCCCCGTGGCCATGGTTGGTGACGGGATAAATGACGCTCCGGCGCTAACAAGCGCGGACCTTGGAATAGCCATCGGCGCAGGAACCGATGTGGCAATAGATGCGGCGGACGTGGTCCTTATGAAGAGCAGCATCAGGGATGTGGCGGCTGCAATAAGGATCTCAAGAAGTACCCTTCGTAATATACATGAGAATCTCTTCTGGGCCTTTTTCTATAATGTATTGGGAATCCCGCTGGCCGCAGGCTGCTATGTGGCTGCCTTTGGCTGGGAACTGAACCCCGTTTTCGGAGCGGCAGCCATGGGACTTTCAAGTTTTTGCGTGGTGTCTAATGCTCTGCGCCTTAACTGGATAAGGCCCTATGACAGCAGAAGAGATAAAGCGGTCAACAACCCTGTCTCAGGGAATTTAATAAAAGAGCAGACAAATGCTGAAACAATAAAGGAGAACAAAGATATGAAGATCAAAGTAAACGGAATGATGTGCGGACACTGTGAAATGCATGTAAAAAAGGCTCTTGAGGCGATCGAGGGGATCGACAGTGCCGTTGCATCCCACGAGGAAAACCTTGTTACCATCACAAATACTAAAGATATTGACGAGGCTGCGATCAAAGCCGCTATTGAGGAAGCAGGATATGAATATGCCGGATTGGCATGATATGCGGATGTATTGATGCCCTGTTTGTGATATAGTAATGGTACTGTAAAGTTTTCTATGAAAACTTTATTAACGGGTGTATGAGGCAAAACGGGAGTACTATCAAAAATATGACAGAAGGGGCGGATCTATATAAACAGAAAAAGATTTAACATATATCAGCAGAAAAACCGGGGGTGGGGAGATACTGAAAGCTTACAGGAGGTAACATGGAGAGAGGTATCTATTTTGACGGCTGGTATAAACACGAGCATTGCTATCATCCGAGTCTTCCGATGCGCAGTATGCAGATGCTTGAGGATCTGGAGGATTATCATGCCACGGTCCTGGTATGGGCCGGCATGGGAGGCGGCAGCATAAGCCTGCCCTATCTTCAGCATGAAGCATTTGGGGAAGTGGATCCCAGAATGCAGATCTACGGCTATATGAACGATAGTGATTTCGTGGCGGAGTGTAATAAAAGAAACATAAAACTATTTGGTATAGTTTTTGAAGTGCAGGGATGGGAATACCCTGCTGTTTTTAATGAAGAGGGGAAACTTTTGCGGATGAACCTGCGTGCGGAAGACGCAGAAAACCCGGACTGGTACGGGCTTAGGGAATTCAGCATGGATAAGCATTCCCGGGCTTTTTCCACAAGCCTTAAGGATTACTATCCGGAGGGGATAAAGGATGAAGACGGCAATCCTGTCACCGACCTTTGGGAAGAATGCTGCATAAGAGACCGCTTCGGAGCCCCTGTCCATGCGCAGTGGGTGGAAGTTAAGGGGCGCCGTGAGCAGTGCTATCAGATGTGCCGTAACAATCCGGTATGGCGGGGTTACTTAAATAAGAACGTGCAGTACGACAGTGTGATGATGCCGGACGGTATACTGCGTGAAGATGATTTTAATCTTGATCTGATAAAAGACTATCCGTTACTGGTAATTCCCGACTGCTATAGCATAACTGAAAATCAGCGGAGGATACTGCTGGACTATGCTGAAAAAGGCGGAAGCATCCTTGCTGCAGGACGTATCGCGGAAGGAAGCGCATTGCGGGAAGAGCTTGAGAAGACCGGAAATGCGGTGTTTGTGGAGCTTTCGGAAAAGAAAGAGGAGTACATGCCGCGTTTTATGGAAGTGTTTGACAGTCTTTATGCGGATATGGCACCTGTGCTCTGTGGCACAAAAAATGTCGGTATCCAGCGTTATGATAAGGACGGAGCGGTTTATGTTCATGTATTAAACTATCGTTATGATGAAGCGGCAGACTGTGTGAAACCCGTGGATGAGATGGAGCTGGTTCTCAGGGATGTGGCTGACAATGTTACGATACTGACTCCCGAAGGTGTTGCGAAGGCAGAAGCTTCGGTAAAGAAAGAAGGTGCTTTAAGCAGGATCGTCCTGCGAAATGTCGGACTCTATACAGTTGTATGTATTAAATGATAAAAAGGCACGGAAAGGAGAAGTTATGGCAGATAATAAGGATCTTACGGCGGTACTGCCGGACGGAACAAGGTTTGAGTATTGGGAAAAAGACTGTACATACGAGCGTACACTGTATGTTGCGTGCGAAGACAGCAATGCTTCGGATGAGAATGACGGAAGCGAAACTGCTCCGTTTAAGACACTTAACCGTGCTGCAAAGGAAGCCGGACCGGGAACAAGGGTGCTGATAAAGGGCGGTGTTTACAGGGAATGCTTAACTCCCTCAAAAGGCGGCAGTGACAGCTCACATATGGTGAGTTATGAAGCATGTCCCGGAGAAAAGGTTATCATCCGCGCTTCGGAACAGGTGACTGATTTTGTGAAAAGCAGCGGCTGGAGTTTGGAGCCGGTTCCGGAATTTTCCTCAGGCACCAGACCGGCAGAGCCGGTTATTAATGACAAGGGTATCTGGAAACATGAGCTGGATCCGGATATGTTCCGCGGCTACAATCCCTTCTGTGCGGTAAATATCATTCATGACCGGCTTTTTATTGAGTACGGTAAAACAGATATGACCACATATTTAAACCGCAGAGGATGTGTATATTGCGACGGAATGCCGCTAAAACAGGTGGCGCTCTATTATATGATGGGAGAAGAAGACAACACCTACTGGGTGGAATCCAACGGGCAGACCATCCATTTCCGCTTAAAGAACGGTGAGGACCCAAAGGATCATCTTATAGAGATATCCGTAAGGGAACAGTGCGTAGCCCCCAAAGAGCCCTTCCTTTCTTACATCAGGATAAAGGGGCTTATCTGTGAACACGCTGCAACTGGCGGACCTGTTCCCCAGAGAGGCGCCATCTCTGCTTTTCGCGGACACCACTGGATAATCGAGGACTGTACCGTAAACTATGCTAACACTGTTGCAATAGATATAGGCAATGAATGCTGGCATCATGATGGCAGCGAAGGACAGACAATAGGATATTCCGTTATCCGCGGCTGCAGGATAATGAATTCCGGAGTATGCGGTATAGCGGGACTTCTGGCGGAACATATGCTGATAGAGGATAACCTGATAGAAGGTACCGGATGGCAGAAGATGGAGCTCTCCTGGGAAGCCGGCGGTATCAAGCTGCATAACAGCATAGGCGGGCTGATACGTAGAAATATATTCAGGAATACCTTCCGCGCGGATCATCTCTGGCTGGACTGTGGAAACGAGAATACGCGTATTACTTCCAATGTCTTTATCAACGGGATAGAGCAGAGGGAGGCAATATTCATCGAGTGTACAAAGGACGGAGTAAACCTGATTGACAACAATGTCATATGGAATGTGGAAGGCAGGTTCGATCCCGCCATGGTCACTCCCGAACCGGGCTCCTCCGGCTGGTATAAGCTCGCGGAAACAGATACGGTCAACGGTTACGGTATATACTGTGAAGGTACAGACAGGCTGATAATAGCCCATAACCTGATAGGCAAATGCCGTCACAGCGGTTATTACGCAAAGCCTGTAGGGTTCAGGATGAGCGGTGTGGAACGAGGCGGAACTTCCAGAAAAGCAAAGATCTTAAATAACATCTTCTGTGACTGCGGTGAGGCGGCGATAATGTTCACCACTCCGGATAATGAGTCGGAAGGAAACCTCTATCTGTGCTTAAAGGGCGGATACCTTCGTATCATGTTCCCTGCTCCGGAAGTATGTCTGGACCTTAAAACCTGGCAGGAATTCTACGGTTTTGATAAGAACGGAGTGTACGGCTGGTTCGACTTTGAAGTGGATGAGGAAAATGGCAGCGCCAAAACCGTATCAAGAGCGGATGAGCCGGTGAATGCTCCCGGACCTTATAAGAAGGTTGAGTTGCTGCGGGATCCGGCAGCGGTAAATAAGGTAAAGACTCCGGAGTATGTCAACTGTTATTTCGACGGAGAGAGCAGGGACGGGATGTCCCTTCCCGGACCTTTTGCATCCTGGAATTGAGGACCGGGCCTGATGGTCCACTAACCCCGTCCCCATAGTCCATTGAAGGAGAATTGTATGGCTACATATGCTGTATCAGATCTTCACGGCCAATATGAAGCATTTGAAGCCGGCCTTAAGAAAATTGAATTCAACGATAAAGATGAGCTTTATGTTATAGGTGATGCCATAGACAGAGGCAGCGGGGGCATAAAGATATTACAGCATGTGCAGCAGGCGGATAACATGGATCTCATTATCGGGAACCATGAGTTCATGATGCTTAATGCGGTGGACCCGAATGGGAAACCTAAGTGCAATGGAAACGATGAAATACTGTGGCTTTACTATAACGGAGGGAGTGCTACATTTAAAGAGTATAAGAAGCTCAAGGACCAGACAAGGAAATCCCTGCTCTTTTGGCTGAACAGAAGATATGTTATAAAAACCCTTGAGATAAACGGGAAGAAATTCTGCCTCACACATTCATATTATGATGAGGAATGTGAAAATAAACAGTATTACGAACTTGGCTACAGAGACATCTGGAATGTTGTATGGAAGTCTCAGTTCCGGCATGATGCGGATACCAGGGCTGCCGATATTTATAAGGACTATGATCATACCTTTATAACCGGGCATGTACCGGTGATGTCCGTAATGCGGGAGTATGAGTATAGATCGGATTTCAATGAACTTCGTATCTATGAGAAAGGAAATCTTATAGATATAGACGGAGCCTGCGGGCTGGGATATTACCCCGGGCTCCATAACGGGGCAATATTCCTGAGGTTAGATGACATGAAGGTATTCCCGGTTCTTCTTGAGAATATTGAGAAAGAGAAGGCAACGAATAATGGCTGACAACTTAAAAAGAATGGGTAAATATGTCTCCATGCTTCTTCGGCATCATCCGGAGGAAGCGGGGATCATACTTGACGAACATGGATGGACTGATGTGGATGAACTTATTGAGAAGGTAAGTCCCAGATATCCTCTTACAGAGGAAATTCTGCATCAGATAGCATTTGGTCCGGATAAACAGAGATACGAATTCAGTGAGGATGGCAGGAAGATACGTGCAGTACACGGTCATTCCGTCAGCGTTGATTTAGGTTACGAAGAAATACAACCTCCGGCGATCCTCTATCACGGCACTGCGGAGAAGTACCGTGAATCAATTGAAAAGAGCGGTCTCGAAAAGAGGAGTCGCCAGTATGTACATCTTTCAGAAAACATAGAACAGGCAAAGGCAGTTGGACAGCGACATGGGAAGTTGGTTCTGTATTCTGTGAAAGCAGGAGAAATGTATGATGCCGGATTTGTTTTTTATCGTTCCAAGAGCGGGGTGTGGCTTACGGATTCCGTGCCGAAAGAGTATCTTATGCGGGAAGTATAAACCTTAGTTCCCGACAGTATTTTCTGTCTACAACTATTTGAACATTGAAAACTTGATAATTCGCTTATTTTGTGGCCTTGCGCCGATTATAGGACCTTTTCCTTTTATTCTGCTTGACGAAGCGGGTATCACCTTCGATCCGGTTTCCATTGAGCCTGAATTTCGGAGGACAGGTGATATAGAACTTTTTATAGATGTCATTCACCTTCTTCACGGGCTCCGCCGTTATGATAGTAGTG
>JAFSKT010000105.1 GCA_017448845.1 Lachnospiraceae bacterium
CTCGGGGTTCCGGGATAGCTGGAAGCAAAAGAGACTCCTGCTTCATAGAGTCCTCTGGCAACTGCTGCATTGCCCAGCATCAACTGTTTCATCTTATATACCTGCGCCTTTCCTTAAGTCATTATCCTTATTTCACAGACAGATTATTTTAGCATACTTACATATTTAATGAAAGCTGTATTTTTTCGCTACTGCCTGTCAAAATACTTCTTTCCGCTGTTGGGTTCAAAGTAAGTACGGATATAACCGTCCGTCGATACCACCACGAATTCGTTGCTTTCCTCGATGTAGTAGACGTCGTCCCCGTCTTCTGCCTCGATCTTATGGAGGGCGTTTTCATTTGCAGGGACCATGGCGGCCGCTTTCTCATAATCTTCCGCCGAAGAAAAGCCCATCTCCCGGCCGTGCTTTTCATAGTGATCATTTAACAGTTTCTTATTCCTGAACCGGAGATCCTTCTTTATGGCGTCATTGTTTGCGGATTTGCTTTTTGTGACTTCACTGTTTGCGACATCACTGTTTTCAGCTTCTTCTCCCTGCTTACTTTCAGCTTCTTCTGCGCTTTCTGCCACCTCAGTGAGTACGCTATCTACGATGTCAAATATTTCGCTGCAGCCGGTCAGAGTAAGGCATAACGCCATAATAAGCAAAGCCAATAACCCGGCTGCGGTTTTCCCATATCTTTTTTTCATTTCGACTCCTGTCTGTTTTCCTATGTTTCTTGCGTTTACTATAATATCATACTATAATGTCACGAGTGCTGAGGTTCAATAATAGGAGTAAAAAAATGTTTTTAACAACTCTCTGCTACATGGAAAAGGACGGTAAATACCTCCTTCTCCACAGAAACAAAAGAGAAAACGACATAAACAAAGATAAGTGGATCGCACCCGGCGGTCATGCAAAAGACGGGGAAAGCCCGGAGGAATGCGTGATCCGCGAGGTGTTTGAGGAGACCGGATATAAGCTGAACAGCTTAAAATTCCGCTCCCTCATAACCTTTGTTTCCGATGATCAATACACGGAGCAGATGTGTCTTTTTGCTTCGGATGATTTTTCCGGAGAAGAAAAAGACTGTGACGAAGGGGACCTGGAATGGGTGGATAAACATAATATCTTCGACCTTGACCTCTGGGCCGGAGACATGATCTTCTTAAGGCTCATAGAGCATAAGGACTCTCCCTTCTTCACCCTGAAGCTCAGCTACAGCGGAGATACCTTAGTAAAAGCGGTACTGAACGGCGATACCCCCGTTCCTTTAGATGAAGAAGACCCCACTTTCAGCGGTCTCTATTTCTGTCCCTGCTGCGGCAATCCGGTCATAGGTCCCGGACCTGCAAAATACGCTATCTGCCCCGAATGCAACTGGGAGAACGACCCGGTGCAGCTTTGGGATCCGGATTTCCCGGGAGGCGCAAACGGTCTTTCACTTAACGACTACAGAAAAGAGTATATTAACTCACGAAAAAACCCGTGAGTTTTATAATACAGGAAAGGTAATAAAACATCATGGAAAAAGAAAGCTTTAAGTCGAGACTTGGTTTCTTACTGGTGAGCGCAGGCTGCGCCATAGGAATCGGTAATGTTTGGAAATTCCCCTACATAACCGGTATTTACGGAGGAGGCGTCTTCGTACTTTTTTACATCCTCTTCCTTGTGATAATGGGTATTCCCGTACTCGCCATGGAACTGGCCATCGGCCGTGCATCCAGAAAGAGCACGGTTCCTGCCTATAAAATGCTGGAGCCCGCCGGATCAAAATGGCATATCCACGGCTGGTTCGCCATTGCAGGCTGCTACCTTCTTATGATGTATTACACAACTGTATCCGGCTGGATGCTCTCCTATTTTGTTAAATTCATTTCCGGTACCTTTGCCGATCCTTCCACAGACCCGGAGCAGGTTTTCGGAGCAATGCTGTCATCCCCGGGACAGATGGCGCTCTTCATGGCAATCACCGTTATCGCAGGCTTTGCCATAAGCTCCTTTGACCTGAGAAAGGGACTTGAGCGTATCACAAAGGTAATGATGATCGGACTTCTCATATTGATAGTTGTCCTTGCAGGCCACTCCTTCACCTTATCGGGAGCAGCTGAAGGCCTGAAGTTCTATCTCCTTCCCGACATTGGAAGAGCGATCGAAAGCGGTATCGGAAAAGTGATAACCGCCGCCATGAACCAGGCATTCTTCACCTTAAGTATCGGTATCGCAGCAATGGAGATCTTTGGAAGCTATATGTCCGATGAAAAGACTCTGGCGCTGGAAGCCGGCACCATCTGCGCCCTCGATACCCTTGTGGCTTTCTGCAGCGGACTTATCATCTTCCCCGCCTGCTTCTCCTTTGGCGTAGAACCCGCTGCCGGCCCTGCACTTATCTTCATGACTCTTCCCAAAGTATTCATGGACATGCCCGGAGGCAGAGTCTGGGGCACACTCTTCTTCCTTTTCATGACCTTTGCCAGCTTTTCAACTGTCATTGCGGTATTTGAGAATCTCATCAAAACCTCTTCCGACAATTTCGGCTGGGACAGGAAGAAAGCCGCCGTCATCAACTGCATATTCATTCTTGTGGCCAGCATGCCCTGCGTCCTTGGCTACAACATCTGGAGCAACGTCCACCTTATCGGAGGAAGGGACATGCTTGACAGCGAAGACTTCATCGTTTCAAATCTCCTGCTGCCCATCGGCGCGCTGATCTACACCATCTTCTGCACCACCAAATGGGGCTGGGGCTTTGACAACTTCCTTAAAGAAGCAAATAAAGGAGAAGGCTTCCGCCTGTCTCCCTTATTGAAACCCTATTTTCAGTTTGTTCTGCCCCTGCTGATCCTGATAATCCTCATCCAGGGACTGCTCTGATCAGGATTTATGCCCTTTCTGAGCTTTTTCATTACGCTTAGGCATAATCTAATACCGATTCACACTGCCCGAAACAAGCATTTATGCCTTTTTCGGGCAGTTTTATCGCTCTTAGGCATAATCTGATCCCGATCTCTTCTGCTCCTGCAGCAATTCTATGCCTATTTCAGACATTTCTTTTCTCCTTAGGCATAAATTCCCTGCAGACGCCTCCGTAAGAGGAGGAAAACTATACCCCTTTTAACACTTTCTCTTTCCCTTAGGCATAAAATCCTTGCAGGGGCCTCCACAAAAGCAGGAAAACTATGCCCTTTTTAACACTTTCTCTTTCCCTTAGGCATAGAATCCTTGCAGACGCCTCTGTAAGAGGAGACAAACCATGCCCTATTTCACACTTTTCTCTATCCTTAGGCATAAAAGCCCGGACAGCAGAAACGACTTCATCACTCCGTAAAGAGCGGGGTTGAATAATACCGGTCGCCGCTGTCAGGCAGCAGAGCTACTATGACCTTGCCCTCGTTTTCGGCTTTCTTCGCGTATTCGATGGCGGCATGAAGAGCGGCGCCGGAAGATATGCCGACAGAGATGCCCTCCTTTGACGCCAGCATTTTAGCGGCCTTGAAAGCGTCTTCGTTCGCTGCCTTGAATATCTCGTCATAGACTTCGGTGTTAAGCACCTCAGGTACAAAGCCGGCTCCGATACCCTGTATCTTATGGGGACCGGGATCACCGCCTGAAAGCACCGGTGAAGACTCGGGTTCCAGAGCTACTATCTTGATATCAGCCTTCTGGCTCTTAAGGTATTCGCCGGTTCCGGTAACGGTTCCGCCTGTGCCAACGCCGGCAATAAAGATATCTACCTTTCCATCCGTATCCTTCCAGATCTCCGGACCGGTGGTTGCCCTGTGAGCCGCAGGATTTGCGGGATTCACAAACTGTCCGGGGATAAAGGATCCGGGAGTCTCCTTAGCAAGCTCCTCAGCCTTTGCGATGGCGCCCTTCATTCCCTTTGCGCCTTCCGTAAGCACGATCTCTGCGCCGTAGGCCTTCAATATACTTCTTCTCTCAACGCTCATGGTCTCAGGCATTGTGAGTATTATCCTGTATCCCTTAGCCGCTGCTATGGCTGCGAGACCGATTCCCGTGTTTCCCGAGGTGGGCTCGATTATAACGGAGCCTTCCTTCAAAAGACCCTTTTCCTCAGCGTCCTCGATCATGGCCTTTGCGATCCTGTCCTTTACGCTTCCGGCGGGATTAAAATACTCCAGCTTAACTAATACTGTGGCTTTAAGTGAAAGCTCTTTTTCAATGTTTGTGACTTCCACTAAGGGAGTGTTCCCCACCAGCCCTAAAGTTCCTTTGTAGATGTTGCTCATATTCTATTCCTCCTTAAAATTATAGATAGCCACGCCATAAAACTCCCCCTTGTTTACAGCGTTGTCCTTAAATTTGATCACTGCAGATAAGCCATCAAGGGCCCGAATTCCCCGGGATCAATAAGATGTCCCAGCTTCCTGTATTCAAGTTTCAGCGCCTTTGCGATATGGGCGATGCCAAGGGGCTTTCCTTCCGCACCCGCCATGTAAGCGGCGCTGAAAAGTATGGCCTTTATATTGCTGCCGGAAAGCTTGAACCGTTCAGCAAGGAAACGGAAATCAGTATCCGGTTCCACCTCAGCCTCGGGAGGCAGAATGGTGGTCCAGAGCTTAAACCTCTGCTCCTCATTCGGACTGTCAAGATGAACGGCATAGGTTATTCGCCTTATAAAAGCGCTGTCAAAATTCTGATAATAATTGGTGGCAAGAATTGACATGCCGTCATACTCTTCTATCTTCTGCAAGAGAAAAGCCGTCTCGGAATTCGAATACTTATCGTTGGAGCCGCTGATCTCGGTACGCTTTGCAAAAAGAGCGTCCGCTTCGTCAAAGAATAGTATAACATTGGCACCGGAGGCCGCGTCAAATATTGCGGAAAGATTCTTCTCCGTTTCCCCGATATACTTTGAAAAGATCCTTGAAATATCTACTCTGTAAAGGGGCAGTGACAGTTCCTTCGCAAGTATCTGGGCCGCCATGGTCTTCCCCGTTCCGGGAGGACCGTAGAGAAGAAGGCTCACGCCATTTCCGTATGCGTTCTTCTTTTTTAATCCCCACTTTTCCCCGATACGGTTCTTAAGCCTGTATCTGTCGCAGACTGTCCTAAGTATCTCCCTCTGGGATTCATCTAAGGTGATGTCATCCCAGCTGTAAGAAACTGAAACCGGCGTAGCAAGTGAAGAGAAATGAACTCCGCTAAGCACCCTGAGGGACTCTATGACAAGCTCCTTATCCGGAGCCTTCAAACCCCTGATACCCGCTTCGGCCTTTGCCCTCTCACAGGCTTTCTTAATCCTGCCATAGGAAAGCTCGTGACAATCCGCTAAATCCGGGATAAAAGATTCGCATTCCTCCTTTCCCAGACCGCAGAGACCCAGGAAGTATTCCCATATCCTTATCCGGTTTCCGGCATCGGGATCGGGTATGACAATAGACGGAACCGCTTCATGTGAAAATCTCTCCGGCTCCTTCTTTTCACCGAAAAGAAACAGAGGCTCACTGCCTTTT
The DNA here is from genome assembly GCA_017448845.1 of Lachnospiraceae bacterium. Lineage (GTDB taxonomy): Bacteria > Bacillota > Clostridia > Lachnospirales > Lachnospiraceae > NK4A144. Next base: position 5,463 of record JAFSKT010000105.1, read on the forward strand.
ATCTTCTTTAGCGTGTTGATAAGCTTCTTTTCCGAAGCCTTATCGCTGTCATCCGCGCCTGTCCTTAAAGCAAGGCTTATGCCGGAAAGCTTTGATTTCAGGGCAAGGAAGGAGATCACTTCATTCTTCTTTTCTTCCGGAAGGGCAAAGCATTCCTCCGTATTTAACACATAAAGCTCCTTTTCCCCTTCCTCATCATGGGAAATAAGATGCAGCACAGTGTCCGGATCCTCATTTTCAAGATAGCAAAGGTCCGTTGCCGGATCCTTCTTTATCCTTGACAACTCCTCGTAACTATTCTCAAAGAAAAGGGGGATCCCGCTGTCCTCCTGATATTTCACCCCACAGTCGGATAAGATATCCTCATCCATTCCAAGTCCTAAAAGAATGGAGAGCATGGTTTCATTTAAGACCAAAGGCTGATCCAATCCCTTTTTATCCGATCTCCTGAAAATATAGAGAAAGAGTTCTTTTCGTAAAGGCAGGGGCAGGGCTTCAGCCGCGCCCTCCCTTAAAGTAATCCGGTTATAAAGCATATAGAGAAGCCCAAGAGAAGGCTCCCTTTTTGAAACATCATCCTGCAGGAAACCGAAGATCCTCTCATAACGTCTGTCCAAAGCCGCTGCAAGAGCAAGAAGAAGTGCCAGGACTTCAAGCCTGCTTAGCTCAAAGGATCCTATGATATCGGAAATCCGGACATCCTTCGGATCTCCGTCCCTTCCGTCCCTTTCAGTAAAGGAAATGCGGTCACTAATATGGTCAAAAGCCTCCCTTACGGATTCCGCAAGAAGGGGATCGCACACGTCCCTTTCCCTGGATCCCGGAGGCATTTCAAAATAGCTCCTTATCTCATTTTCGGTGATGACAAGGCCTCTGGAATAGAGCTTTCCCTTGCTGTGAAGCCCCCTGAATTCAAGGCAGGCTTCCAATATCATGTCAAGGAGTTTTAAATAATCTTCCCTTTCCTCCCCGCCGGAGGAATAGGCTTTTTTTCTAAGTCCCCTGTCGAAATAATCCTCGTAGATCCGCATGTTCAACCTTCCTGCTTAAAAAACTTAATGAACGCCGCCGCGCTCCACACATCATATTCCTTTCCCTCTTCTTCGGAATTCCCCTGTTCCACCAGATAGAAATCCCGGAAGTGGTTCTTTATGAGAAAGGCTTCATAGATGTCCTGTGTTTCTTCCGGCAGCCGGTACAGGGTTTTATAAACGATGGTTTCTTCCGTCTCATCCTCATCAAAGGAAAAAAGCTGCCTTGCAACCTGGACGCTTTTATCAAAAAGCATGGATGCGTAGCCCTTCCCCCTTAAAGCGGGTACGGTGTAAATACTTACGATATTTAAGTCTCCGATGGTTTCCGGCTGGACAATCAGGACGCTGGCCACTGTTTTATGAGCCTTATGAAAATCCTCATCCCCCTCTTCCAGAACCGCCGCTAAGCCGAAGTACTCCGTGTCCGTTTCCTCCACTTCTCCTGAAAACTCATCGAAGATATAGGGGAGCATCAGATCCCCGAACTCTTTATAATTATCCTTTGTGACTGCTTCAATTCTCATATCTGTCCAAGCTGGGCCAGGACATAGCTGTAAAGATCTCCGCCTGTAAACAGGTTGTCCAGCGCCACCATGAGATAACCCGACATACTCATGTCAGAGCGTTTCGAGGGATTCAGGCCATAGGTATGACGGGCATAATCCTTCAGCATCTTCTTAAGCCCTTCCATCACTTCTCTCCTGTTTCCGGGGCTGAGTTTATCAAGGCCCTTAAGTATCATCTTAAACTCTTTATTGTGAGCCTGGAAACACTCTGAAAGATAAGTTGAAAGCACTCTCTGCAGGGCTCCTCTCTCCCCGCGGAATAACTGCATGGGAGAAATGGTCCCGTCCTGCTCTTTTTCCGAAATCCTGTCCTTTAGCCCACCGATCACCTTTTCAAGTATAAGAGTCTTATATACTGCTCCCGCATTCTTTCCCAGGGCAGCCGTAACCCCGGGATCCACAGCTCCCTTCTGGGTAACAGCCCTTTCATTTTCCTTCTTGTCAAGGCTCATGGCGTAGTCTATGTCCTGCTGGCTGTATTCGCCTCTGCTCAGCATATACTTATGCGCTCTCTCAAAGCTCTTTGCCAGTTCATCCATTCTCTGAAGATTCGGGTCCGGGGTGCTCCCCTGTCCTCCCACATAAAGCTTATATATGGCCTGTGCCGCAGCCACCGGATCCCTGTAGGCCTGTACATATCCTTCATACAGGGAAGGTGTGATGTTATTAATGGTATGGACAGATCCGTCCTCCAGGGTAACCTGAAACTCGCCGTTTTCAAAAAGAAAGCGGTCCACAATGCCCCCAAGATCTCCTTCGCTGTGGGCTTCCTGATCCACTGCTTTTCCGTACTGTTCATCCAGAAAATCAATGGCTATCTGATAGACGGATAAAAGGTTCATTACCGGAGTATCAAGTCTCGGATCGCTGCCAAGATAGATGTTGTATCCCCATCCCACCATTTCCGACTGGGAAGAAAGAACGTTCCTGGCCCGCTTGATGTCGTCTCCGGTCACGCTCTTAAAGAGCTGATCCGCGCTGCGCCCGGTAAAGAGTCCGACCATGCGGTCCAGAGCGTCATCCGGAAGATCATTCATCATGTCCACATAGTCCGTAATGCTCTGGGGCATGCTGTTCACTTTATCCTGAGGGATGGTGGACAGGATCGCAGTCCTTAACTGAGCTGCAGTTCTTGAGATGTTACTCTTCAATGCTGCGGGATTTCTGCTGGCGAAAGCCAGATCCACATTGGGGTCTCCCGAGTACTCAAAGGAACTCAGCACTCCGGCGCTCTGCCCCTTCTGCATCCTTAAGCCTTCACCGGTGCCCGCCGGAGTATAACCTCTTTTTACAAAGGGTGCCTCCCTGGTGGACTTTTCAAATCTCCTCATATCTTCGGCGGTAACCCTGCTGTTTCCGAAGTTCTGATACTTCTGATCCTCCTTGCCGGAGAGCTCCACAAACCTCTTTCTGACGCCGGAAGCAAAGTAGGTAGACCAGGCTCCCGCAGCCCATCTTTTAAGGTTGCTGCTCCTGTTTAAGCCCACTTCTTCCACCTTAAACACATCATTTCCGACGGTTCCGATCTGCCCTTCCTTTTCGATCATATCCCTGACAAAGGTGGTGCAGTTTCTGTTGTAATATCCGTATCCTCCCTGGGCGTAGGTTTCGGAAGCCTTTACTATCCTTGACACCTGATCCATGGTGGCAGGGTATCTGCGGCTTATGGAGAAGGGATGATCCCTGTCATCCTTAAGTTCACCGGGCACCATAGCCCCGCCGTTTGCCATCAGAAGATTGGCCCCGTTTGAAGAAAAACCTCCTCCGGGATAAAAACCGTATTTGATGGAATATCTTTCATTTTTCTTTGTGAGATTGCTGTAGCGGCTGTAATTTAAGCCTATCATGGCGTGGCCTATAAAACCCTCCGCGTCCATATGCTCACCGGATCCGGGTTTCGGCTGCTGTACGAAAATAGTGACAGAAGGCGCTTTCAGCTGTCTGTTGCTGTCCTCCGCCTCCTCTGCGATTATATTGGCCCAGATAGTGGGTATCCTTCTTTCATCCTTAAGGATGTCAAGTCCTGTCTCATTAGGCGCCTTTTGAAATGTTGCGCCGTCCCAGCCCGGGATAGCGTCATAGCTTTTGGCCTGCTGCGCCCTCTTCTCTGCCTTGTGGAGCTTGTGTCCTGATTTCAGCCTCACAATAAGGGCGATCGGGCTTAAGGCCACATTTGCCGCCACCTTTCCGACTCTGGTGAAAAAGGCGCTGAGTCTGGTATTTGCCTTACTCGATGTACTGGCAGTCTGCCTCTCCCTGGTCACAGGGGTAAAGTTCCAACCTCTGACATCCGTCATTGCCCGCTGTATGGCAGGGATATCTTCACCCACATTGACTGTGGGCGGCGGGGCCACCTGAGTCGCAACCGGCGCGGGATTTACCGCTCTTCCCGTAGCTGCTGCCCTGCTCTGATCTGCCCGGGGCGCTGCCACGACTTGAGGAGCAGGTGCCGGCGCAGAAGAAACAACCGGCGCAGGCGAAGCTGCCGGTGCACCGCCGGCCGAATCATCATTACCGAAAGCATCTCCCATTATCCCCCGCACGTCCGAAAAAAAATCTTCGTCATCCCGCACAGGAGCAGGCGGAGCTGCCGGAGCAGCAACTACCGGTGCTCCCGCAACCTCAAAATCGTCATCCAGATCATCATGAGGGATAAGTCTCCTGCTTTCATCCGATAATCCGGCTTCTTCTTCCAGGTCACCGGCTACCGACTCATTACCAGTATCCAGGAATTCACCTATAAGATCATCTGTGCTGCGGTCGTCGCTTACAACCTGTGTGCTGTCGGCCTTTTTGTCCTTCGGCTTATCTTTTGGTTTTGCTTTATCTCTGCCCATAGATCATTCTTTCCTGAAAACCGTCAGAACTTCCGTAAAACTACTTATAAACATTATATTGTTCATCAAATAATAGTTCAAGATAATTTCTATTGCAAAATCCCTGTTTTTCCTGCTATATTAATGTTCGGAACCTGTTCCGGCACACATAGACATTTCTTATAAAAAGGACTGCTCACCTATGAAGACGACAAAGAAAACCATCTCGTTCCTGCTGATATCCGCTCTTATAACTGCAATGCCCTTCTCCGCATACGGCGCGGAAGAAGCCCAGATCAAGACAAAGATCAAGCATACGGTAAAAGCTGTAGGGGAATACGACAACTGGGAAGGGGTTTCCAACGTATCCCAGTTCATCGGGAGCGACGGCGAATTCTGGTTTGCCTATAACAACAAAAAGAATATAACTGTTGTAAGCACCGTCGACGGAGTAGTGACAAATAAGATCCCACTCGAAAGAATGCATGATCTCTTCGGCGCGGTCTGCTCCGACAGTGCAGGAAATTTCTATGTAGTGACCGGTGAAGAAAACCCCGGGAATAATACGGACACTAATACTGTTTTTATTTCCAAATACGACAGCGCCGGAAATCATATCACCACCATCGGTGACCGGGGAAATTCCAGCCTCCCCGATTTTTACGAAGATAATTTCTATACAAAAATCCCCTTTGACGGCGGAAACTGCGACGTGGATGTAAACGGGGATTATATGGCTGTGAATTATGCCCGTGAAATGTACAATGGCCACCAGAGCAATTCCATATGGGTAATAAATACGGTATCCATGAATACCGTGGATTTTCCGGATTATACCTATGAGTATTACGAAGGCGGATATACACGCCACTCCAACAGCTTATACAGCAGCCATTCCTTCGGCCAGAGAACCGTAAAATACGGAGACGGTTTCCTCTACGCCAGCGAAGGCGACTGCTTCAGCAGAGCCTTTACCATAAGCCAGTGGAATCTGAAGACAAATACCGTAAGTGAAGACGACATTTTCCATTTCTGGCTTGGTTCCGGCGATTCATGCGAAACGTCCCATTGCGGGAATAAAAACTATGCCCACATGGGAGATTTAGTGGTACTGCCCGACGGAAAAGCAGCCTTTGCAGCAACCTCGGCACCTTCCATGACCAAGCCTGCAGAGGAAGAGAACGAACAGGTCTTTTTGCAGATCTTTGACCCCAACGGCGACCTGACAAGTCCCTCGGGATATGTTACTACCGGTGAAAGAACGGGATTCTCCGCCAACATGAACGGAGACGTTGAGATCACAGACTACGGCGTAAAATGGCTTACAGAAGGCAAGCGTTTTGCCTACAGGAATCCCCAGATGGTCTGCGCCGGGGACAAGCTTGTTGTCTTATATGAAAAGTATGCAAAGAAAAAAGACATGTTTGGCGGGATATATTACAAATTAAAAGGGGTATTTTACACAGTGCTGGATTCCTCCGGCAACGTGATCCAGGAAAGCAAAAAGTTCAAAAAGAGCGCCAGCCTCAACCCCTGCGAGCCCCCGGTATACACCAAGGGCTGCGTCTACTGGGCCGCAAACAAATCCAGCAAAAAGGGAAAACTCTTTGTCTATCGGATAAAGATCTGATCTTATCCCACTTTTCGAGCAGAACTCTAAATTACTTGAGAAATAAGGATAAACGGGGATAGTCAAGTAGTTATTACCTCTTCAAAGACTTAAATTACTTGATAAATGAGGGAAAGCGGGAATAGTCAAGTAGTTATTACCTCTTCAAAGACTTAAATTACTTGAGAAATAAGGATAAACGGGGATAGTCAAGTAGTTATTACCTCTTCACAGGCTTATATTACTTGATAAATGAGGGAAAGTTGGAATAGTCAAGTAGTGATTTCCTCTTCACAGGCTTGAATAACTTGGGAGTCGGGTCCGGCGCCTCACACCGATGATGTCTGATAAATACAGAACAGGCAGGCGGATATCCGGATTAAGACGTGCCAACAAAATGACCGTAAGAGACCTATGAATAGAAGGTATAGGTGTGCTTTCCTTTTTTCTTTGATTCATACATGGCGGCGTCGGTTTTCTCGAAGAGGCTTTCCACATCATCCACATTTTTACCGTTCACTACGCCCACACTTATGGAAATGGGCGGCAGCCCGTCATCTGTTTTCTCCAGCTCTTCATTTATCTGTATGATCTTTGATTCAATGAGACGCTGCGGCATCCCGGAAGAATGGACCATGAATACCACAAACTCATCCCCTCCGATACGGCAGATACAGTCATCATCGCGGAAGATAGTGTTCAGAACCTGCACCAGCTTAATAAGTACCTTATCGCCGGTCTCATGTCCGTAGGTATCATTGATGTACTTAAAATTATCTACGTCCAAAAGCATCATGTATGTGGATTCTAAGTCCAATCCGGAGATCAGCAGGTCATATCCGGCCCTGTTATATGCTCCTGTCAGCTCGTCATGAGATGCTTTGTAATTCAGGTTTTCAAGGCTTATCCTGTACTTCGAGTACATCTTGTTATATGCCTTTGCCAGATACCTGAATTCATTGGCCCCGGTTTCCGGTATGGGGCTGTCCTCTTTTATCCTGTCAACGGCTTTCAAAACCGGATTTATACCGAGGATCGAGGTAAGCCTCACCATGGCAAGTATGGAAATGACCTGAAGCACGATGACTATACATACAAGCATTATCTCCCTGCGAAGCGTAGAAAGCTCCCTGTCCTTGACACTCTGCATCAGCCTGTCAACTTCATTGATGCTCTCATGCATGTCCTTCCTGATCTTGTCCTTCTGCTCATAATAATCGTCGTTCAAAACCAGTTCCGTGGCGCGTCTTATCTTCTGCTCTTCCGGCAGATCCGCATCCTCACGGCTTAACTCCACACCATCCAGTATCTCCGGATAGTCGGTATAACCCTTTGCCTCTACCACAAGCCGCATGGCATAATACTCCTGATCCATGAGATTCACCGAATGGTTCATGGCTTCCTTAAGCTGCTGCAATGCGGCTGAAGTATTTTCATCCACATTCATTCTTTCCAAAGCTTCTTCCCTTCTGTTTGATTCGAAAGCTTCGGTAAAATACTGCTCGAGGAAACGCATATCCCCGTTAATGGTGAAGCGCTGCACACTCTCTGTCAGATAGTCCGACGCATCCATCAGTTCGTGGGCTGCATTTTCAAGCTCCGTATGAAGTTCTTCCGCTTCAGAGAGACGAAGGAATGTCTGAGTCAGCCTGAAAGTCATACTGATCACTATTGCGGATGTGACCAC
>JAFSKT010000106.1 GCA_017448845.1 Lachnospiraceae bacterium
TTATCGGGAAAGAAAAGAATACGGAAAAGCTCTTAAACGAGATAGAGAAGTCAAAGGAAAACGAACCGGACAGGCTCTTAACAGCCCTTGGTATAAGGAATGTGGGAAAGAGGACCGCTTCCGATATCATGAAGCACTTTATGGATATACGCCTTCTTCCGGATGCTTCTGTAGAAGATTTCCTTTCTATACCCGATGTGGGTGGAACCATAGCTGAAAAGCTATATGAATTCTTCCATAATGAAAAGGATCTGTCGGTTTTCAATGACCTTTTAACCTCCGGGCTTAACCCTCTTATGCATGAGGTGGCAGGAGCTACCGAAAAGCTTAAAGGCCTTACCATTGTAGTGACCGGTACCTTAAAAAACTACGGACGGAAAGAGATACAGGAAGTCATAGAAAAGAACGGGGGCAAAGCCACCGGCAGCGTAAGCAAAAAGACGGATCTCCTTATCGCGGGGGAAGCCGCAGGTAGTAAGCTCACAAAAGCTCAGGAGCTTGGCATAAAGGTAGTAAGCGAAGAAGAATTCATCGCCATGTTGGAACAGTGATCATGCTTGATTCTTTACAGGAGGAACTGTTCATTTTTGACGTAGCAAAGTTATTGTGGTATTATCCTTTTCAACGTAATTTGTAGCGTTAATTTGCATATTTACCACACAGGAGGTTTTATTATGTTTTGTCCTAACTGCGGAGCAGAAGTAGACGATAACGCAAGGTTCTGCAACAACTGCGGAACAGAGATCACAGGAAGTACTGAGACAACAGAGACCACGGAAAGCGTTGACAGCAGTGCTGAAAGCACAGCAAGCACAGAGAGCACTGAAAGCACCGAAAGCACCGAAAGCCGGGCTGAAGACGTGCAGAAGGTTGAAACCTATACCGATTACAGCAGCAACGGCGGTTCAGCTGTAAATGACAGCATAAGAGGTTTCGCCACCAACAGGAATATCGTTCTCTGCATAATCTTTACCATCATTACCTGCGGCATATATTCACTGTACTGGATGTATGTGCTGAATGAGGAGATCAATTCCCTTTCAGGTGAAGAGAATGCCACAAACGGCGGACTGGTTATACTGTTTTCCATTATCACCTGCGGTATCTACTCACTGTACTGGTATTACAAGATGGGAGAGAGGACAGATACCATCAAGGAGAAGCTTCACATGTCTTCAGGCAGCAGCAATATCCTCTTCCTTGTACTTGGAATAATCGGTTTCGGAATCGTGAATTACATCATTATGCAGGATGTAGTCAATAAGGCAGCTGATAAGATGGCATGATTCACTGCTGTCTTCTGCGGCGGGAGTGCATTGCTCTTTTCCGGAGCACATTGCCGTACCAGAGAGTAAGGAGCGAAAGGATAAGTGAAAGAAGGCTTATCAATGCTCCTGTCTTGAATCCCCTGGGGAAGAATTCGATCCTTATTTCGTGATCACCCCTGGGAAGAGAAGTGGATATGAAGAGACCGTCAAATAATTCGATGGGAGTCTTTTCACCATCTACATAGAGAGTCCAACCGGGTTCATAGGGCACCATTAAAACAAGGTGTCCCTTTGAACCCATTTTTATTTTGCCTTCAAGGCTGTCGTCATTTTTCTCAATGTCATAGAGTCTTTCAGAGGCATTGAGCATTTCAGAGAAAGAATCAAGCACAGAAGGATTTAAGCGGTAGAACTCAAGGTTTAAGTCTTCATCCTCTTTTTCTTCGGAAAGAAAAGTTGCAACGGTGCCCTTTTCATGAAAGCCCAGATCATAGATGTATCTGTACTTATTAGCCGTCATTTTCCCGTCGGGAGAGGAATCCGTCATGGAGATCTTTAATTCCCCCTTGGTTTTAGAGGCGTTGTAGGCGTAGAGATGGCAGTCGTCAATGAACTCAACGCTTTTCTTGTTAGGACCGTTCTTAATAGTTCCTGAATCGGAGGTGCCGTATTCCATAAGGGCTGTACCCGAGAGATTCAGGTCATGCATAAGGCTGTTCTGAGCTTCTGTCGGTGAAAGATCGCTGTTTGGAGCATGCATTTCCCCGTCGATTATCTTTTCCGCATCAGAGGCCGGCATAAAAAGTTTCCGCTCGGTCTCGTCGTTAAGGCGGAGCACATAGCCGTTTGGAATGGAATCGTTAAACTCATAGAGAGCCGCTCCGTTACTGAAACTTGCGGGCTTTGCAATGTCCTCGGAAAAATAGACATTGTTTTCCGGCACAAACACATATCTCTGACCGAGGATCATGGAGGTAAAGGCGGTGGAGCCGTCAGAAAGATAGAAAACCCGGCTGTTCATGAAACCGTATCTGTTAAGATATTTGATAAGAAGTCCGTTTGTGGTGGATGAAAAGTTGGACAGGGAGGAAAAGTCAATGGTCATGGAATTGTTCCTCACATTGCGATCCACTTCGTCGGCCCGGGCAAGGGGGGCGTCGTTTTCCCTGTCCAGTTCCTTCTTTACTTCGTTCAGGGCTTTATAGTCCTCGTACTTTGAGAAATAGTGGGTACGGTGGACGGTCCGGGTGTTTGTGATATACATATTACAAAATACTTCCGCTGAGAAAAAGAATAAGATGGCATAGCGGAAGACCAGTTCCTGGCCGTTTCCCGGGAAATGTATCTTGTCCGGAGCGCTGCGGTAAAGAAGAAAGAGCAAAGCCATACAGACCGCGGATACAATGGTCACGGTCTTACTCATCCCGTCCATGGTGTCCTCCGTTGAAAAGAAGGCGGTGAGGACAATGAGTATCAGGGGCAGAACTATGGAAATATAAAAGTATTTACTCTTCATTTCCCGTATGCCAAGAAAGGCCTCGTATGAAATGGTGACAAGGAGCAGGGTGTAAAGATAGCCCTGTCTTGCTGGAAGTGAGTCCGGATAATTAAAGCCGTGCCAGATAAAATTCAGTAAATTCAAATTGAA
>JAFSKT010000107.1 GCA_017448845.1 Lachnospiraceae bacterium
ACCTTCATACATCTCCTTATCATCAAAGCCAAGGAAAAAGCTCTTTGTCACGGTCTCACTTTCTTCCCCGTCTTTAGAAAAGACCTTTGCCCTGACAACATTACACTTATCCACCTTTTCCTCCGGGATCCTGTAATCCCTAATACTATAATAATCATAGTAAAAAACGGAGGTGTCCCTTATTACGGAATAGACATTTTCCTTATCTGACGCATCGGAAAGGGTGACGGGGCCGGTATAAAGATAGGAATCCCTGTCTGGTTCGCTGCCGTCCAAGGTGTATCTTATCTCCCCTCCGTCGGGAGAAGTGAGGGAAAGGGAAAGGGTGTCGCCGTAAAACCCGCTGTCAGCGGAAAACAAAGGCTCCTTCAGGCCCGGGAAGACCCTTTCCTCTGCAGAAGCATTGCCGTAACCCGGGGTGGGTGACAGAATCTTAAAAAGCCCCTTTCCGTCCTCGGTCCTTCCGTAGACCGTATCGTACTTTAATTCCGGGATCTCTATGCTGTCCATTAAGTTATTGTGGGAATCTGAAAGAAAGAGCTCCGAGCCCTTTGACGGCAGGGTAAAGGAAGCATGAAGCCCACTGTCATCCCTGCCATCAAGGCTTATTACAAGGTATTCCCCCGGTCCAATGCTCACTTCCGGAAAGCTCCAGGCGCTTTCACTTTCCTTTGCTGCGGAGAGCTTCCAGCCGGTGAGATCCACTTCCGTATCACCGGCATTAAAGAGCTCAGCGTAGTCCGGGTGTTCTCCATCCTCATCTATGAATGCATGGATATTTGAAGTGCAGACCTCGTTTATCTTCACAAGGCGGCCATCACCCCCGCCCTTTGAGGTTACAGACAAAAAAAGACATGCCAGCAGAAAAACCACTGACATTATCATTGATATTAGCAGTACCCTTTTTCTGATGGCATATCTCATATTGGTTTACATAATTCCTTGAATAACAGCCCCGCCTTCAAAGATCACAGATTTTCCCTGTACCAGCTTATTGCTTCCTTTATTCCCCTTTCAAAGTCATACTCCGGGTCATAGTGAAGCTTTTCCCTTGCCTTGCTGATATCCGCATTGCTGTGCCTTATGTCACCGGGCCTCTCGGGACCGAATACAGGCTCGGTGTCCTTCCCCAGGGCTTCACAGAGGAGATAATAAATATCAAGAAGATACTCCCTGCCGCCGTAGGCCACGTTATAAGCCTCTCCCGCTGCGTCGCTCCCTGCCTTGCAGGCCTTCATATTTGCCTCTATCACATTTTCGATATAGGTGAAATCCCTGCTCTGCTTTCCGTCCCCGTTGATCACAGGTCTTTCGCCGTTTATGAGCAGCTTTATGAATTTCGGGATGACCGCGGCATAGGCCCCGTCGGGATCCTGCCGTCTTCCGAAGACATTGAAATACCTGAGGCCGTAGGTATCAAGGCCGTAAAGCTTATGATAGAGCTTTCCGTACTCTTCATCCGCCCGTTTTGTAAGAGCATAGGGAGAAAGGAGATTTCCCTCCTGTCCCTCTTTTTTCGGCAGTACCGGATGATCCCCGTAAACAGAGGAACTGGAGGCATAGACAAACTTTTTGACCTTATTCTGTCTCGCGGCCTCCATCATGTTAAGGGTGCCCCGGATATTATTCTCCTCATAGAAAAGGGGCATCTCGATACTTCTCGGTACCGACCCCCAGGCAGCCTCATGCATCACATAGGTCACATTTTCGCAGGCCTTCATGCAGGTATCCAGGTCCTTGATATCCCCCCTGATAAAGGTAAATTTCGGATCATCCTTAAAAATATCAACGTTTTCCTGCTTGCCCGTGGAGAGATCGTCAAGGCAGCGAACCCTGCAGCCATTATTTAACAGGGCCTCACAGAGATTGGAACCTATAAAGCCCGCTCCTCCCGTCACAAGGAAGAGGGCGTTGTCTTCAAAGCTTATATCCTTATATCCCATTTTAATACTCCAAAATATCATTATCCCGGCTTGTAACCCCCGGGATCATCTCACTGTTTTTTGAAAGCAACGGCATTCAAATATCGCACTATTTGTGCCAGCTATCGTAATACTTCATTATGCTCTCCACAAGGAAAAGCTCGAAGTAGGAATCTATGTCGATGGACTCCTCTTCCTTCATGAAATAGGGAATGCACCTTGTGCCGTAGAGGCTGCCGGTTTCAAGAAAAGCCTTTGTATATACGGCGTATATGGCAGCCCCGTTCCTTGCGTAGAGATGGGGCATGGTCTGTCTGGTGACGAACTTCTCCCCGTCCTCCTGATAGAATTTCACGGAACCGTCCTCTACAGTCTTCATGATCTTCATGGGCAGGTACTCATGGGGCACCTCCACCAGGCTCACCACAGCGTCCGCCTCCGGATCGTCTATAAGACCCTTAAGGGCCTCATCTATATGCTTTTCAGTCCTTAAGGGGGAAGTGGGCTGCAGAAGGATAAAGATATCCGGTTTGTACCCGTCTTTTGCAAGATCCAGAAGGTGATAGCGTATAACGTCCTTGATGAGAGCCGTGTCGTTTGCCAGCTCATCGGGGCGCATCAGTATATCTATCCCGTTTTCCTTCCCGTATTCCGCAAATTCCTC
>JAFSKT010000108.1 GCA_017448845.1 Lachnospiraceae bacterium
CCTGCCATAAAGAGCAGGATAAACAGAAAGGGGAGTCCCAGCTGAAGAGCAGTCTGAAGGTAGAAATTATGGGGTTTCAGGACAAGTTCTTCATAGGGAAGTCCCGAACGAAGTATCTTTTCAACATCATTCTGGAGAAAGATAAAGGGAAAGGCATCAGGACCGCAGCCGGTGAAAGCATATCTTTTTAATAACGGTAGTGATCTATCCCAGATATATCCCCTTCCGTGGAGAAAAGCCTCCCGGTCCCGGAACAGCCCTGCAGTTTCGGCAGGCGTAAGATCCACAAGCTTTCCATAAGCGTTCATGCTGTGGCAGTTTCCGCTTTCGTCCTCCCCGAAATAAAAATCCCTGTCAGCACAGTGGACAAAATAGCCTCTTTCCCCGTCCTTAAGCTCCATGGGATTAAAGTGAAAGTCCTTAAAAACACTGTTTTCCGGTAATTGTGCCACAAAGGTATTTCTCTCCGGATCCCCCTCATAGGAGATACTTTCTCCGTCCTGATTTAATATAGTGAACTCTTCGTATCCGAATTCATCAAAGTCTTCCCGGATACAGATCTTCTCAACACCTACGGAAAACTCAGCGTATTTTCCCCCTGTCTGCAGTCTGAAATCACTGTAATACGAAGGAGCATATGAAGTATTCCGGAGAAACAGTGTAAGAATAAGGGCAGCTGTCGCAATGATCCCGGCTGTGACCGCCATGATCCGCTTATCCCTCCCAAAGAAAAATAAGAGAATACCGAAAAATACCCCGGTGGCTGCCCCCATAATTCCGGCTGCTGAACCGGAAAGGATAAGAAGGAGGATAAGCAGGAAAGAAAGCAAAAGCAGCATTTTCCAAAGAAGAGCAGAACGCTTTTCAAAAAAACCGATGATCATCAGCACAAAGACAGGAAGTAAAACCGCCGCATAGCTTCCCACATAATCAGGATTGTAGAGAGATACCGCTGCCGGATCCCCCTTCAAAGCCTGCAGGATCCCCCAAAGGCAGGATATTAAGACGTTGATGCCAACGCATTTCATTATGAGCAGCAGTTTTTCATCCCTGCTTCCTGGACTGTTTTTTACTATCAGCCCCGTTCCGTAAAATACTATGATGTATGAGACCAGTACGGGAAAGGGTTCAAAGAGCTCATTGGCCCCGGTTAAGGATACGGTTTTATTAACGGAAAAGATAAAAGAAAGTATTAAAAACAGGAAAAGCAGCATTCCCGGGATCAATTCCTTAAAGTTAAGGGAATGCCTGAAACGTAGCAGCACCGTAATAAGGATCCACAGTGCCAGAAAAAGCAGAAGGAAAACCTTTGCCACCAGAAACTGATCATACTGAAGGGCGTTGTCCGGGGCAAAATCAAATCCCGCATAACGGTTTTTTACCATAAGGGGAAGTTCTGCTAAAGAAAAGAACAGAAACAATATGCAGACGGGCAGGATATCCCGCAACCGGACTGTGCTTTTTTTACCTTTTTTCATATCGTCCCTGCCTGTACTTAGAGAGCCGCGGTATCCAAGATCACATCCCCTTTAACAGTTCTATGAACCTGTCCTCGGACAGGGGAAGGGAATAGAGGAAACCCTGTAGGAATTCCACGTCAAGCTTCAGCAGCTTATTCTTCTGCTCCTCTGTTTCCACACCTTCCACGACTACCGTATATTTAAGCTCTTTAAGCATACGGATGATGTGGCTTAAGATCACGTCCTTCTTCTCTTCCAGGCCGGCCTGCCAGAGCATCTTCCGGTCGATCTTTATGGAAGTGAAAGGATGTTTTATCAGGTTTTCAAAATCCGTGTCCCCTTCTCCGAAATCGTCAAGGGAAATAAGGAAACCGCTCTGTCTCAGGCCCTTTACCGCCCTTTCAAGCATCTCCTCATTATAGGAAAAAATATCACTTGATATTTCAAGGTTTATCCTTCTGGTATTTGTACCGTATTTGCCTGCTATATCAGTAAGCCGGCGGGCCAGGTTCTCGTCCATGCACTGTACTGAAGACAGGTTTACGGAGATAAAGTCCATGCCGTACTGCTCCGGATGCTCCTCCGCCACAAAGGCGCAGACCTTCTCGAAAACTATATCTCCTATCTTTCCTATGACACCCATGTGTTCAGCCACACGGATGAATTCCTCGGGAGGAATGGCTCCGATTTCCTCGTCAGTATATCTGACCAAGGCCTCCGCGGAACGGAAGGATCCGGTATTCGTGTCGATGATGGGCTGATAGCAGACTGTCAGGTTTCTGTTTCTCAATCCCCTCTTTATGGCCTCCTCTACGCTCTTCAGCCTCTTTTCGCTGTTTATGCCGTCCACCACATATACCGGGTCCTTGATAAGGGGATTATAACCGGAACCGGCTATGGCCATGAGCTGCTCCACGTTCATCACCTTATCCGGAATGGTGGTTATGCATATCTGCACCGGGATCGCCACATTCATACCGGGAACATCCCATTTTTTATTAAAGCGCTGCCTGATGGTCTCACCCATTTCCACGGCCTTCTCTTCCGGCGTATTATAAAGGATCATGGTGATGATGCCGGAGGCGGGATAATAGAGATTACACCGCTGTCCCCCGAGAAAACGGAGGTAAGAGGTGATACCCCTGATAAGCTCAAAGACATTGCTCCGTCCGAAAATGGAGAAATAATAATCCATATTCGGGATCTTCAGGGAAATTACCGACGAAGTATAACGCCCGGTATATAATATCTCCGCTTCCTTTATCAGGGCATATCCCGTCATGGCGCCGCTCTCATTGTCAAACAGGGTATTTGCATTCTCTATGGCGATGAAGATCCCGAGAGCACATAGTGTCTGCAGATAAAGAGCAGCTCTCAGATAAGGGTAGGTAGCCGAGAGCACAACGCTCAATGCGCTTCCGCCGTAAAAGATCCAGGTGTAAGTGAGATTATCCCCAAGGGCCTTACGGTATCTTATAAGAACATAGAGTGAGATAAAGAAATATATCACAACTACAGCAAAGTACAAATTATATAAAGGTCCCCGGATATAGGTCCCGTCACGCTCCAGGACGTAGAGCTGTCTCTGCAATATAGGGATCACTGAAAAGATGATTAGTACGGCCTCCGGAATCAAAAAGATCACCTTCTGCCGCTTTGTCATCATATAATTGGTCCTTGTCATGTGAATGATGTACAGGGTATACATACATGCCAGGGAATTATGGATTATGTGGGATAAAAAGATGCTCACCGATTCAATATAAAAATTAAAACTGGAGGGATCATTGCGCATGACCACCTGGATCACATCCATAATAGCCGTAATGTGCAGGAAATAGATGATGCACATGAAGAGCTTGCTCATATTCCTGCCTTTTCTTCTGGAACGGAAATAGATTATCAGCAGAAACAAAGAGAGAAAAATGGCGCTGATATCAAAATTCATGTTATATCTTCCGGCTGGATACATACTCTCGATTCCCCTTTTTCAGCATTTGTAAGCTTTTCTCATGCCGACTGTATAATTATAACCTAAAATAACGCTGAAAAAAATCTTTTTTTTATGATAAAATACCATTATGCTTCCCGAAGAATTTGTGAATCGAATGAAAGACAGTATGGACCCTGAGGAATTTCCTATATTCCTGAGGTCTTTTGAAGAAGAAGCATATAAATCCCTGAGGATAAACGGCCTGAAAAAGACCTTAAATCCTCTCCTTCCCGAACTCGAAACCGCCTTTTCCCTGGAAAGAGTCCCCTGGTGTGAAAAGGGGTACTACTATGACAGAAAGACCGATCCGGGAAAGCACCCCCTCCATGAAGCCGGTCTTTACTATATACAGGAGGCAAGCGCCATGGCTCCGGTCCCCTGGCTTGACTTAAAGAAGGGACTTAAGGTCCTTGACCTCTGCAGCGCTCCCGGGGGAAAAAGCACATACATAGCAGATGTTATGGAAAACACCGGACTGTTAGTCGCAAACGAGCCGGTAAAAAACCGGGCAAAGATCCTATCCCTCAATATCGAGCGCATGGGGATAATGAACACCCTTGTTACAAGTGAAATGCCCGATAAATTGTCGGAGCTCTTCGGGGCGTTCTTTGACAGGATACTGGTAGATGCCCCCTGCTCCGGGGAGGGAATGTTCCGTAAGGAGGGTCCCGCAAAGGAGGAGTGGAGCCCGGAAAACGTGAAGATGTGCGCTGAGAGGCAGGATAAGATACTGGCTGAAGCCGCAAAAATGCTGGTTCCCGGCGGGATAATGGTCTACTCCACCTGTACCTTTTCCAAAGAGGAAGACGAGGGCAGCATTGAGAGATTTTTAGCGGAAAATAAGGATTTTTCCCTTATGGATCCTTCGGAGATAAGGCCCCTTGATGAAAGCTGGACAAAGACCGCTGTCAGCACCGGTTCCGGCAGTACGGGATATGCTGTGAGAATCTGGCCCCACAGGTCAAAGGGTGAAGGCCATTTCTTCGCGGTACTGAAGAGGGAAGGCATAAGCCCGGAGGGCATGAGAAGGATTTCCGGCAGCGGAAGCTTAAAATCTGCATCCAACGCAAATATAAAGCTCTTTGAAGATTTCCGTAAAAGCTTTATCCCGGGACTTGCCCTTAAGGACGGCATCATCCATTCCTTCGGAGACCAGCTCTATTTTTCAAATGAGGATATGCCCGGCACGGACCACTTAAAGGTACTGCGTCCCGGCCTCCATCTGGGAACGATAAAAAAAGACCGTTTTGAACCCTCCCACGCCCTGGCACTTTTCATGTCGGCAGACATGGCTGCGGTCAATCATTCCATAGAAAGCAGGGAAGAGGCATTAAAATACCTGAAGGGAGAAAGCCTGCAGGCAGATCCGGGATTAAATAACGGTTGGTGTTTAATAAGCTATATGGGCTGTTCCTTAGGCTGGGGAAAGTCGGACGGCCGGATAATAAAGAACCATTACCCCAAGGGGTTAAGGATACAGGCAGGATAGATCCTGTCAAAATAAAAGAAAGGAAAGGTTTATAAAAATGAGTGAAGAAGAAAAGAAGGCAGTTGACAACCTGGATGAAAAGGACGCAAAGGAAATACTGAAAGAGCTCCTGGAATTTGAGAAAAGGGAAGCCAGATATCAGAAGTTCACTTCTATCCTGATCTTCTTACTGGTAGTTATCATGGGCGTCGTTTCCTTTATGATAGTTCCCGTTGCGGTGGAGACCCTTAAGACCGCCAATACCACCATCGTAATGGCACAGGATGCACTTTCAAAGATCAGCGCCGAGATGGACAATATCAACAGCATGGTAAACTCCATCACAGCCACCAGTAACAACGTGAACAGCATGGTAGAAGCCAATTCCCAGGATCTTACCAATGCGGTGAAGGATCTTTCTTCCATAAACTTTGAGGGATTAAATCAGGCGATAAGCGATCTGCAGACTGCGGTAGGACCTCTTGCCAATATGTCAAGGCTCTTCGGCTGAGACAGGCTTTTCAGGTCAGCTGAAGTCCTTTAAGGGCTTCCATCCGGTGTGGAGTTTTATCTTTTCCACTGAGGGACGAAGTGAAAGCGCGGGATGATCAGGATCTGCAGGGGCGAAGTTTATCTCTGCTCCGGGATCCGTTTCCTGCCTTATGATCTCCACAAACTCCTTTAAGGGCCGGTAAGCCCCGTTGGCCAGATTATAGATTTCCCCGTCCTTTCCTCTTTCACCTACGGCTGTGATACCTGCTGCAGCATCCTCTGCTTCAAGGTAGTCCCAGGTCTGGGTGCAGGATGAAAGTGACGGGATTTCTTTATTTTTCAGGCTTTCCCTGAGATATGACAAAAGGGTATGGGAATGCTCGTACTTTCCGTAAAGGCTGAATATCCTGATCCAGTTCCAGCCAATGGAGAGATGTCTTGCCAGGTCACGGGTTAGGATCATAGCTGCAGCCTTGGCAGCACCATAGGAATTAACCGGCTTTGGAAGGCAGTCCTCGGTGACGGGGTCAAAAGAACCGTCAGCATTAATTGTACCTCCCGCACCTGCACCGTATTCCGCCTGGGATCCGGTCAGGATGATCTTTGACGCCCCTATGGCGGAGGCGGCTTTCACAGCATCAAGAGCAGCAGGGATATTCCCGTACTGCTCTTCTTTATTATCCCTCTCTCCTCTCCAGGAAAGATGGAAAAACAGGCTCCCCGACATATCAATATCCTGCAGCTTCAGATACTCACTAAGCCCCAGGATTTCCTGCATGTCAAGGGACAGGAGGAAAAGTTCCCCCTGTCCGCCTTTTATTTCATTTTGTTTTTTAAGTTCTTCAAGTCTTGAATTATGCGGAGAACCCGGACGCATGGGACATACAACCCTGTATCCCCGGCTCAGGAGATACTCTGTAAGGCTAAAGCCCGCAAACCCGGCACCTCCGGTCACCACTGCACTCTTCAATATGATCTCCCTGTCGAACTTTGGTAACAGCTGTTATGCGGTGAAATCCACCTTGGAGCCTACTGCCATCATCTGCTCGCTCTTTACGCTGTTCCAGTCGAAATTGATTATCTTATCCAGGAGTTCCTCAGCTGAATCAGCCTTGATGTCTGCCCTCTTAACCTGCTCCCGGTTCATCTTATTGAAGTCCGGCCTGTCAGGTTTCTCGGCAGCCTTTTTCTCCTCCCGTTTCTTCCTTAACTTCTCTTCGTCTTCCTTATTCTTCTCGGCTCTCTTTTCCCTGAGCTCTGCGATTCTCTCGTTCTGCTCCTTGCTTGACTGCTCAAGCTGTGCGAAGAAACTGATGGTTCCGTCCTTGCTCACTGAGAATCCGATATTCTTAACTTCCCCGTCTTTTCCGGCTTCCTTAAGCTGATCCTTGATGCTGTCAAGCTGCTTGGTGCCGTCCTCTATGATGCCCATGTACTTCTCTTTTGTTTCCGCATCACGGGCCATCTCCTCCAGAAGCTCCGGCTCGATCAGGACGCTGTAGTCCTTTGTGCCTCTGGAAAGGTATTCCTGAGCTTCCTCGTCGGAAGAATAGTTTGCTACGAAGAAATCAGTATTGTCTCCGTATTTTTCCTTTAACTCTTCAAGTATCTTCTTTGCGCCTTCGGATAATTCAACGCCGTTCTGGATGCCGCCGACGCCTTCGGTCTTCTTATCCTTTACATACATTGCTGCGGGATCTTCGCCGTTCTTAACAGGTCCCTTATCCGGCCCTTCGGGCCTTCTGCCGAACTTCCTGATGTTTTCACCAACCATCCCTGCGTTCTGGTAAAAACCGTATCCATTGATATTGTTCATTCCATGAACCTCCTTTTCCATATCTGCCAAACCGCCGGTTTTTTAATTTACGTGTCCCTGTAGTTTTCGCAGAATTACTCTGAATCTTATCATTCATTATATCGGCAGCTATATTACGGAAATTAACCCTTTTTTTGATAAAAAGAGAAAAAAATCAACAGGCCAGGACAAACCTTGTGATGAAGGTGTCGTCCTTTTCCTCAAAGCCCACGGTGCCGCCGTATTTCTCGGTAATATTCATGATGTTCTTCGTGCCTACGCCGCTCTTTATCCTCTTTGTGCTGACAGGCATTCCGTTATCATCAAACATAGCCCCGGAAACACAGCTGTTCACCACGCTGCCCTTCAGTTTCCCGTTTTCATAGTCCAGTTTCACATTCATGAACTTCTTCTCTTCGTCAGGGATCTTTTCCAGCGCCTCTGCGCAGTTTTCAAGGATATTTGAAAGCAGGGCGGAGAGATCCACATCCGTTATATTAAGCTCTTCAGGCACTGCGGCCCTGATCTTCATATTGCACTTGTTCTTTCTCAGCCTGTTATGGTAAATGGACAGGATGCTGTTTATAAGCTTATTGTCGCAATAGGTCATGGAAGTGACGTTCTCCAGGTTCCCGTCCAGCTCGTTTAGGTAGTGTATGGCTTCCTCAGTATCACCTTCGTTAAGAAGCTGTCTCAGAACCCTGGTGTAATGCCGGAGATCGTGGTGATGCCTGTTTACAAGGTTCATATTCTCCTCATAGGCCGCCAGCTCCTTCTCCATGTTCTTTAACCGGTCTTCCTGCCTTGTTTTTTCCACTTCCTCAGCCTTTAGCTCCATCCTGTGGTTATAGACTATCTCAAACTGCAGTACCCAGGCTATGATGGATGCAACAAGGAAGATCATGGGATAGAAGGTAAGCACATCCCCGCCGTAATCGATAAAATGGTCCCGTAATGCCCACATATAGACGATGGACATAACAAGTCCCCCAAGGGATATCTGGAATCCGGTTACAAGCCCGGCAAAATAGTCCGCAAGGAAGGGGACTAAAAGAAGCCAGAGCCAGAATCCGTCAAGTCCTCCCCTCATGGGATAGGGGTTAAAATAAAAGGTCACGCCTAAAACCACATAGCTCCCGTATGCCGCAATGGTAGCCGCGGCCCCGGTGGAATTGGTCCAGAAAAGCACCACCAGAGACATTCCAAGGGAAAGGATTATCCCAAGATAGGTGGCAAAAGTGGCGTAGAATCCGTTCATCAGGGGGTATATGCTGAAAGCTATGCAGAGTAACACCAGAAGACCTGCGCCGCCGCACATCACCAGCATCCTCCGCCGCCTGAAATTCTCCGATTCCTCGGCCTTATCAAGCTCCACTATCCTGTTTAAGAAAGACCCGATTTTCCTAAAGATCATCCTTCAGCTCTCCCGGTTATTTCAAAACGCCTGTTTTCTTAAAACTCATTGGACAAAGCCCTTACGGAATTATATGAAACCCCGGCTTTCTCCGGATTTATTATACCCACTAACTTTCCGTGTAACACAAGCCTCTTTTTCCCGGCCCCGGTGCCGGAACAGGTGGAAAGCGTCACAGTCCTGTCCGCGGTAGTGACATCCACTCCCATATCAACTATGCTGTCTTCCTTGACCATATTAATATAATCCTCATACTCATGCTCGGAGGCGGGATTATGGAAGGTGTCGGAAGAAGGGGCAGCCACATGCACAGAGTAGATATGGTACTTTCTCACCGCATTCTTCTGAAGAAGATAAAAGTAAGGATTTTCAAGGGCTATCTGTGGGTCGTTCAAAATATGTTTTAATGACCCGAACATGGATCCGTTCCTCATATTGTGTCCAAAAATGAAGATATTATAGTCATTCATATCCGGCCAGGCCTGGGAATCCATATATATACAGCCGTTTACGTTATTTTCCCCCTCGAAGGTATGGTGAAGATAATAGTCGTTATCTGAACCCTTCACCACCGGATAGCTTACATCGGTGGGGGCTATATAAAGCCAGCAGAAATAATCCGGGTTCTTTGCGGCAAGAGCATCATGAGCGATACTTAAATTGGGGATGGACTGATCTTCGGTCCAGATGCTCTCCTCTTCTTCCTCCTCCGCTTCCTCTTCTTCGGCTGAAGCTTTAGGCGTTGTCGCCTTTTTCACGGGATCCACAACACTTACGTATTCCTTCTCAACCTTGCTGTATTCCTGCTTTCCCGCCTCATATTCCCAGAAGGACCGGATCATGTTAAAAGCTGCGATCACAACAAGAAGAACGCACATAACTATGATCCCGACGAGATGCTTACCCTTTTTCCCCTTTTCTATGTCGTATTTTTCAGTGCTTTCCCAAACTCCCATTTTCCTCCGCGGCCCTGTCTGCCGCTGCAGTTGCCAGAGCATCACA
>JAFSKT010000109.1 GCA_017448845.1 Lachnospiraceae bacterium
CCAATGATGCCATGCCGGACTTTTTAAGGAGCGCCAATTCTACCATAAGGAGAGACGGCCCCTATAAGAATTATACAGGAAATGCGGAGGTACTCCGCCATAAGGAGAGGGAACCCGAAAAGGGCAGAAACCGCAGGAACAGAACGAAGAGGCAGACACAGAGACGGGATGGGATCATTTCCACGGAGACCATTTCACTCCTTGCACTTTTTGTTATTGTGGGAACCATATTCTTCTGTGCATTTAAGCATGTGGAGATGAGAGAACTATCCCTGACGGCACTGGTGGTGATTTCCCTTATAACCATAATAATGGGAGCACTGCTTGGAGACGCGCCTTCTTATGTATCACTGATACTGGTGGCGCTCATCATAATCGCAGGCGCCATAACAGGTATGTTTTCCGAGGTAATTACTGCGGTGATCATCTTTCTCGGGATCGTAACTGCCATAAAAGGGAGATTTGAGTGATATGGGAAAGCTCTGGGGCGGAAGGTTTCAGGACGAGACCGATATAGATGCATATGAATTCAATGCTTCCATATCCTTTGATAAGAGGCTTATAAAAGAGGATATCGAGGGCTCTATCGTCCACTCGGGGATGCTGTCAAAGTGCGGCATCATTTCAAAGGAGGACGGAGACAGCATAAGGGAAGGCCTTGAAGGCATCTTAAAGGACTTAGAGGACGGAAAGCTTGAGGTAAGTGAGGAATACGAGGATGTCCACAGCTTTGTGGAATCCGTCCTTACCGAAAGGATCGGGGATGCGGGGAAACGCCTGCATACCGGCCGGAGCCGTAACGATCAGGTGGCTCTTGATATGAAACTCCATATAAGGAACGCTCTTCTTGGCATTGACGAAAGGCTTTTTGATCTTCAAAAGGCTTTATTTAATATTATGAAGGATAATCTGGATACCTTCATGCCGGGATTTACACATTTACAGAAAGCGCAGCCGGTGACACTGGCCCATCACATGGGAGCATATTTCGAAATGTTCTTAAGGGACAGACGCCGGATGAGGGATATATACATGAGTATGGACAGCTGTCCGCTGGGAAGCGGTGCTTTAGCCGGCACCACCTATCCGCTGGACAGGGATTATACCGCAAGGGAGCTTTCCTTTAGCGGGGGTCCCACCAGAAACAGCATGGACGGGGTCTCGGACAGGGATTATCTCATTGAGTTTTTATCCGCGCTTTCCACAATAATGATGCATCTCTCCAGATTTTCGGAGGAGATCATCATCTGGAATTCCGACGAATACCGCTTTGTGGAGATAGATGACAGGTATTCCACGGGGTCCAGCATAATGCCCCAGAAAAAGAATCCGGATATTGCCGAGCTGGTACGGGGAAAGACAGGCAGGGTCTACGGCGCCCTTATAGCCCTTCTTACCACCATGAAGGGCATACCCTTAGCCTACGATAAGGATATGCAGGAGGATAAGGAAGTTTCCTTTGACGCCATAGACACGGTTTCGGATTCCTTAAAGCTCTTTACCGGCATGATATCAACAATGAGTTTCAACACGGATATCATGAAGAAGAGCGCGGAGAACGGTTTCACCAATGCCACGGATGCGGCGGATTATCTGGTAAAGAAAGGCGTACCCTTCAGGGATGCCCACACTATTACCGGAAGGCTTGTATTAAAGTGCATCAGTGAAAAAAGGGCATTAAAGGATCTGCACCTCAGTGAATGGAAAGAGGAATCGGAGGTGTTCGAAGAGGATATCTATGACGCCATTTCCCTTAAGAGCTGTGTGGAAAAGAGGGTGACCTCAGGCGCTCCGGGCAGGGCGTCAATGGAGAAGAATCTGGAGTATTACAGTAAGTATCTTGATAAGGGCGTACTGAGATAAACAGTGGCCTTATAAAAGATAGAGGAGGAAAAGATTATGGAAAAACTGAAAGCAGCGATACTCGGCGGAACCGGAATGGTGGGACAGAGATTTATCTCACTTCTGCACGATCACCCCTGGTTTGAAGTAAAGACAATTGCAGCAAGCCCCAGGAGTGCCGGAAAGACCTATGAAGAGGCAGTGGGCGGACGTTGGAAGCTTGATACTCCAATGCCGGAAGAGGTAAAGGGCATTGTTGTAAAGGATGTAAGCGACGTGAAAAACGTGGCTGAAGATGTGGATCTCTGTTTTTCCGCAGTGGATATGACAAAGGAAGAGATCCGTGCCATCGAGGAAGAGTACGCCAAGACTGAAACCCCTGTAGTATCAAATAACAGCGCCCACAGGTGGACAGAGGATGTGCCCATGATCATACCGGAGATAAATCCGGGACATGCTGACATCATCCCTTCCCAGAGAAAGAGACTGGGCACCAGGAGAGGTTTCATTGCGGTTAAACCCAACTGCTCCATACAGTCATACACTCCTGTATTCTATGCATGGAAAGAGTTTGAGCCCTGTGAATCAGTGGTTACCACCTATCAGGCAATTTCAGGTTCGGGAAAGACCTTTAAGGACTGGCCTGAAATGATAGGGAATATCATCCCCTACATAGGAGGTGAGGAAGAAAAGAGCGAAAAGGAGCCCCTGAAGGTTTTCGGACATATTGAGGGTGACAAGATAGTGAATTATGAAGGCCTGAAGATCACTTCCCAGTGTATCAGGGTGCCTGTATTGAACGGACACACTGCTGCCGTATTTGTGAACTTTAAGAAGAATCCTTCAAAGGAAGAGCTTATAGAGGCAATGACTTCCTTCTCCGGAGAGCCCCAGAAATTAAACCTTCCCTCAGCTCCGAAGCAGTTCATAAGATATATGACCGAAGACGACCGTCCTCAGGTAAGGCTGGATGTGGATTACGAGAGAGGTTTCGGCGTTTCCGTGGGAAGACTTCGTGAAGACTCTATCTACGACTGGAAATTCGTAGGCCTTTCACACAATACCGTCCGGGGAGCAGCCGGCGGCGGAGTACTATGCGCTGAGCTCTTAAAGGCTAAAGGCTACATCGAAAAGAAATGATCCCGTGAACCGGAGGATATATGTTACTTGCCATTGATATGGGAAACACCAATATTGAGGTTGGTGTCATAGATAAAGACATACTCTTTACAGAGCGTATTTCCACAGATATTGAAAAAACAGAGCTGGAATATGCTGTGATCCTTAAGACAGTTATGGAGATCCACGGCGTGGAAGCTTCCCAAATAAGCGGTTCCATCATATCCTCTGTGGTGCCGCCCCTTACCCATATAATGAAACAGGCGGTGAGAAAACTGGTTAAGGATTCGGATCCCATGGTGGTAGGTGCCGGACTGGAAACGGGGATTAAATTATTGATCGACGACCCCAAGACCCTGGGAGCCGATTTAGTCGTGGATTCCGTTGCGGCTCTTGATGAGTACGGGGCCCCTGCCATTGTTGTGGACATGGGAACCGCAACCACCATTACTGTCATAGATAAGGACAGGAATTATGTTGGCGGCGTCATTATCCCCGGCGTAAGGTCTTCCCTGGAAGCCCTTGTTTCCAATACTTCACAGCTCCCCAGAGTCAGCCTTTCCTCTCCGGATAAGTATATCTGCACCAATACTGTGGATTGCATGAAGAGCGGAATTATAAACGGTCAGGCTGCCATGGTGGACGGCATGATAGAACGCTTTGAGGACGAGCTTGGATATAAGACCACAGTTGTGGCTACCGGCGGACTTTCGAAGGTTATCATTCCTAAATGCCGCCATGATATTATCCTTGATAACGCCCTTATGATGAAGGGCCTGAAAGTGCTCTACGATAAGAATAAATGATAAAGAAATCCGAGAGATTAAAGAGGACTGTCCTCAGAAAAAGCAATATACTTACTTACTGCGTGGATACGGTAAAGCTCCCTGACGGAAATATCGCGGAATATGACGTCATGCTCCATAACGGTGGAGTTGCGATCATCGCCATCACTGATGAGGGGAAAATGGTAATGGTTAGGCAGTACCGCCACGCCTTTGACCGGATAACCTTAGAAGTACCTGCGGGAAAGCGGGACGGTGATGAGGAATTTCTCACAGCTGCCGAAAGGGAACTGAGAGAAGAGGGCGGTTATCTCTGCGATAAGATCGAGCATTTTATGACCATCAACACAGCTATTGCCTACTGCGATGAGGTCATTGAGGTCTATCTTGCAACGGGATTAAAGAAGACCGATCAGGACCTGGATCCGGACGAGTTCGTGGAAGTCTGTGAAATGGACCCGGATGAACTGGCGGAAATGGTATATCGCTGTGAAATAAAGGATTCCAAGACGGTTGCCGCAATAATGGCATATAAGGTTT
Organism: Lachnospiraceae bacterium; assembly: GCA_017448845.1. Taxonomy (GTDB): domain Bacteria; phylum Bacillota; class Clostridia; order Lachnospirales; family Lachnospiraceae; genus NK4A144. The sequence goes on from JAFSKT010000109.1 coordinate 4,287, forward strand.
ACAGGGACAAAAAACAGTTACTATAAAAGATTTACATAAATTTAAAAATAATTGAAAAAATTTTTTTAACAACATGTTGGGCAGGGTTCCTCAGAACTTTACGACATGTTGTTGTTTTTTGCAAAAAGTGGGTGAAAAACTCTGTTTTTACGCGGATTTTAAGGATTGCAATCTCAAAAATTCCCCTATATAATGACTAAGTGGTTTTGACTGGAGGGTCAAAACCTAAGGAGTCAAGGTACGGGGGATACATGGAACAGCAGGTCCTGGAGTTCATAAGTTATTTACATAACATTAAAAAGTCGTCTGAAAATACCCGGCTTTCTTATAGGCGTGACCTTATGAAGATGGCGGCCTATTTTAAAGCTAAAGGCATCGATGACGCTTTTCTTGTGACCGAACAGGATATGACCTCATATCTTCTCTATCTTGAGAAGAACGCTTTTACAGCGGCAACCATTTCAAGAAATATCGCTTCAATGAAGGCCTTTTTCCATTACTTCGTTAAGGAAGGAAAGATGGCTTCCAATCCGGCTGAAAGCCTTAAAGCACCTAAGATCGTTAAAAAAGCACCGGAGATCCTGACACCTGTGGAGGTGGTTAAACTTCTTGACCAGCCTTCAGGCGATACACCTAAAGACCTTCGGGACAAGGCTATGTTGGAACTCCTCTATGCCACAGGCATGAGGGTTACCGAGCTCATTACCCTTAAGACAACAGACTTAAATCTCGCCATGGGTTATGTGGAGTGCCACGACGCCGACAAGGAGAGGATCATCCCATTCGGTAACGAAGCAAAACAGGCACTCTTAAAGTATCTTGCCCATTCCAGGGACGTTATGGTGGACAACAAAGAGGAGACCGCCTTATTTGTCAACTGTTCCGGCGTTCCCATGTCGAGACAGGGTTTCTGGAAACTTATAAAACACTACGCTAAAAAGGCCGGCATCGAAGCCGACATCACACCTCATACCCTGCGCCACAGCTTTGCAGCTCACCTGGTTGAGAACGGAGCTGACCTGAAATCCGTGCAGGAAATGCTGGGTCATTCTGACATTTCTACTACCCAGATGTACGCCAATATGTCAAAAAACCGTCTGAAGGACGTCTATAACAAAGCCCACCCCAGACATTGAGTTTTTAATGGGACGTGAAACCGTCCCCTTTTTTATGAGGTTTAAGCTATGGATAACGGAACTCTTATGAATACGGAAAATAAGTTCAGTAAGATGGAGATGTGGGAGAGGAAGCTCTTAGATCTCGGCTTAAGGAACACTCTTATCAATATGCGGCTCTCCAGGACGGTGATTCCGATCCTTACGGATACGGCTGCGTCTATTGAGGATCTCCTTGCGGACGGAAATGATTTTTCGGTTTTTCCGAAACCGGAGGACTGGCATAAGAGTACGGAAAACCTGACCTTTGATAATATTCATGAGCTGGCGGATAAAAAGGACTATATCATGGAGGAGTTTAAGACGGGGAGGTTACGCTCTTCGCTGACTCCAGCGGACTTAAACGATAAGCTTAAGAATCTCCACAGGAAAGCCAGAACCCTGATGGAGGAAAACGGTGCCAATTCACTTTATATAGCTTTGGGATTACTCAGGTGGTATGAGTACAGGAAATCCGGTGAGCCGAGATATGCGCCCATACTCCTGCTTCCCATTGAGATCATAAGGAAGGGCGCGGAAAAAGGCTATGTGATAAGAAAGCGGGATGAGGATACCCAGCTTAATATCACATTGCTTGAAAAGCTTAAGCAGGACTTTGATATAGTGGTAGACGGTCTTACGCCCCTGCCTGAAGATGAGCACGGAGTGGATACCGCCAAGGTCTTCCAGGTTATGAGCGCAGCCATAAAGGATCAGAAGGGCTGGGATGTGCTGGAATCCGCCTGTATAGGAGTCTTTTCATTTTCACAGTTCGTGATGTGGAACGACTTAAAGAACCGTGCGGATGAGCTCTTAAAGAACAAGATAGTAGAGAGCCTTATTGACGGGAAACTGAGTTATGAAAGTGAGCCCCTGTCCTTTGAGGAATATGAGCCGGATGCGGAGAAACTCCTGCTTCCCATGGCCGTTGACGGTTCCCAGATGTTTGCGGTGGAGCAGTCCGCAAAGGGGAAGAGCTTTATACTTCACGGGCCTCCCGGAACCGGAAAATCCCAGACCATAACCGTAATGATAGCAAACGCCCTTTCCGCAGGAAAGACGGTGCTCTTCGTGGCGGAAAAAATGGCTGCCCTTGAGGTGGTTGAAAAGAGGCTTAAGAATATCGGCATTGGCCCCTTCTGCCTGGAACTCCATTCAAATAAGGCAAGGAAAAAGGAGGTTCTGGAACAGTTTAATGAGGCCTTAGAGGTGGCTAAAAATAAGGAGCCGGAGGAGTATAAGAGGAAGTTATCCCAGTTAACAAAGATAAAAGAGGAACTGGATCTCTATGCGGAAGAACTCCACTCAAAGCGGGAGCCGGGCATAAGCCTTTTTGACATGATAAGCCGTTTTGAGGACTATAAAGATGCTGAAGATATAAGCTTAAATGAGCTTCCGGAGCTTAGCGGCATTGACAGTGTCAGGCTTGAAAACATGGAGCTTGCGGCAGACAGGCTTATTTCTGCAGGAAAAGCTGCAGGACATCCCGCAGGCCATAAGCTTCAGGCTGTGGGGCTTAAGGAATATGCCCCGGGACTTAAGGAAGAGATACTTGAATTAAATAAGGATTACAGCGCCGGTTTAAGTAAGCTTAAGGGCTATTTTAACGGCGGTGAGAGCTTTACGGAGATAGAGGAAGAGGTTAAAAAAGAGCAGAAATTCATCGAAGCTGATGGGATAAAAAAAGATCTGGAAAAGAGGTGGAAACCGGACTTCTTTTCACTGGACGCAGCGTCCCTGCTCTATGAATACAATACCGTAAATTCAAAGTGGTTCATCCCTAAGTACTTCAGGATGAACGGCCTTGTAAAGCGCTTTACGCCCTATTCCGCAGGGGTTTTAAGTAAGGAAAGCTTAGGAACTGACCTGGCATCTTTTTCACAGTATAAGAGATTAATGGATGAGAGCGGGCTTTCAGAGGCAAAGGGAGCGGTACCTGCCTGGAACGAATGTATGGCTGCAAGGGAAAAGCTCTATACCAAGGCTGTAATTGAAAGGGAAAACAGCGGAAACTTCTTTGCCGCAGAAGAGGAATTATGCGGAAACATTGATGCCGGAGCGGCTCTCTTAAGAGAGTGGGCAGGATATAATAACGCTGCAGAGGAAGCGGAGAAGCTTGGATTAAAGGGGCTTATCACCGCCTATGAAGGGGGCATCGATCACGATAAGCTTAAGGACGCTTATCATAAGGCCCTTTATAAATATATGGCTTCGGCTGTTGTAAACGGAAGCTCCGTATTAAAGAGCTTTTCGGGACCCCGTTTCGAGGACGAAGTGGGACAGTTTAAGAAGCTTGATAAGGATATTACAGAACTCTCAAAGGAGATCATTTTCTGCAGGCTGGCTGCAAATGTGCCTGATTCCATTGCGGAAGCCGCAAAGAATTCCGAGATAGGAGTGCTGAAGAGAGCCATAAAGAGCAACGGCCGTGGCCTAAGCATAAGAAGGCTTATGGATAAGATACCCACCCTTCTGCCAAGGCTCTGCCCCTGCATGCTTATGAGCCCCATTTCCGCGGCACAGTACTTAGATCCCGGAAGGGAGCCCTTTGACCTGGTGATCTTTGACGAAGCATCCCAGATGCCCACCAGCAAGGCAGTGGGAGTGCTGTCCAGAGGAAAAGAGGCTGTAATAGTGGGAGATCCGAAACAGATGCCGCCCACAACCTTCTTTACATCGGATCAGACAGATGAGGATAATCTGGAATATGAGGATATGGAAAGCATATTAGATGACTGTCTCGCCCTCAATATGCCGGAGACCAGACTCAAATGGCACTACAGATCAAGGCATGAGAGCCTTATCGCCTTCAGTAACCACGAATTCTATGAGAGCAAGCTATATACCTTCCCTTCCGTGAACGACAGGGAATCAAAGGTCACGCTTACGCACATAGACGGTGTGTTTGAGAGAGCGGGAAAGAGGCAGAATAAGGCTGAGGCTGCAGCTGTTGTGGAAGAGGTTAAGAGGAGGTTTGCGGATCCCGAGCAGAAGGAAATGAGTTACGGCATAGTGACCTTCAACGTGAACCAGCAGGATCTCATAGAGGATCTTTTAACCGACGAATGTGTGGGAAATGAGGAATTTGAATCCTGGCTCTATAACAGGGAAGAGGGCATCTTTATAAAGAACCTGGAGAATGTCCAGGGAGATGAGAGAGATGTGATACTGTTCTCCGTGGGATACGGGCCGGATGAGAGCGGAAAGGTCTATATGAATTTCGGACCCCTGAACCGGGACGGCGGCTGGAGAAGGCTTAATGTGGCGGTAACCAGGGCAAGAAAGGAAATGAAGGTATTCTCTTCCCTTTCTTCCGAAGACATCGACACAGGAAGGACAAAGGCCGAAGGCGTTATAGCCCTTAAGAACTTCCTTGATTTTGCCGCAGGAAAGAGAAATATGTTCGAAGGTGCCGGGGAAGCCTCAAAGGGAGAAGAGGGTTCCGGAATAGCGGCATCCATCAGGGATTACCTGAAGACACAGGGATATGAAGCTGATATTTCCGTTGGAAGTTCCGAATTTACCGTGGATCTTGGAGTCATAGATCCCGAAAACAGTTCCAGGTATATCCTTGGTATCCTTCTTGACGGCGACAGCTATAAGGCCGCAAAGACCACCGCTGACAGGGAAGTGTCACAGATATCGGTTTTACAGGGTCTTGGATGGGATATTCTCCGTATCTGGACCATGGACTGGTACGACGATCCCGAAAGGGAATTAAAGAAAATATTGGAAGTATTACAGGAATCCACAAAGAATGCGTCTTTACAGAGCGGCTGAAAAGTGCATATCACTGCTTTTTACCCTGTTACTGGGGACTACACTGGTACTTATCCTTTTCTTTGAAAAGGGGATGGATCACTACTTAAAGAAGGACCTTGGCACCGATAATCTGATCCTGTTTATCTTCGGTATCATTGCTGTTGTGATCCTCACGGCAGTACTTATCTTTGTGGACAGGAGAGTGTTAAAAAGCTTTTTCGCCGATGCTGGCAAGGATAAGGTCTTTATTACCATCACGGTGCTTACCCTGATACTCTTTATCCTTGAGACGGTTTACTGCGTCAACGCTTTCTTTTATTCCGACTGGGATCCGGCGGGAGTGCTGGACTGCGTCTATAAGCTCCATCGCGGTTTAAAGGCTGAGGTGAGCCTCGACTATTTTTCAGCCCATCCCAATAACCTTATGTTAGTTATTATTTATTCTGCAGTATTGAAGGTGGCGGCTCTTTTCGGGACGGATTCTGTATTGAGCCTTGCCATATTCCAGGTCCTTATATTTTCCCTGTCCGGAGTACTACTGTTTTACATAGCAAATGACCTCTTTTCCTTCAGGGCTGCGGTATATATCTGGTTTGTCTATGCATTCTGGATCGGATTTGATCCCTATATCTTTATCACCTATTCCGACGCTGTGGGCATCATTATTCCCCTTATGGCCATAAGGGTGTTTATGGGCCGGGAAAAGAAGGGCGGAAGGTTCTTAACCCCCTTGCTTTTAGGGCTTATTACAGGCTTCGGTTTTTCCCTGAAACCACAGACCGTGATACCCTGCATTGCTTCCATGATCCTTATCTTTGTCATCATTATTTCAAAAAAAGAAAAGGGCTTTATCTCTACCGGGGTGATCTACGCCATATCCGTAGTCTTCATGCTTTTGATCATTAACCGTGTACTGTACCCTTCATTAGATCTGGAACTTAATAAGAATAAGAGTTTCAGCCTGTCCCATTATCTTATGATGGGATTAAATTCTGAGACCGACGGGGTTTATTCAAATGAAGACACGGAATTCACCAATTCCATAGAGGACCCTGCGGAAAGAAAAAGAGAAAACCTGAGGGTCACCGGTGAGAGGCTTAAGGCTTACGGCCCCGGGGGACTTGCAAAGCATCTTATGAAAAAGCAGATGGTGAATTTTTCCGACGGCAGCTTTTCCTGGGGGATAGACGGGAATTTCTTTGCGGGTGCTGTTTTGGGAGATATGCCTGAAGTAAAGGCTGACGGGATCCTGCGTACAGCGATTCATTCCTTTATCACGCCGGAGGGAGCAAATTATGTCCGCTGGTTGAAGGTCCTGCAGTTACTTTGGATACTGGTTTTGACCTTTGCCGCACTGTCAGGTGCCAGAGGGATATTGAAAGAGCGGGGAGCCGTGCTTTCAGCGGTGATGCTCTCCATCATCGGGCTCATCTTATTTGAGCTTTTATTTGAAGCGAAGGCCAGATATCTCTTTACCTTCCTGCCTCTCTTTTTAATCACTGCCGGAGACGGGCTTTTCGGGCTTCTCAGTAAAAAGCGCATCAAATAGGGAAAGAACCTTCTTTGTAATGGTATCGGCGCATAGGGTAAGCAGAGCGCCGGTAACAGTGATCACGGCAAATACAGGGATAAAGAAGATAAGTGAAGTTACGCGGTTAAAGTGATAGTTCTTAAATAACCACATGATCCCGTATAACAGCACATGGTGGACTAAGAAGATCCCGTAGGAATACTTGCTTAGAAAGTTTAAGAGAGCGTTTAGCTGCGTGGCCTTAGTGATAAAGGGAGTGAGCAGCATTAAGATAAGCATGACTAAGACTGCAAGTATGGTGCAGGTTTCAAGCTTATTCAAGGGCAGGGGCGTCATCTGGAAGGGGATGGTGGCAATGATCAAAAGCGCCGCAGCGATAAGGGATTCCTTTAGGGTCCTTTTTTTTATGGCGGGAAGGAAGTAGGTGACTACGATAAAGCCCAGCCAGAAATCCATGAAGCAGGTCCAGAGGCACATATTGTCGCTTATCACTATGTGGCTGTTATAGTACTTTATTAAGACTATAAAGATATTTGTGTCAGGGGCGCTGGAAAAATAATGCCTGCGGAAATTAAAGAGGAATAAAAAGGTGATAAGTACGGTGGAGGGTATCCTTGCCCTGTTCCAGAGGAAAAGAAGCAGGGGATAGAAAAGGTACATTAAGATAATGCCACCTAAGAACCATTCCCCGAGACAGTAATAATTCATGCCAAGATGAAGGAAATAGCCGTCCATTCCTATGGCGGAAAGAAGGAAGTTCTTCCTGGGACCGCCCCAGAACCAGCCTCCCACACGCTTTGAATTTATCACATACATGATGATCCAGCCTATGTAAAATGCCGGGAAGATGGAAAGCCATCTTTTTTTATAGAAGTTAAGCACATCCTTCACGGAAGAAAAGGAGGGATGGTTATAAAGCAGGGCGGCGCCGGAGAGCATAAAAAATACAGCTACAAAGATCCCGCCGTAATCACCGTTTTCAAACTTTAAGAATTCCGGACCGGATTCCTTTATCCCGTATTCATAAAAGATATAGCTGTAGTGGTAGAGCACTATGGCAACGGCACTTACGGCCCTTATGATATTAAAGCTTGCTTCGTATGGTTTTTTCATTTCAGCTCAGATAAAATTCTACTTGTTTTTTCTTTGTCAATCCGTTACAATATAGGTTGCGTGTGAAACGGAGGGGTTTTATCCTCCGCAGGAGTAAGCGCAGTCTATGGCTGCGTCCACTATATTTTATAATAATCAGGAGGATTTAACAATGGCAGTAAGAGTTGCGATCAATGGATTTGGACGTATCGGTCGTCTTGCATTCAGGCAGATGTTCCAGGCTGAGGGTTATGAGGTAGTTGCTATCAACGATCTTACATCCCCCAAGATGCTTGCACATCTCTTAAAGTATGACACATCACAGGGCCGTTATGTTGATTTCGGCAAAGAGGATGAGGTTAAGGCTGATGACGAAGCAGGAACGATCACAGTTAAGGGTCAGACAATAAAGATCTACAAAGAGCCCGATGCAAACAATTGTCCTTGGGGCGAGATCAATGTAGATGTTGTTCTTGAGTGTTCAGGTTTCTATACATCTAAGGAAAAGGCTCAGGCTCACATCAATGCCGGCGCTAAGAAGGTAGTTATCTCTGCTCCTGCCGGAAACGATCTTCCTACTATCGTTTACAATGTTAACCACACATCACTTACAAAGGATGACAAGATCATCTCTGCTGCATCCTGCACAACCAACTGCCTTGCTCCCATGGCTAAGGCTCTTAATGACCTCGCTCCCATCGAGTCAGGTATCATGTGCACGATCCACGCTTACACAGGCGATCAGATGATCCTTGACGGACCTCAGAGGAAGGGCGATCTTCGTCGTTCACGTGCAGGTGCCTGCAACATCGTTCCCAACAGCACAGGTGCTGCAAAGGCTATCGGCCTTGTAATCCCTGAGCTGAACGGAAAGCTTATCGGCGCTGCTCAGAGAGTTCCCACCCCTACAGGATCAACAACACTTCTTTTCGCAGTTGTTGACAAGGAAGTTTCCAAGGATGACATCAATGCCGCTATGAAGGCTGCTGCTAACGAGTCCTTCGGATATACCGAAGAGCAGATCGTATCCAGCGACGTTATCGGCATGAGATTTGGTTCACTCTTTGATGCAACACAGACCATGGTTTGCCCTCTTGACGGCGGCAAGACTCAGGTTGAGGTTGTTTCATGGTATGACAACGAGAATTCCTACACATCTCAGATGGTTCGCACCATCAAGTATTTCGCTGAGTTAGGATAATCTATCGGTTTATATTATCGAAGCAATATTTGAATTAAAGGAGGTCCGGTCCACATAGGACCAGGACCTCTTTTATCACTATCATATCGGAGGTATAACATGGCTTTAAGTAAGAAAACAGTTGATGATCTGAATGCAAAGGGCAGGAGAGTCCTTGTTCGCTGCGATTTTAACGTTCCCCTTAAGGGAGGCGAGATAACTGACGAGACCAGGATCAATGCAGCTCTTCCCACAATCAAGAAGCTTATGGGTGACGGCGCAAAGGTGATCCTCTGCTCACATCTGGGCAAGGTTAAGTCCGCTGATGACAAGGAAGGCAAGTCACTGGCACCTGTTGCTGCAAAGCTTTCCGAGAAGCTCGGAAAAGACGTTAAGTTCATTGATGATGACAATGTAACCGGACAGGCTGCAACCGATGCGGTAAGTGCTATGAACGAAGGTGACGTTATCCTTATTCAGAACACCAGGTTCCGTCTGGAAGAAGAGACCAAGCCCGAGAAGGCCGGCGAAAAGTTCGCTGAAGAACTTTCAGAGCTGGCTAATGACTATGTATGCGATGCTTTCGGCTCAGCCCACAGGGCTCACGCTTCCGTTGCAGTAGTTACAAAGTACATAACCGAAAAGGGCGGCACAAATGCAGTTGGATACCTTATGGAAAAGGAGATCAAGTTCCTCGGTAACGCTGTTGAGACTCCTGTACGTCCCTTCGTTGCTATCCTTGGCGGCGCTAAGGTTGCTGACAAGTTAGCAGTTATCGACAATCTCCTTAATAAGTGCGATACCCTTATTATCGGCGGCGGCATGGCTTATACATTCGTAAAGGCTCAGGGCGGCAAGGTTGGTAATTCCCTTATCGATGACAGCAAGCTTGATTACTGTAAGGAAATGATCGAAAAGGCTGAGAAGCTCGGCAAGAAGCTGCTTCTTCCCGTTGACACCGTTGCAGCTGACGGTTTCCCGGATCCCATCGACAATCCCGACATCAAGACCGTTGTTGTAAATACCGATTCCATTCCCGATGACAAGGAAGGCCTTGATATCGGACCCGAGACCAGGAAGATATATGCTGACGCTGTTAAGTCCGCAAAGACCGTTGTATGGAACGGACCCATGGGCGTTTCCGAGAACCCCGTTCTTGCAGCCGGTACCGTTGCAGTAGCTGAAGCTCTTGCAGCAACAGACGCTACCACCATCATCGGCGGCGGTGATTCCGCAGCAGCAGTTAACAACCTTGGCTTCGGCGACAAGATGACACATATCTCCACAGGCGGCGGCGCTTCCCTTGAATTCCTTGAGGGCAAGGAGCTTCCCGGAGTTATTTCCGCAGACGACAAATAATTTATTTATGGATTTTATGCGATCCAATGGAAACACTTGTATTCCATCGAACCGCTCATAACTTACAGTAGTTTATTATTTCAGGAGGACTAATATGGCCAGAAGAAGAATAATTGCCGGTAACTGGAAAATGAACAAGACACCTTCCGAAGCGGTTGAATTGGTTAAGACCCTTGCGGATCTTGTAAAGAATGATGATGTGGATGTGGTATATTGCGTACCCGCCATTGATATCGTGCCTGTAGGTGCAGCTCTTATGGGCAGCAATGTAAACCTTGGAGCACAGAACTTCTACATTGAGGATAAGGGAGCTTTCACCGGAGAGATCTCTGCTCCCATGCTGAAGGATGCAGGCGTTAAGTATGTTATCATCGGACACTCAGAGAGAAGAGATATCTTCGGTGAGAATGACGTAATGATCAACGCCAAGGTAAAGAAGGCATTCGCTTCAGGGCTTTCACCCATTCTCTGCTGCGGCGAGTCACTGGCATTAAGGAAAGCAGGAGTTTACAAGGAGTGGATCGCTCGTCAGATCAAGTGGGATCTGGACGGTGTTTCAGCTGATGAAGTTAAGAAGCTGGTTATCGCTTACGAGCCTATCTGGGCTATCGGAACAGGCGAGACAGCTACTGCCGATCAGGCAGAGGAAGTCTGCAAGATGATCCGTGACCAGATCGCTGAGATGTATGACGCTGCAACTGCAGAAGAAGTACGTATCCAGTACGGCGGATCCATGAATGCAGGAAATGCTGCAGAACTTTTAAGCAAGCCTGATATTGACGGTGGTCTTATCGGCGGCGCTTCATTGAAGGAAGACTTCGGAAAGATCGTTAACGCCTGAACCCGGGGGACGGGGTTAGCGGTCCAAAACATATAAACATGTGATCCATGCATAGTGATAACAAAGGAAACAGGATAAGAAATGTTATAAGAGCGGGAGGCATTTTCATCATATGCCTCTCCGCTTTTATTACTGTTCTGTTTTTCTTAAACCGTTACTATGAAAATAAAAGAATGGACCGGGCCAGGTCTTTGGGCGAAAGCGTGGAGTCCAGGCTCATAGAATATCTCGATTCCGGAATTTACTGTACGGACACGCTGGATATAATCTGCTCGGAGTACGGTATCAGGGAAAAGGAAAAGCTTGATAAAGCAAGCTCGAGATTCATTAAGAGCAGTGAAAACGTGATCAATAAAGTCCTGATCTTCAGCGGTGAAAGACTGGACTATTTCTATCCTTCAAGCATTAATCCCGTATTCGTGAAGGATCTTATCAAAGAAGGGAATCCCCTTTATCAGGACGCTCTCTACGCCAAGGACAATAATGTAAAGAATATTTCGGATACCTTTGATCTCTTAAGCGGGGAAAGGGTTTTTGCCATTATCCAGTCCTTTAAGGAAGATAACGGAGAGACCGGCTATGCCATGGTCATCGTGAATCTGGATATCCTCATGGAGAAGACCGGAGTCCGCTTCCTTTCGGATTACGGATATAATTACTGTCTCTACAGGACAAATCCCTC
>JAFSKT010000110.1 GCA_017448845.1 Lachnospiraceae bacterium
CGATAAGCACGGCTATGGTCATGATATAGGTAACTTCAACCTCCATGGTGGCTTTTCTTGCCTTCAGGGACTTTATGTACGCCTCCTTTGAAAATACGCTTCTGATCTCCCTTCTGTCAGTCACATAGGACTTTGGGACTGTCATATCCGTGTACATGACGTTTGGAACGAACTCTGCCCCGATGCTCTCGTAATATTTCCTTGTCATGGCTATTCCCTGACTTCCGGGAGACTTATAAATCATCTCTATCCTGGCGGTGTATGTATTTCTGCCTCCGGCAAGCTTAAACTTAATGATATCTCCCACCTTGAGCTTCAGCTCTTTGGCCGCCTTATAGCTTATGCCTGTTCCGTATTCCGGGAGGTCTATGTATTCACCCTTTTCATTTTCGAAGCGGTAAAGATTCCCCTCGTCTACAACAGTTACATTATACACTGCGGATCTGTCATCGCCAAATATCTCAGCTTCCCATATTTCCACCATCTGGCCTTTAAACTGCTTAGCATAATCATATACCGTATCAAGCCCCGCATCCTGGGCAAAACCCACCACGTAATCTGCCGGGGTCAGCTCCTCAAAATCCCAGGTTTCGGTAAACTTCATAAGCTCGTTTGCTCCGAAGGCCGTTAAAAGGAGTATTGAGCATAAAAGAATACCGGCCAGTCCCCCAAGGGTCCTGAGCCTGTTACGGTTTATATCCCGCAGGTTCCATCTGGTGGCAAAACTCAATTTCTTCCAGAGAGGCGTCCTCTCCAGAGATCCCGCCCCCATTACCCCGGGAGGCTCGGGACGGAGTATCTCTGAAGCCCTCCTTGAAAGAAGCTTCCTGCAGGAAAGATAGTTTGTAAGGGCTGACATTGCCGCTATTAAAAGTATGACGGCGGCAACATGCCATGACAGAGCCATATCCAGATGAGGATTCCAATAATACTTATTCATGCTGTCATTGATATATTTCCCCAGGGTATGCCATCCGGCAAAAGCTCCCGAAATACTTCCCATAAGAGATACCACCACCGAATATGACAGATAGTGTATCGTCACGGCAGCATTGCTGAATCCCAGCGCCTTAAGGGTTCCTATTACGGTCCGCTGCTTCATGACAAGCCTCGTCATGGTGGTCATTATGCCAAGAAGCGCTATGGTAATAAAGAGCGTCGGGAAAACCGTGGAAAGGGTCTTGTCGGATTCCATATCACCGTAAACGGAATTATAACCTGCTTCCTTCTCTTTTGGCACAAAGGCCATAACGGACTTTGTAAGCAGGGAAGAGATCCGGAGTCTTGCGGAATCAATGGCAGCCTTGTCCTCTTCGGTAAGAAACATCTGGTTATCCACGGTCTTAAGGTCCACATACATATGGTCATATACAGGATCTTTCCCCGGATACTCCCCCGGGCTCAGGAATGCGTAGGCGTATTCCCCAACCTCGGGATCCGTATATGTATCATCGATGATGAAGTAAAGATGATCCGGGTTATCGATTATCCCCCTGAGGGTTTCATTGAATTCTATTCCGTCGCAGATAAGCTGGAGCTCTTCCCCTACGGTCAGTCCCTGACGTTCCGCGAAACTACTGTCTATCCAGATACCGGGGCCGTTATTTTCAAAGGGATCACCCTCTATCAGCCGCATTCCCGATACGTCTATGTCCTCCGTAAAGTTATACTCTATCTTCTTTTCATCCCCTTTAAGGCGTATCCTGCCATTGATGGTGGATCTCAGTGCCGCTTTACTGACAGAGGGGATGGAATTCACCGCAATAAGATCCTCGGAGGTAAAGCCCTCCGAGCTTACTATGAGATCCGCAAAATTCGTTTCCTTATAGTATTCATCAAGAGTGCTTTCCACTCCCGTCAGATCCGCATCAAAGGTCACATATATGAACAGGGCGATAAAGCACATGATAAAAATAGCCAGAAACTGTACTATATTCTGTCTTAAATCCCTCTTAAGTTTTTTTCTCAGGTTCCGGGTCATCAGTCTTACCAGTTTAAGTCGTCAGCTGCCTTCGGGCAGTCATTCACCTTTATATCCACTACGGTGCCGTTTTTTACCATTATCACCTTATCTGCTATTTCTGCAAAAAGGCTGTTATGTGTTACCATTACCACTGTCTTTTTATGGACCCTGCTCTGATCCTGGAGGATTGCAAGCACCTCTCTGCCCGTATTGGTATCCAGCGCTCCCGTAGGTTCATCACAGAGAAGGAGCCTTGGCATCTTGGCTATTGCCCTGGCTATTGATACCCTCTGCTGCTGCCCTCCGGAGAGCTGGGAGGGGAAATTATCCTTCCACTCAGAAAGGCCTACCATTTCCAGCGCTTTAAGGGGATCCATTGTCTCCACCCCCAGATCCCGCATCAGATCAACGTTTTCAAGAGCAGTCAGGGTGGGTACCAGATTATAGAACTGGAAGATGATGCCCACGTCCAACGCCCTGAACTGCCCCAGCCTCTTATCGTCAAAGGCCGTTATATCCTCGTCTCCGAAAAAAATACTTCCGCTGCTGGCGCCGTCAAGACCACCGAGAAGATTAAGGAGGGTGCTTTTCCCTGCGCCGCTGGGGCCCAGTATCACCACCAGCTCACCCTCGTCTATTTCCAGATTCACATCATGCAGCGCTTCATAGACGATCTGGCCTGTTTTATATATTTTTCCTACATTTTCAAATCTTATCAACGGCATATCATTGTCCTTATTTATCATGCAGGGGAAAGATTCCCTGCGATAGAAAGCGGGAAACAGATGAACTGTTTCCCGCCTGATGTGCTGAATTTAAGGCTGTTCTTACTTTTTCTTTGTCCTCATTGCTGCGAAGAGACTCTGGATTACGATGAATACGAAGAGCAGCGCAGCTGTAAGGATGTTAGGCCAGGAGCTTGCAAGCTTACCGTTGGTCTTAACGATGGAGGAGATGGTACCGTTTATAAGCACGCCCACGAAGGTTCCCAGGACATTACCTACACCTCCTGTAAGAAGGGTACCTCCGATAACCGCCGAGGAAATGGCGTCCATTTCAAGACCGGTGGCCTGCTGAACGGAACCTGCCATGGTGTTAAGGCAGTAGCAGATGCCGCCGATGGAAGTAAGCACTGAAGAAAGCATGTAAGCCTTCATCTTGGTCTGCTTAACATTTAATCCCATCATGGCTGCGGACTGCTCGCTTCCGCCGATGGCGTAAAGGGCACGGCCGAACCTGGTGTAGCGGAGCATCAGGAATATCAGTAAGAGCACAACTAATGCTATAACAACCTCAACCCTGACAAAGGGAGCCATGTACTTGCCCTTGTTGTTGGTATATCCTCCGAAGGGGATTATGATCTTTGCATTTGCCCAGTTGTAGAAAGTCTGGTTGATCTCCTGGGTGATGGAAACCTGGTCGGTACAGATGACTGCTGTCATTCCACGTCCGAAGAACATGCCCGCCATGGTAACTATGAAGGGTTGGATCTGCAGATAACCGATAAGGAAACCCTGAACCAGACCGAAAACTATGCCGACTAAAAGAACTAAGAGGCACATCTGAACAGCGCCTATACCGTTCCTCATACCTACTGCCAGCATCATACAGTCCATGGCAACCAGTGAACCAACCGAGATATCGATACCGGCTGTGAGCATTACCACGGTAAGTCCGCAGGCAACGCAGATAAGACCGGAGTTGGTGATAAGGATGTTAAGGAAGGTCTGCAGGTGCGTAAAACCCTTTGCTCCGTATGCGATACATCCGCCCGCGTACATTACGATGAACAGGGCTATGGTGATCAGCAGCAACATTGTATTTGAATTTATTGATTTTAATTTCTTCATGCTCTTGCCGCCTCCTTTGTACCTGTTTCTTTAATGTTGGAGCGCTTTCTGAAATAAGCCTTCAACGGAGCTGACTGAATGGCAACGATGATTATAACGATGATGGCCTTGTAAACAGGCGCCTGGTCCGTGGAAACACCCAATGCATAAAGGGTGGTGGTGATAGCCTGTATGGTGTAGGCACCGATGATGGAGCCTGCCAGGTTGAACTTACCGCCTCCAAGGGAGTTACCGCCGAGAGCAACTGCAAGGATGGCGTCCATCTCGTAGTAAAGACCGATATTGTTGGAGTCCGCACTGGTTATTCTGGAAGAATTCACAAGACCCGCAACGCCTGCGAAGAATCCGCAGATCACATAGGTTAAGAAGATGATCTTCTTGGAATTAAGACCTGCTATACGGCTGGCCTTTGCATTGATACCAACGGACTGTATGTACATTCCGAGGGAAGTATTCTTTAATACCAGGGCCACGATGGCGATACAGATGGCCGCTATTATGATAGGAGTGGGAAGAGGTCCCGTAAATGCTCCGAAAACACCGAATGCGCTGTTACGAAC
>JAFSKT010000111.1 GCA_017448845.1 Lachnospiraceae bacterium
ATCCCGCCTTCCTGACACTACGGACGAAACTTCACTTTCTCTCATTCCGTACGCATCCCGCCTTCCTGACACTACGGACCAAGAGCCACTTTCCCTCTTCCCGTCCGTAGATAAGCCTCCAACCACTACGGACTAAAAGCCACTTTTCCGTCCACGGTCCGCAAGTGGGACGAAAACGGCACGGAGAACACCAGAATGCCCCAGCAGAGCATTTTACTTAGGATAGGACTGTTTCTTCGCCTAATTCAATTATTCAAAAGGGTACAAATATATGTGCAGAAAGCACATGGATAGAAAATATCTCCCGGACAAAACGCCCGGGAGACTTCATAACTTCGTGATTATCATACTCGCAAAAACATCAGAGATATTTTTGCTCGTTGCAAAACGAATAATAACTTCGTGATTATCATACTCGCAAAAACATCAGAGATATTTTTGCTCGTTGCAAAACGAATAATAACTTCGTGATTATTCGTTTTGCATATTACTCAACGATGGTTGCAACTCTTCCTGATCCAACTGTACGTCCGCCTTCACGGATAGCGAAGGTAAGACCCTGCTCCATAGCGATGGGGTGGATAAGCTCGATGCTCATCTCTACGTTATCGCCGGGCATGCACATCTCTGTGCCTTCAGGAAGCTTGATAACGCCGGTAACGTCGGTTGTTCTGAAATAGAACTGAGGACGATAGTCCGTGAAGAAAGGAGTGTGACGTCCGCCTTCATCCTTGGTCAGTACGTATACCTGAGCGGTGAACTTTGTATGGCAGGTAACTGTTCCGGGATGTGCGATAACCTGTCCTCTCTCGATCTCCTTACGGTCAACACCACGGAGAAGGGCACCGATGTTATCACCGGCTTCACCCTGGTCAAGGAGCTTACGGAACATCTCGATACCGGTAACAACGGTCTTCTTAACCTCTTCCCTGATACCTACGATCTCAACTTCTTCGTTAAGCTTGATGATACCACGCTCTACACGGCCTGTAGCAACTGTTCCACGGCCTGTGATGGTGAATACGTCCTCAACAGGCATAAGGAAAGGCTTGTCGGTAGGACGCTGAGGTGTGGGAATATAATCGTCAACGGCCTTCATGAGCTCCATGATCTTCTCTCCCCACTCGCTGTTGGGATCTTCAAGAGCCTTAAGAGCTGAACCCTGGATGATAGGTGTGTCATCGCCGGGGAACTCGTACTCGTTAAGCAGGTCTCTGATCTCCATCTCAACCAGCTCGATAAGCTCGGGATCGTCAACCATGTCGCACTTGTTAAGGAATACAACGATGTAAGGAACACCAACCTGACGGGCAAGAAGAACGTGCTCCTTGGTCTGAGCCATAACACCGTCTGTAGCAGCAACAACGAGGATAGCACCATCCATCTGTGCAGCTCCGGTGATCATGTTCTTAACGTAGTCAGCATGTCCGGGGCAGTCAACGTGTGCATAGTGACGAGCCTCTGTCTCATACTCAACGTGTGCTGTGGAGATGGTGATACCACGCTCCCTCTCTTCGGGTGCCTTATCGATGTTCTCGAAATCAACTGCCGCATTTCCTGCAACCCTGTCAGCAAGGGTCTTTGTGATAGCAGCTGTAAGAGTTGTCTTACCGTGGTCAACGTGTCCGATAGTACCAATGTTTACATGGGGCTTGGTACGTTCAAATTTAGCTTTTGCCATTTCTTTCCTCCTTTAATTCGCACGGGCTTCTCTTACCCGTAACAATCAAGAAACAAACAAGTGTCTCTAATTATATTTCATAAAGTTTGATTTTTCAAGTGTTTCTTACTTACTTGTCAGCACTTTATCCGCAACATTCTTCGGAACCTGCTCATAATGATCAAAGAACATTGAATAATTGCCGCGTCCCTGTGTGCTGGAGCGCAGGTCTGTAGCATATCCGAACATCTCGGAAAGGGGAACCATAGCCCGGACCATCTTTCCTCCGGGAATATCCTCCATGCCTTCAACCCTGCCTCTGCGGGAATTCAGGTCACCAATGACGTCACCCATGTAATCCTCGGGCATGGTCACTTCCACCTTCATGATGGGCTCTAAGAGTACGGAATCACCCTTCTGCAGAGCGTCCTTAAGAGCCATGGATCCTGAGATATGGAATGCCATCTCAGAGGAGTCCACTTCATGGAAGGAACCGTCGTAGCAGGTGGCCTTTATGCCGGTTACCGGGAATCCTCCCAGGATACCGGTCTTCATGGCTTCTCTGATACCTTCGTCTACCGCAGGAATATATTCCTTCGGTATGGCACCGCCCACAACCTGGTTAGTGAACTCGTATTCCTGCTCACCGTTGACATCCATGGGCTCGAAGATGACTTTACAGTGTCCGTACTGTCCGCGTCCACCGGACTGCTTCACGTACTTGGACTCTATATCCACCCTCTTTGTGATAGCTTCTTTATATGCTACCTGAGGTGCACCCACGTTGGCTTCCACATTGAACTCACGGAGAAGCCTGTCTACAATGATCTCCAGATGGAGCTCACCCATTCCGGCTATGATGGTCTGTCCTGTCTCTTCATTGGTATGAGCCCTGAATGTAGGATCTTCTTCAGCAAGCTTCATTAGAGCCTGTCCCAGCTTGTCCTGTCCGGCCTTTGTCTTAGGCTCGATAGCCAGCTCGATAACGGGATCGGGGAATTCCATAGACTCCAGAATTACCGGATGCTGCTCATCACAGATGGTATCACCGGTAACAGTAAGCTTGAAGCCCACTGCAGCCGCAATATCACCGGAATAAACCGTATCCAGCTCATTTCTCTTATTAGCGTGCATCTGAAGGATACGTCCCACACGCTCCTTCTTCCCTTTGGAAGAATTCAATACGTAGGAACCGCTCTTTAATTTACCTCTGTAGACACGGATATAGGCCAGTTTACCCACGAAGGGGTCTGCCATGATCTTAAATGCAAGGGCTGCAAAAGGACCGTCATCCGTAGATTCGATACTTAACTCGTTGCCGCTTAAGTCCGTTCCTTCTGCTGCAGGTATATCTACCGGGGAGGGCATATACTCAATAACCCCGTCAAGCAGCTTCTGTACGCCCTTATTCTTATACGCTGATCCTGCGAATACCGGAACTGCCTCATTATTGATGCAGGCATTGCGCAGAACCCTCTTCAGTTCATCGATGGACGGGATATTGTCCTCGAGATACTGCTCCATAAGGCCATCGTCCAGCTCACAGATCTTTTCAATGGTCTCCTGGCGGTAAAGCTCCACGTCATCCTTCATGTCGTCGGGAACTTCCTTGATCTCAACTTCTTTACCCTGTTCATCATCATAGTAGTATGCCTGGTTCTCAAGCAGATCTACGATACCGACGAAGTTTTCTTCCTTGCCTATGGGAATTGTGACCATAATGGCATTGGATCCAAGCCTGTTTCTGATCTGCTCTACTGTCCCATAGTAATCCGCACCCATGGCATCCATCTTATTAACAAATGCCATCCTGGGCACACGGAAACCTTCCGCCTGGCGCCATACGTTCTCGGACTGGGGCTCAACGCCGCTCTTTGCAGCAAATACGCCCACTGCTCCGTCCAGAACTCTTAAGGATCTCTCCACTTCTACCGTAAAATCTACGTGTCCCGGCGTATCTATGATATTGATTCTGTGTTCACTCGCACCCTTTTTGGGTTTTGCATTTTCTTCAACAGTCCAGTGACACGTTGTTGCAGCTGAGGTGATGGTGATACCTCTCTCCTGCTCCTGTGCCATCCAGTCCATTGTCGCAGTACCATCATGAGTTTCACCGATCTTATAGTTAACTCCGGTGTAATACAGGATACGCTCTGTAAGAGTGGTCTTTCCTGCATCGATATGAGCCATGATACCTATATTTCTGGTGTTCTCAAGAGGATACTCTCTCCCTGGATCGTTACTCAAGGAATCTACCTCCTATATCATAAAACAAAAAACTGTCAGATCGCTCCTCCGCTTATCAGAAGCGGTAATGTGCAAATGCCTTGTTTGCATCTGCCATCTTGTGCATGTCTTCTTTACGCTTTACTGCTGATCCAGTGTTATTGGAAGCATCAAGGATCTCGTTGGCAAGCCTGTCTATCATGGTCTTCTCGGATCTCTGCCTTGAATACATGGTAAGCCATCTTAAGCCTAAAGCCTGACGTCTGTCAGGACGAACCTCGATAGGTACCTGATATGTGGCACCACCGATACGTCTTGCCTTTACCTCAAGGGTAGGCATGATGTTGTTCATAGCTTCTTCAAACACTTCAAGTGCCGGTTTTCCGGCCTTTTCTTCTACTTTTGCAAACGCACCGTATACAATCTTCTGCGCTATGCCCCTCTTTCCATCAAGCATGATGTTATTGATGAGCTTTGTAACGACTTTATTGTTATATACGGGATCTGCAAGCACATCTCTTTTTACAATATGTCCTTTACGTGGCACGTTTCTTCCCTCCTGGTTATGAGTCATTCGACTCAACGGTACTCAAGGGTTCTTCCCTTGTTCGTGCGGTATTAAGAAAAACTTAAATCCCAACACTACTCTGTATTACCGTATTACCTGTTACCTAACTGTTACGCTTTTGCTGCCTTCGGTCTCTTGGCGCCATATTTGCTGCGGGCCTGCATTCTGTTGGCAACGCCTGCGGTATCCAGGGTTCCCCGGATGATATGGTACCTTGTACCCGGAAGATCCTTCACACGACCACCCCTGATAAGTACAACGGAGTGCTCCTGCAGATTGTGTCCTTCACCGGGAATATAGGAAGTAACCTCTATTCCGTTTGAAAGACGCACACGGGCAATCTTCCTGAGCGCCGAGTTAGGTTTCTTGGGAGTTGCAGTCTTTACCGCCGTGCACACGCCTCTCTTCTGGGGAGAGAGTGTAGCTGTAGCCCTCTTCTGCAGAGAATTAAAGCCGTTCTGCAATGCAGGTGACTTTGATTTCTTTGCCGCTGACTGTCTGCCCTGTTTAACTAACTGGTTGAATGTTGGCATTTAAGTCTCACCTCTTTTCTATAGTGTATTTTCGCCGCTCCATTCAAAAAAACGGCTTTGCCGTAATTGTTTACGGCATAGTATTTTAGCGTGTCATAATGCGACACGCTAAAACATTTTACTTTAACAATATTTGGATGTCAAGAAAAACTTGCGGATTTTCAACGTTTTATTCGGTAACGTCTACAGTTTCCTCTGTTTCTTCCGTTATTTCCTCTGCTCCGCCTTCCGGAACCTCAGTCTCTTCGCCTGTCAGGAACTCGTCATCCTCACCGCCTTCATCACCGGTATAGTCTGTAGACAGTGAGATATTCCTGTAGTGCTTCATGCCTGTTCCTGCAGGTATGAGCTTTCCTATTATAACGTTTTCCTTAGGTCCGATCAGATGGTCAACCTTGCCCTTTATGGCTGCTTCCGTAAGAACCTTTGTGGTCTCCTGGAAGGAAGCGGCTGACAGGAAGGACTCTGTTGCCAGGGATGCCTTTGTGATACCAAGGATTATCTGGGTAGCGGTAGCCGGCTTTTTGCCCTCAGCTATAAGCTTATCATTGATGTCATCCAGTTCAATGGAATCCATCCTGGTGCCGGGAAGCAGCTCGGAATCACCGGGCTCATCAACCTCCACCTTCTTTAACATCTGATGGACGATGACTTCTATATGCTTATCGTTGATATCCACACCCTGGGACCTGTAAACCCTCTGTACTTCCTTAAGGAGATAATCCTGTACTGCACGGAGGCCTTTGATCTTCAGGAGATCGTGAGGATTGATGGAACCTTCGGTGATGACATCACCGGCCTCAACCTCTGCTCCGTCAAGCACCTTGATCCTGGATCCATAAGGTATGAGGTAGGTCTTGCTTTCGCCACTTTCGGAATTTGTGACCACAACTTCCCTCTTCTTCTTTGTATCCTTTATCTCAACCTTGCCGCCAAACTCGGCGATTATAGCCAATCCCTTAGGCTTACGGGCTTCAAAGATCTCCTCTACTCTGGGAAGACCCTGGGTGATATCGGATCCGGCCATTCCTCCCGTGTGGAAGGTTCTCATTGTAAGCTGTGTTCCGGGTTCTCCGATGGACTGTGCAGCTATGATGCCGACTGCTTCACCCACCTGTACAGGCTCGCCTGTTGCCATATTGGCTCCGTAGCACTTTGCGCAGATACCGTTATGGCTTCTGCAGGCCAAAATGGTACGGATCTTTACGGTGTCAATGGGCTTTCCGTCCTTTTCACCCACAGTACAGATAAGCTTAGCCCTTCTGGGAGTGATCATGTGGTTTGCCTTGACTATGATGTTTCCATCCTTGTCATATATATCTTCGCAGGAATATCTTCCTGTGATCCTGGCTTCAAGAAGCTCGATCTCGCCCTTACCGTCCATGAAAGCACTTACTTCCATTCCGGGGATCTCATCTAAATTGTTTGCCTCGCAGCAATCCATCTCACGGATGACCAGTTCCTGGGATACATCAACCATTCGTCTGGTAAGGTATCCGGAGTCCGCTGTACGGAGAGCCGTATCGGAAAGTCCCTTTCTGGCGCCGTGGGCACTCATGAAGTACTCCAGCACGTTAAGTCCTTCACGGAAATTGGACTTTATGGGAAGCTCTATGGTATGTCCGGTGGTATCTGCCTGAAGTCCTCTCATTCCGGCCAGCTGCTTTATCTGCTTATCGGAACCTCTGGCTCCGGAATCGGCCATCATGAAGATGTTGTTATACTGATCCAGACCGTCCATCAGATCCTTTGTGATGGACTCGTCACAGCTCTTCCAAGTCTCAACGACTTCGTTATACCTCTCTTCATCGGTAATGAGTCCGCGGCGGTAATTCCTGGTGATGGTATCCACCGTATTCTGTGCCTCTTCAAGGAACTTCTGCTTTGAATCCGGAACCACCATGTCTGAAATGGACACGCTCATTGAAGCTATGGTGGAGTAATGGTAACCCATATCCTTGATGTGATCCAGGGCTTCTGCAGTCTTTATGGCACCGTGGGTATTGATTATAGCCTCGATTATCTTCTTCAGCTGCTTCTTACCCACCATGAAATCAATTTCCAGAGCCAGCTCGTTTTCGGGCTTTGTCCTGTCAACGAATCCCAGATCCTGAGGGATTATCTCATTAAAGAGACATCTTCCCAGGGTGGTGTGAAGAACAGCGGACTTCACTTTTCCGTTTTCATCCTTCTTTTCCTTGCGGACATAGATCATGCTCTGAAGGGTTATGGTGTGGTCGGTATATGCCATGATGGCTTCTTCCACGCCCTTAAACGCCTTACCCTCTCCGGGTTCTCCTTCCCTGCTCTGGGTAAGGTAATAGATACCGAGAACCATATCCTGGGTAGGAACCGTAACAGGTCCTCCGTCGGAAGGCTTTAAGAGGTTGTTGGGGGAGAGCATAAGGAATCTGCACTCCGCCTGGGCTTCCACTGAAAGGGGAAGGTGTACTGCCATCTGGTCTCCGTCAAAGTCCGCATTAAACGCCGTACATGCAAGGGGATGGAGCTTGATGGCCTTACCCTCTACAAGAACAGGCTCAAATGCCTGTATTCCAAGTCTGTGCAGCGTAGGTGCACGGTTCAGCATAACGGGATGCTCTTTGATAACGTCCTCCAATACATCCCATACTACGGGCTCAAGACGCTCTACTGACTTCTTCGCGCTCTTTATATTGTGGCTGGTGCCATTGCTTACCAGCTCCTTCATAACGAAGGGCTTGAACAGCTCTATTGCCATCTCCTTGGGAAGACCGCACTGCCATATCTTCAGCTCGGGACCTACGACTATAACGGAACGTCCGGAATAGTCAACACGCTTTCCAAGCAGATTCTGTCTGAAACGTCCGCTCTTTCCCTTCAGCATGTCTGAAAGGGACTTGAGGGCTCTGCTTCCGGGACCCGTTACGGGACGTCCGCGGCGGCCGTTGTCGATAAGGGCATCTACCGCTTCCTGAAGCATTCTCTTCTCGTTATAAACGATGATATCGGGAGCCCCTATATCAAGGAGCTTATTAAGTCTGTTATTTCTGTTTATGATCCTTCTGTAGAGATCATTTAAGTCTGATGTTGCAAATCTGCCGCCGTCCAGCTGTACCATGGGACGAAGATCCGGAGGGATAACGGGGATGCAGTCCATGATCATCCACTCGGGCTTCTGTCCGGACTCCCTGAATGCTTCAATCACATCCAGTCTCTTTATTATCCTGGCCATCTTCTGGCCGCTGGCATCTTTTAATTCTTCCCTTAATTCATCGGATTCCTTTTCCAGATCCACATTCATCAGAAGTTCTTTGGCTGCTTCTGCGCCCATGCCTGCACGGAATCCCTTGGAACCGTACTTCTCAACTGCAGCGGCATATTCCTTGGCAGTGAGTATCTGCTTGAACTCCAGATCGGTATCCTTGGGGTCAAGTACTATATAAGCTGCGAAATAAAGCACCTTTTCAAGGGCCCTGGGAGACAGGTCTAAAATAAGACCCATACGGCTGGGGATCCCCTTAAAGTACCAAATATGTGAAACCGATGCCGCAAGCTTGATATGACCCATCCTCTCACGGCGGACAGAGGACTTTGTAACCTCAACGCCGCACCTGTCACAGGTTATGCCCTTATAACGGATCTTTTTATACTTTCCGCAGTGGCACTCCCAGTCCTTGGTGGGTCCGAAGATCTTTTCACAGAAAAGACCGTCTTTTTCAGGCTTTAAGGTCCTGTAATTTATGGTTTCCGGCTTGGTAACCTCCCCGTGGGACCATTCGCAGATCTTCTCGGGGGAAGCAAGACCAATCTTTATAGCATCAAAGGTAAGCGGGCGGTATGCATCAGACTGCCTGTTATTATAATCTGGCATCTATAACTCCTTCCATCAACAAATCTATCAGAAATCTTCTCCGTTTCCGTCAAAGCTCTCTTCATAATCGGGATTCTCTATCATATCCTGACCGTCATCAATCGTTTCAAGTTCCCCAGCCTCATTGAATTCCTGAGTCTGGTATCCGTGGCTGGCATAATTTTCCTGCTGCCTGATCTCACGGTCATCATTGAAGATAGCTCTCATGTCAGTCTCGCCGTAGTCGACGTTTTCACCGATCTCCACTTCGGATCCGTCTTCCTTAAGCACTCTCACATCCAGTCCGAGAGACTGCATTTCCTTTAAGAGTACCTTGAAGGACTCGGGTACGCTGGGCTCCGGTATGTTCTCGCCCTTAATGATGGCTTCATAGGTCTTCACACGGCCCACCACATCATCGGACTTGACAGTGAGGACTTCCTGCAGTGTATAAGCTGCACCGTAAGCCTCCAGCGCCCAGACTTCCATTTCTCCGAATCTCTGTCCGCCGAACTGGGCTTTACCACCCAGAGGCTGCTGGGTAACGAGAGAATATGGGCCTGTTGAACGGGCATGGATCTTGTCGTCTACCAGATGGTGGAGCTTCAGGTAATGCATGTGTCCTATTGTTACCGGTGAGTCGAAGTATTCTCCGGTACGTCCGTCCCTTAAGTTGACCTTTCCGTCCCGGCTGATCCTTACGCCTTTCCATACTTCCCTGTGGTCCCTGTGCTCTGAAAGATAATTCATAACATCTTTCACAAGAACATTCTTATATTTCTTTTCGAAATCTTCCCACTCGGTATTTACGTAGTCATCTGCCAGCTCCAGCATATCCTCGATATCGATCTCGTTTGCTCCGTCAAATACCGGGGTAGAGATATTGAAACCGAGTGCCATTGCTGCAAGGGAAAGGTGAATCTCAAGCACCTGTCCGATATTCATTCGGGAAGGCACACCCAGAGGATTAAGAACTATATCAAGGGGCCTTCCGTTGGGAAGATAGGGCATATCCTCAACGGGGAGTACTCTGGAAACCACACCCTTATTACCGTGGCGTCCGGACATTTTATCTCCCACCTGGATCTTACGCTTCTGGGCTATATAGATACGAACAGCCTGATTTACGCCCGGAGACAGCTCATCGCCGTTCTCCCTGGTAAATATCTTGGCGTCCACTACGATACCGTATTCGCCGTGAGGCACCTTAAGGGAAGTATCCCTTACTTCATGGGCTTTCTCACCGAAGATCGCCCTTAAGAGTCTCTCCTCAGCGGTAAGCTCTGTTTCACCCTTAGGGGTTACCTTTCCTACCAGGATATCTCCCGCACGGACCTCAGCACCGATACGTACTATTCCGCGCTCATCCAGATCCTGAAGAGCATCTTCACCCACACCGGGGATATCTCTTGTGATCTCTTCAGGTCCAAGCTTGGTTTCCCTGGCCTCTGACTCATACTCCTCTATATGGATGGATGTGTAAACATCCTCCTGAACAAGCCTTTCGGAAAGGAGCACTGCGTCCTCGTAGTTATAACCTTCCCAGGACATGAATCCGATAAGGGGATTCTTACCCAATGACAGCTCACCGTCGTGAGTGGAAGGTCCGTCGGCAATAACATCTCCTGCCTCTACATGATCTCCCTTCTCAACTATGGGAGTCTGGTTATAGCAGTTACTCTGGTTACTGCGCATGAACTTGATCAGTTTGTAATCTTCATTGGTCCCGTCATCATTCTTTATCTTGATAAGGTCTGCCTGTGCAAGGGTAACGGTACCGCTCTTATTTGCCACTACGCAATCGCCGGAGTCAACGGCAGCCTTTCTCTCCATTCCCGTACCTACTGCAGGAGCTTCCGTAAGAAGGAGCGGTACTGCCTGACGCTGCATGTTGGAACCCATAAGCGCTCTTGTAGGGTCGTCGTTCTGCAGGAAGGGAACAAGTGTGGTAGCTACCGAGAACACCTGTCTCGGAGATACGTCCATGTAATCGAATACAGTCTTGTCCCAAGCCTGTGTCAGATCTAAATGACGACCTGAAACCAGTGTATTTATGAAATGCCCTTCTTTATCAAGAGGCTCTGAAGCCTGGGCCACATAGTAGTTATCCTCTTCATCGGCTGTCATGTAAACAACCTCATCCGTAACCCTGGGATTCTCCTCATCGCTATGGTCAATCTTCCTGTAAGGAGATTCCACAAAACCGTACTCATTGATACGGGCAAAGCATGCTAAGGAGTTGATAAGTCCGATGTTCGGTCCTTCGGGAGTCTCTACGGGGCACATACGTCCGTAGTGGGAATAGTGTATATCCCTGACTTCCATTCCCGCGCGGTCTCTTGAAAGTCCGCCGGGTCCCAGAGCCGAGAGCCTTCTCTTATGGGTAAGCTCTGACAGAGGGTTATTCTGATCCATGAACTGTGAAAGCTGTGATGATCCGAAGAATTCCTTTACAGCAGCAGTCACGGGTTTGATATTTATAAGCGCCTGAGGAGTGATGGTGCTGATATCCTGAGTGGTCATCCTCTCACGTACCACCCTCTCAAGCCTTGAAAGACCTATCCTGTACTGGTTCTGTAGCAGTTCTCCCACCGCACGGATACGGCGGTTTCCTAAATGGTCGATATCGTCCTTATTCCCTAAACCATACTCCAGATGTATGTTGTAGTTAATGGAAGCAAATACATCTTCCTTGGTGATGTGCTTCGGGATAAGCTCATGAACTTTCTTCTTTATAGCCTTCTTCAGCTCCCTTGTATTGGCGCACTCATCCATGAGCCTGGAAAGTGCAGGATAATATACAAGCTCGGTAATGCCGTAATCCTCCGGGGACTCGCCCTTGCCGAAATCCACGAAATGATTTATGTCAACCATCATGGAAGAAAGAACCTTGATATTCCTCTCCTCTCCCTGGATCAGAACATAAGGAACAGCCCTGTTCTGGATCTCGTCAGCCAGTTCCTTGGTGACTTCGGTCCCTGCCACGGCCTTATACTTCCTTAATGATACAACCTCGCCGGTTGAAGGATCGATAACATCTTCAGCTAAGATCTTTCCTGCGATACGGTTGCGTAAAAGAAGTTTCTTATTAAACTTATAACGTCCCACCTTTGCCAGATCGTAACGTCTGGAATCAAAGAACATACTCTCTATAAGAGACCTTGCGCTCTCTTCTGCCGGAGGTTCACCGGGACGTATCTTCTTGTACAGCTCTAAAAGACCGTCTACCGAATTCTTGGCAGGGTCCTTTGTAAAGGAGCCGCGAAGCTTGGGCTCGTCGCCGAAATAATCGATGATCTCCTCATCTGTGCCTATCCCCAGGGCACGGATAAGGACGGTAACGGGAACCTTTCTGGTCCTGTCTACCCTTACATAAAAGATATCATTGGCATCGGTCTCATACTCCAGCCATGCACCCCTGTTGGGGATAACAGTGCAGGAGAAGAGCTTCTTACCGGTTTTATCGTGCTCTATTCCATAATATATACCGGGAGAACGTACCAGCTGGCTGACGATTACACGTTCAGCACCGTTGATAACAAAAGTACCGGTATCTGTCATGATGGGAAGATCTCCCATAAAGATCTCATGTTCCTTGATATCGTTTTCAGGATTGGTGCTGTTTCGCAGCCTTACCTTAACCTTTAAGGGCGCAGCATACGTTGCGTCTCTTGCCTTACAATCCTCAATGGAATACTTCTTCTCATCTTTGCAGAACTCATAGTCCACAAAATCCATGCTCAGATTTCCATTGAAATCCTGGATCGGAGAAATATCCGCAAAGGCTTCCCTCAGGCCCACGTTAGTGAACCAGTCATAGGAGGATTTCTGAACATCTATGAGATTCGGCATCTCTATGACGTCCTGGTTCCTCTGGAAGCTCATCCGCATGGCTTTCCCACTGTAGACTGGATGTATCCGGTTCTTTTCCATGTTGTCCTTCACCCTCTTTTTTATGCAGTTTATAGTAACGTGTGGCTAAAAATGGGCGCAAAAAAAGCCCATGAAACCACGATAGTGCATTTTGCATAGTAACACGGGCTTTTACAAATGTCAAATACTTTCTTACAAAAATTCTCTTTACTTAAGAGTAACCTTTGCGCCTTCAGCCTCAACCTTCTTCTGGATGTCTTCAGCTTCTGCCTTGTCAACGCCTTCCTTGATCATCTTAGGAGCGCCGTCAACGAGATCCTTAGCTTCCTTCAGTCCAAGACCGGTGATCTCACGAACAACCTTGATAACCTTAACCTTGTTGGGACCTACTTCTGTAAGCTCTACATTGAACTCGGTCTTCTCTTCAGCTGCTGCTCCGCCGCCTGCACCGGC
The DNA here is from genome assembly GCA_017448845.1 of Lachnospiraceae bacterium. GTDB lineage: Bacteria > Bacillota > Clostridia > Lachnospirales > Lachnospiraceae > NK4A144. The sequence goes on from JAFSKT010000111.1 coordinate 13,146, forward strand.
TGCTGCTACTACAACGCCTGCTGCTGCAGAAACGCCGAATTCCTCTTCACATGCCTTTACCAGCTCATTGAGCTCAAGTACTGACAGGCCTTTTATAGCCTCGATAATTTCTTCTTTAGTCATTATTATATTCCTCCGATATTTATAATTGTTTCACGCTGCAACACGGTACTTATTCTGCCGGTGCTGCTTCCTCTGCGGGTGCTTCAGCGGGAGCTTCCTCTGCAGGCGCTGCCTCTGCGGGTGCTTCAGCGGGAGCTGCATCGCCGCCCTCAGCCTTTTTCTCTGCGATCTGATTGATGACACGTGCAAAGTTTGCAATAGGTGACTGCATAGATCCAAGCAGTCTTGAGAGAAGTTCCTCTCTTGAAGGAACCTTTGCAAGTTCCGTAAGTGCTGCTGCATCATAGTAGTTTCCTTCTACTACACCGCCCTTCATTTCCAGCACCTTTGCCTTCTCGGCAAACTTTGCCAGTATCCTGGCAGGAGCTGTTACGTCATCGGTTGCGAGCGCAAGAGCAGACGGCCCGTCGAGATGGGGATCGAGCTGTGCAAAGTCGGTACCTTCAAAGGCACGTTTCATCATGGTATTCTTGTAAACCTTGTATACCACGCCGGCTTCGCGGAGCTGCTTTCTGAGAACAGTATCCTGCTCAACAGTAAGTCCCCGGTAATCTACCAGGATGGCCGCCTTGGCATCCTTGATCTTGCCTGCTATCTC
>JAFSKT010000112.1 GCA_017448845.1 Lachnospiraceae bacterium
ATAAGGTTCGCCACGGATGCCTTAGAGGAAATGGGTTTCGGAGACCGCACCCATCCCAAAGGTCTTAAGGTGGAGTACCGGAAACAGGCATTTAAGGGAGACCTTATCTATCCTGTGATAAATGACAGGATGGAAGGAGAGACCAGGATCTTTACGGTGTCCCTAAACAATGCAAAGGGGAAACCCTACTGTCTTGTGGAGATAATACCTTAAACTGAAATATAGGCGCCGGTGTCGGAACTGGCAGACGAGCAGGATTTAGGTTCCTGTGTCTTATGGCGTGTGGGTTCAAGTCCCATCCGGCGCATAAAAAGGCATCCCAAGGGGGGTGCCTTTTTATGTGCCGGGAGACTTGAACCCAGCGGGTTCGGTCTCCGCTCCGGTCGGCGCTAAGCGGATGTCCCCCGGACATCCAGCGCCCCGTTCGGCGCATAAAACACATCTTCAAGGGGGCGCCTTTTTATGTGCCGGGAGACTTGGAAAAAGTGAACTGCAGGTTCATTGACGAATGAAAGTTTCCGCTATATAATCACACTTGTAAAAGCTTAAAATAGCAAAATAAAAAGACTGATATCAGGATTGAATGCAGAGCTACGGGGATATTGTACCCCGGCCTCTGCACCGGATATCAGTTTTTTTGTTGTGAAAAATTGTTCCTTGACAATTGCATAGCGCTCTCCCTGCTACAGGGGGCAGACCTATCCGGGGAAGCATCCGCGAAGACCCGCCGGGATCCGGCGGCGAGCGTGCCAAGGATAAGCAGGGAGAGGGAGAAACCATTAATCATAGCAAATACAAAAGGAGAAATGCGCATGAGAAAAGAAGATAAAAACAGGAACTATAAGGAAGTGAAGCTTGAGGGAAAGGGAATCGACAGATATTACAAGAATCCCCTTACAAATGTTTTTCAGTATGAATATGCCTTGTACAGGGTGGTGGCTGACCTTTTCAGCTCAGTGAGCTGTAAGTCCCTCTGCGTAGAGAGCCTGAGGCTGTACTTTACGGAACTTCCCCGGAGGTCAGAGCAGATGAATGGCGGACAGGAGTCCATGGAGAAGGAAAGAAAAAGGAAGTTACAGGAGGACCTGCTTGAGGAGATGACAATGCTCATATCCCGGGATGTCATTGGGAAGATAAACTTTCCCATGATGAACATCTGCCGCGCGGAAGTGCGGGTGAGGAAACGGAGCGACGAAACTCACAGCTTTATCTTCACCGATGGGGTATACGGCTTCAGTGTCCGTTTGAACATGCCGGGGATGAAGGGTCATCCGAAGGGGATAAAGGTCAGAAATATAAGCTATTCCCCTACAGAAGAGAAGAAGAGTAAGGGCAGAGCGGCACGGAAATGTGCCGCCTGACCGGGAAACAAGGCGTTTTCAGATATTATTTGAGATTTTCGGTATTTCTGCGTATAATTAGTAAGGTTTTTAGCCCGGCGAAAATGTTACAGACGTCAGGTACTTATAAGTAAAATGGAGTATAAATAAAGCAATGGATATGATCAAAGTTATCTCTGAAGAGATTGGTGCAAAGGATTGGCAGGTTGAAGCTGCGGTTAAGCTTATTGATGAAGGGAATACAATCCCCTTTATAGCCCGTTACCGGAAGGAAGCCACGGGCAGCCTTGATGATGAACAGCTCCGTACCCTTGCGCAGAAACTGGAATATTTAAGGAACTTAGAAGAGAGGAAGCAGGAAGTCATAGGTCTTATCGATGAGCAGGGGAAGCTGACCGATGAATTAAAGGCTTCCATTTTAGCTGCGGACAAGCTTGTGACGGTGGAAGACCTGTACAGGCCTTATAAGCAGAAGAAAAAGACCAGGGCCGACGCCGCAAGGAAGAGAGGGCTTGAACCCCTTGCTGTATTTATCCTGCAGCAGGATACGGATCATCCTCTTGAGGAAGAAGCCGAAAAGTATGTGACCGGGAAGATCACTCCGGACTCCGACAGTAAGGAAGATGCTGTTAAGGCTGCGGAGAAGGAAGTTCCCGATGTAGCGGCCGCTATAGCCGGAGCCTCGGATATAATAGCGGAACAGGTTTCCGATAATGCCGAATACCGCGAGTATATCCGGAATATCACCAGGTCTGAAGGAAAGCTTAAGTCGGAAGCCAAAGATCCGGAGGCGGAGAGCGTCTATCAGAATTATTACGAATTTGAGGAAGGTGTGGAAAAGATAGCGGGACACAGGATACTTGCCATAAACCGCGGGGAAAGCGAAAAGTTTTTGACGGTATCCGTTACGGCTCCGGAGGAGAGGATACTTAATTACTTAAATAAGCAGATCCTCATATCGGAAAATCCCTATACTACCCCCGTGATAAAGGCTGCTGTTGCTGATTCGTATTCCAGACTTATAGAGCCCTCCATCGAACGGGAGATAAGGAATGAGCTGACGGAAAGAGCGGAGAACGGAGCCATTGATGTCTTTGGCAAGAACTTAAAGCAGCTTCTTATGCAGCCCCCCATTGCAGGGCAGACCGTCCTCGGCTGGGATCCCGCTTTCAGGACAGGATGTAAGCTGGCGGTAGTTGACCCCACAGGTAAAGTGCTGGATACGAAGGTTATCTATCCTACAGCGCCCCATAATAAGACAGAGGAAGCAAAGAAGGTATTAAAAGCCCTTATTGCCAAATATAAGATCTCCCTTATCTCTATAGGAAACGGCACTGCGTCAAGGGAGTCGGAGCAGGTAGTCTCAGAGCTCCTTCATGAGATACCGGAAGCCCATGTCCAGTATGTGATAACAAATGAAGCAGGGGCAAGTGTATATTCCGCAAGCAAGCTTGCCACAGAGGAATTCCCGGAGTTTGATGTGGGGCAGAGAAGTGCGGCCTCCATAGCAAGGCGTGTGCAGGATCCGCTTTCCGAGCTGGTAAAGATAGAGCCAAAGTCCATTGGAGTCGGACAGTACCAGCATGACATGAATCAGAAGAAACTCTCCGATACCCTTTCCGGAGTGGTGGAAGATGCGGTTAACAGTGTGGGTGTAGATTTAAATACTGCGTCATTCTCCCTGTTATCATATATTTCAGGCATATCATCCGCTGTAGCGAAAAATATCGTGTCCTACAGGGAAGAAAATGGCGAATTCCATTCCAGGTCCGAGCTTAAGAAGGTGCCGAAACTGGGACCGAAGGCATTCGAGCAGTGCGCGGGATTCTGCAGGATAAACGGCGGAAAAGAGCCTCTTGACGCCACAGCAGTCCATCCCGAGTCCTATGCAAGCGCAAGGGCGCTGCTTGAAAAGATAGGCTGCGGCATAAGAGAAGAAGAGAAGATCCGGGATTTTAAGAAGAATATAAAGGATAAGAAGGCCCTGGCTGAAGAGATCGGCTGCGGTGAGATCACCTTAAACGACATCTTGTCAGAGCTTGAAAAGCCTGCAAGAGACCCCAGGGAAGAGATGCCGAAACCGGTTCTCCGTTCCGACGTGCTGGAGATGAAGGACTTAAAGCCCGGCATGAAGCTTAAGGGCACCGTTAGGAATGTTATAGACTTCGGAGCCTTTGTGGATATAGGTGTCCATGAGGACGGACTTGTGCATATATCAAGGATGTCCGACAGGTTCATAAAGCACCCGCTGGAAGTGGTGTCAGTCGGCGACATCGTGGAAGTGACGGTTCTTGAAGTCGATGAAAAGAAGGGCAGGATATCCCTTTCCATGGTTGATGGCGACGGCAAGGGGAAACCGGCACAAAAAGGAAGTAAGCCCTCAGGAAAAGACAGGCCGGCAGGTAAGGATAAGCCCGCCGGAAAGCATTTTAGCCCGAAGAAGGAGGAATACGCTCCGGGTACTATCGGCTATATGCTTTCGCACGGAATGAAATCATAGGTTTGAGAGATATGGGAAAAAAGAAAGCCTCATTTAACACACTGTCAGAGACCGCCGCAAAGGTAAAGGATTTTTTCAGGCATAATATTGAGGACCAGAGACGGGAAGATATACTGCTGAAGAAAGAAGATGATATCATCAAAGCTGCGGAAGCCCTGACTGAGGTGGGTGTCAAAGATGACAGGATAACAGAACTGCTCTGCAAATACTGGAAGATCCGACCGGCTGATGCAAGGGCTCTGCTACTGCGAAGAAGGATAAAGAACTCTGATAGTGAAGAGAGTTTACATTGATTGCTAAGGTCACGACTGTATCATGATCCGCTTAAGTGATTTCTTAAAAGAAAGATTTGGTGAAAAGATATACCGGCTTTCGCTTTCCTCCGGATGCACCTGTCCCAACAGGGACGGGACGGTGGGATACGGAGGCTGTTCTTTTTGTTCGGAAGGAGGATCCGGAGAGTTTGCTGCTGATCCTGCGCCAATAGATGTACAGATAGAAGATGCAAAGAAAAGGATCCTGAAAAAGACTGATGCGGAAAAATATATCGCTTATTTTCAGGCATACACCAATACCTACGGAGATATTGAACATTTAAAAGCTCTGTACACGGAAACCCTGAGAAGGGATGATATCGCAGCATTGTCACTTGGCACAAGGCCGGACTGTCTCGGAGACGAAGTGATGGAGATGCTCATGGAATTAAGGAGCATAAAGCCGGTGTGGATAGAACTGGGATTGCAGACGATACACGAAAAAACTGCGGAGCGGATAAGAAGAGGATACGCCCTCCCCGTTTTTGAAAGAGCCTATGAAAGGCTTAAATCAGCCGGCCTGGAAGTGATAGTCCACGTGATCTTTAACCTTCCGGGAGAGACAAGGGAGGATATGCTTGAAACCGTACGGTATCTCTCAAGGCTGGAACCCGGATTGGACGGCGTGAAACTTCAGATGCTGCAGATCCTTGAAGGCACCGATATGGCAGAGGAATACCGGAGAAATCCGTTCCCTTTAATGAGTCTTGAGGAGTATTCCGATCTTATCGCGGAAAGCGTATCGATTCTTCCTGACAGGACCGTCATTCACAGAATGACGGGGGATGGCCCGAGAAGGCTGCTCATCGCGCCTCTTTGGAGTCTTGATAAGAAAAGGGTACTTAACACCATAAACAGAAAAATTAAAGAATACTGTTGACTTTTTTTGCCTCACGTATATAATATAAACAAGTTTATATAAACGCATTTATATTATTATCATATATGGAGGCTTTTTATGGTTCTTATAGTTAATACCACTTCAGACCATTCCATTACGGATGAGCTGAAAAACAGTCTGCAGGACAAAGGGGTTGACGCAGATATAATTGAAACAGATTCCATGCGGATCAGCCACTGTATCGGATGCAATTTCTGCTGGCTTAAGACCCCGGGTGAATGCTCGATAAAAGACGATTATGAGATAATCATCAAAAAAATGATACACGCTGACCAGATGTGGGTGATCTCCGATACGGCCCTGGGGTTCCTTGACCATAAAGGAAAGAATATCTATGACAGGATCCTTCCCATAGCTACCATGTACTTAAAGTTTGTGGGAGATCAGATGCGGCATGTCCCCCGTTATAAAATGAATACGGAAATGGGTCTGATCTACACCGGAGAGCCGGAAGTGGAATACCTGAAAAAATGGAATGCACGGATGGCCCTTAATTTTGAAAGTAAGTCACTTGGAGTTTTCGGAAGGGATGAGTTAAAGGAGGCGGTATCATGCATGTGTTTATAATAAACGGCAGTCCCAGGATAAAATCCCAGAGCAATACGGATAAGATCCTGGAACAGTTTACAAAGGGTATGAGTGAAAACGGAACAAGCTTTGAGCAGTACGAAGTGTCCGACAGAAAGCAGTGGGATGATATGCGGAAAGCCTTTGCCGAAAACAAAAACATCCTTATAGCGCTCCCTTTATATGTGGAGTGCATCCCCGGGCTTTTGATAGAATTCTTAGAGACAGTAGAGCCAAAGACTGATGATTCCCGCATAGCCTTTATCCTTCAGGGGGGCTTTGCAGAGGGTATACAGCTCCGCTGCGGAGAAGAATACTTAAAGATACTGGCGGGGAAGCTGGGCTGCGCCTATGCCGGAACCCTTGTAAAAGGCAATAATTTCTCCATAAGATTTGTCGAAGGTGCCGAAAGGGATAAGATTACTGTTCCCTATGGTGAGATGGGACGGGAGTACGCGGCAAAGGGGGATTTTTCATCCGAAAAATGTAAGAAGTTTACCGGACCTGAAGTGTTCCCGGCGCCGATACGCCTGCTGGTGGGCATATTATTTAAGACTGCTGCCAAAACCGGATTAAATAAGATAGCTGAAGGATGGGGATGTACCCGCCCTCTTGACTATAAGCCTTATTCATGACAGGGAGATAAGATGGGACGAAAAACAAAGATAACTAAAGAGATGATCCTCGACGCCGCATATGAACTGCTGGACAGTTCGGGGATAGGTTCCGTGGGCATCAAGCAGATCGCCGCTAAACTGGGCTGCTCAACCCAGCCGGTATCCTGGCAGTTCGGAAGCATGACGGAGATGAAAAAGGAGCTCTATCTGTACGCTGCCGAAAAAATGTACGGCGGACTTGAAAAGGAAATGCAGGGAAGGGAGGCGATAGAGGCCTTCTTTCTCTCGGGCTTAAGATATCTGTCCATCGCCTGCGACCACCCTCAGGTGTTCCGTTTCTTAAATGTGGATGATACCCTTGATACCATCGGGGAAAGACCTTACGGCGAAGAAAGCATTTTTTCCTATCAGTTTGATGAGGAAGCGGTAAAGATCCTTGCCGCCCGGTATGACGTTTCTCTGGAACTGCTTACGGAAATGGTGCGGGACACGGTGATCTACACCCATGGCCTGGCGCTGATGATGTTGTTTGACGGCAGGAAACTTCCGAAAAAGGAGGCCTGCAGGATGATGTATAATATTGCAATGAAGCTATCCGTAGAGCTGGGTATAACTCCCGAAAGTGATTTTGAGACGCTGGCGGAGATCTGCGGTTTATGATGAAGATATATTTTGCGCCATTAGAGGATGTAACGGGGTTCAGGTTCAGGAACCTCTTTAACAGCATGTTTTCAGGGGTTGATATTTACTTTAACCCCTTTATTTCCGCTGTTTCCCCGGAGGGAAGGCATAAGAAGAGGGAGGAAGAGGATGTTTCTCCTGAGAATAATGAGAGCCTGACACTTATTCCCCAGATCCTTACCAATGATCCCGGGGATTTTCTGAATACTGCAGACTGGCTTATGGATATGGGTTATAAGGAGATAAACTTAAATCTCGGCTGTCCCTCAAAGGATGTGGCCGCAAAGAAAAGGGGTTCCGGCTTTCTCTCCGTTCCTGACAGGCTGGATCGCTTTTTTGAAGAAGTTTTTGAGGGCTTTAATAAATCAGGACATGAGGACATAAGTATTTCCGTGAAGACCAGGACAGGTTACCGTGATACTGGCAATATGGACCGCCTCATTGAGATCTTTAACCGTTATCCCCTGTCGGAGGTCACGGTCCATCCCAGGCTCGGTAAAGACTATTACAGGGGAGTGCCGGACATGGAGGCCTTTGACCGCTTTTATGAAGAGATCAGGCACCCTCTTGTGTATAACGGTGATATAATAAGCAAAGAGGATATTGCCGGGATAGAGGAAAAATATCCGAAACTCAGTGCGGTGATGATAGGCCGGGGGCTTATCGGAAATCCGGCTTTGGCAAGGGAGTATAAGGGAGGAGAGCCCATAGACCATGAGGAGTTCCGCCTGCTTTTCCGGAATATTTATAAGATCTACAGGAAGGAACTCAATGCGGATAAGTATGCCCTGGACAAGATGAAGGAGCTCTGGGGCTGGGCAAAGGACAACCCCATGTTCAGGGATTCCCAGCGGATGATAAGAGCACTGCTCAGGTCTAAGAACCCTGCCGAATATGAAAGTGCAGAGAGGATGATATTTCAGAGATGAGAAAAAGCTTTTGGGTCTTGATACTGTCAATAATGGTCATTCTTTCCTTTACGGGATGCAAGGGAAAGAAGGAAAGTATCCCTGTGCCTGCAAAACCGCAGGAAAGCTCCGCGGAACCGGAGAAGCCCGAGGTAACGGAGAATAAGGAGGAAGCAGCCACTGAGGCAAAGCCCTCCGAAGAAAGTACCGCTGCGGCCGAACCGGAGACGGAAAGCCATGAAAGTACGGCAGATACGGGCCTCAGCCTGGCGAAACGTCTCTGCGGAAAATACAGTTATCACACCTGGATTGAAGATTCGGAGCAGGAAGAGTTTCTGATCCTTAACGTAGTGGAATTCGGCGACAATCTCTATGCATACTGCGGTCAGGCAATGGCAGATGATCATGAGTCGCTGGAAGCGTACAGTTTCTGGGCATCCGAATTCATCCCCTTTGACGCAGGAGAGATGAAGAGTGGGGAAAAAGACAGCGTAAAGGTTAATATGCTGAATTTTTCCATCATGTCCAATGCAGGTAAATACTGGAATGAAGGCATTTCCGGAACTATCACATATACCCCGGAGGGCCTTGTTTTTGAAGGGTTTAATGATGACTTCCTCTGTCCTCAGGGTGACAGCAGGCTGTTCCTTAAGGATGAAAGGGTTGAGGATGTTTTTCCCTATCTTAAAGACACAGGCGGGGCTGCGGACGGACTTTCCGGCTTATGGCGCACTAAGGAAGAAAGCCCTCTGTTCCTGCAATTTAAGGACGGAAATATAAGTTTATATCAGAAACTGCCTGACAGTGAAGTGTATTTTGCTTCCGGAAGTTATGATACCTCAAAGGGTACTGTTACAACCATGATGAATTCGCTGGGCAGCGGCAGCATGCCGCTGGAATGGAAGGCGAAATACAGCTTAAACGGGGATACGCTTACAATCTCTTCAGAGGAAGATATTAATTTAAGTTCTCTTTCGGAAAAGACGGTTTTTGAAAGAGCGGAGGAAGGGGATATCCCTGTTATGACCGCGGACAGGATAAAGTTTAATGAGGACTCCTTCGGTCCCTTCGGGGATACAGCGGTTGGATCCGTGAGTGATGATGAGGGATTTTACGGCATATGGACCACCGCCGCAAAGGACTATGATACGGCGGTAAAAGACGGGAGAAAGCTCTATGAGCTTGGTTATGAAAGCTATGTCTGCTACAGTCCGGAGTGGGAAGGCTTAAGTAAAGACGCCTATTTCTGTGTGACTGCCGGCAGGTTTACGGATAAGAAAGAGGCGGAAGCCAGGCTGGAAAACGTAAAGAAAGCGGGATTTAAGGACGCATATATAAAGCACAGCGGAAGCAGGAAATACAACACCCTCGACTATTATAATTACGGCGATGTAGAAACGGAAGAAAAGGATGACAGGGTCATACTTAAAGATGTGATCGTCAATATTAAGAATAACTGGTATCCTTCCTTTGACGAAGCGGAGCCGGAATATAAAATGACATTGGTAATAGATAAGAATACGGTCTTTGATGATTCCTGTGAGATGGAATTCTTCGGCAATTACGAAAAAGGGGATTCACCCCTTAAGTGGTATAAACGGAATCTTGAATTGATGGAAAAAGATCCGGATAAATATATGTCCAATGGACCTGCACTTTCGGGAATATTTGAAGTGGGGATAACCGGGGACCATATAGACAGGTTTTTCGGAAGTTACTGGTGGGACTAAAGCGGGAAACGCTTAAAGACTTACTGCCTTCTTCCTAAGAATCTCATTTTATCCCCGTCATGGGCGATCTGCTTCCTTTCGGGGGCAGGCTTTTCGATGGATCGTTTCATTTCACCGGCGGCCTTCGCAAAGGACATTCTGCATTCATCGCAGAGTTTCCCGGACATTATGGGCTTGCCGCAGTGTTCGCAGAAAAGCCCGGTCTCACCGCTGCCGGTGTACTCAAGCCTTTCCTCTTTAAGCCAGTCCCTGATCCTGCTCTCGGGCACATCACAGTCCTTTGCAGTCTGATGAATGGTCCTTCCGGGATTATCACGGAGATAGGTCTTTACTTTGCTGAACATTTCCTCGTCCTCTTTTCTGCACGCCTGACAGACCTCTGCGCCGAAACCGGGGTACTGGAACATTCTTCTGCATATCCTGCACTGTTTGAAACTGTCAAGACTGGCCATTATCATATCTCCGCCTTTCTTATTTCTTCACCTATCATTGTAATATTCACAGGATAATAGTCAAGGTTTATAATCAATACAATTCATACTCTTAAGGGAGGAATCATAAATGAGAAAAAAACCGGATGATAAATACAAGCCGGTCAGGATAATGGATTTTTCGGCCTGGGACATAATGTTCCATGAAAGCATAGGGGTAACCCTTTCAAGGGATATGGAGCTGAATGTGGAAATGGAGGAAGGAAAGATTTCCGATGAGAGCATGATCCTCTATAAAGGCAGTATGCCGGCGTCCCTTGACTGCTTTGAGATATGGGAAAGCTGTAAAGAATACCCGGACGATCAGCATATGGAGCCCTATACATATTCCTATAATAGCTCGCTTAAGTGCTCGGATGCGGTAATAAACGTGAAATTTACTTCGGAGATCTCACTGGAAGTCTACAATAAGTGCAAAAAGACTGCTGAAGGAGTCAAAAGAAAGAATAATATATTAAAAAAATGGATAGACGCAGTAGATGGTAATCAGAAAATATATGAGGAATATTCGAAAGCAGCCGAAGAAGACAAAGATAAAACGGCTATTCATGAAAGCCTTCTCAGTATGAGAAAGCTCTTTGTATCCTTTATTATTGATAAGCAGCGCTTTTCCGGAAAGAATAATCTCCTGAGCATAAGAAAGCATCTGTATAAAAACGGGTTTGACGTAGATACCGGAAACGGCGTAAGGCATTACGTGGTATATAAACGTTCTGCCAGCAAGGCAAAAACCGGAAGCTGTTTATTTATCTGGGATAAGATATATGAACATATGATGGACTGGACCTGGATGGGGTTGTGGTCAAAACTGAATAAGAACGAAGAATACGATCTTACTTCGATGAAGGCTTATGAAGCGCTGGTTTCTTCTTCCGTATCCGGAATGGCCGAAATAAAGCCTCATCAGATACTGCTTATCGAAAGTGTTTTGTCACCTGAGATAAATGCTAACAGGCTTATCATGGTGAAAAATACTGATGGACAAGTGGAGCTTGTGAGCCCTGAGGATTATGAAGACTTAAAAGGTACCGGTTTCGAGGCACATAATAAGATCTGGGACGGCCAGGCCCTGGTGGACAAAAGTGTCTTTGAGGCAGCGGGATATAAGGGAGACAACCGTCACGGAATGATGCTCCTTAGAAACAAGTTTTTCAAAGCCTGTGCATTTAATACCAATATTCAGAAATTTTACAGGGACAATAAGATAGAGAAAGTATACGACATGTTTGGCAGGGAACTGAATGTCAGGGATATACGTATGATAGTGACTCCGGATTCCTTAAAATTCGTAGATAAGTTTGCAGATATCTTTTTTAAGGAAAAGAATGGCGAGTCGGCAAAGCATCAGGCTTATAAACACTGGCTTGAGAATATCCCCTCCGGATTCGGTATCGTAAAAGAAGAAAAGGCTTCCCACATAGGAAACGGAAAATACCATGAGGTCAGCTATCAGGTCTTAAGCACCCTGCCTCTTGATAAGAAAGATATGATAAAGATCATAGAAGAGGATATAAACTATGCGGATCTGCTGAAGAATGATGAAGCTGTGATCTTAAAACACATGGAAGAGATCGGGCATTCTGTTACAAAGAATCTCTTTTTCAGCAAACTGTATAAGTACTTTTCAGATTTTGAACAGACCTTCGAATGCAGGGATATTATGAGAAAAGAGAGATACAGGTATTTAGACCGTATGAAGCTTGGGAGGATAAAGATAAGAGGCGATTTTTATGTCCTCTGCAGCATGCCTTTGGAAATGCTCATGTATTCAAAAGACCGGGATCCCGGTAAAATAACTTCCCTTCTGGGTCCGGGTGAGAGCTATATAAAAGGATATGGGAGAGGTAAGGTTACCATATTCAGATACCCCCATATTTCTTCAGGCGGAGTATGCTCATTAACTAATATAGATGAGAGCAGGGCTTCAGAAATAGAAAAGTATTTTAACTTAGATAATAAGGATGGGTCAAATATCATCATAATATCTCCCTGGGAAAGTAACATCATGGTAAGGCTGGGGGGAGCCGATTTTGATTCCGACAGTGTACTGCTCGCTGAGGATGAGACAATAAAACGCGCGGCAGAGGACCTTATCGATAATGAGAAATTCGGATTCCTGAATCCTTCTCTCGACGGGCTTCCTGTTGTTGAGATAGATGAGGAGCTGAAAGGGAGTCCAAATCTGTATAAATATGAATCTGAAGATCTTTCGGAGCTTGATAACAAGATCAGCGGAACAGGCAGGACCATAGGAGAATTATCCAATGATGCCCAGCTTTTCAATGCTTATTTCTGGGAAGAGTATTTTAAAGAGAACCATGACGAGGAATATCTGAAACAAACGTACAGATGCAGTCTTATGTTATCAGCCCTGAATGAACTTGAGATCGACAGCGCCAAGCATGCTACGGAACTGAATATCAAAGATGAGAGGGAAGCGGTCAAAGAGGAACAGTATAATGGCAAGCCGATACTCCGGAAAACTGAGGATAAGAACTACGAGAATCCCTATTATCTTTATTTAAATAAAAAGAAGAAAAGCGGGAAAAAGCCCAGCGGTATTGCTTTAAGAGCCGGTAATAAATTCTGGAACTGTCCCGTGGATCACATAGCAGAGATAATTGACGAACAACCAAGGAAAATAAACAATTCCCGTAAAGAGAGGATATCACTGTCAGTATTTTTGAAGTCAATAAGCAGCGATGAGTGCGAAAAAAAACCAACTGCCAATCAGCTTAATGAATTATACGAGACAATAAGGGTTACGGTTTACTGCCTGGAACTACTGACTGACTACAAGGGTGACAGTGAGACAGAAGAGAACAGGGAATGGATACAGTCTGAATGCCTTGATATACTTAAAAACCGTAAGATCAGTGCGGCAACAGCCTTTAGCCTGCTGAAACGCGGATATGAAAAACGTAAATCCGATTCAAAGAATGGGAAAAAGGGTGAATATAAATATCCGGATGTGACCAATAACAGTAAGGTTCGAAACAGATACTTAGGATTTGTGCTGTCCCTGATAGACAAGATGATGGATGAGGGGTTGCTTAAACCGGATATCTGCAGAAAAAGGCTTGTAAAGGGAAAACCGGCACCGGGGGAAAAGGGACTTGTTCTCTGGGGGGAAATGTATCATTATAAGATCGATCATCCGGGATATATAAAGCCGGAAAAATAGAAAGTTTTAGGGTATTAAGGAGGAAGTTGTTGTGCCGAAGTTTACTTATACAATAAGACCGTCTAAATGTGTTGAGGATTATTTTGTCCATACATGTGAAAGATACCTTTTATACAGCGGATTAGCTGTCAAAGACCGTAATAGCTTTAAGCTTGACAGGCCGTCAGGGTCAGGAAACCCTGTTGCTGCCCGGGCGGGAGATGCCCTGGAGGTCAAAGTCATAACGGAGTATATAGATGAGAAACTTCTGCATGTTAAAAAAGAAATAAAGGACGGAAAAACATCCTATCATAAGTTTGATCCGGAGGAAACAATAGATGAGCTGAAAAAGATGGTTTCTGAAGTCGGTAAAGACAAAAAGACACGGTATCTTTATCAGGGTACCCTGAAGGTTCCTGAGGATCTCAAAAGAACACTCTTCAGGTTTGACGAGGATCTTTATAACGGAAAAGATAAAGATCTTAAGGTGGACTTTTCTCCCACAAATCCGGACCTCATCAGAGTTCACTGGGACGATGAAATGGAAAAGCCCGTGTTGTCTGTCATAGATATAAAGCTTGCAAGAAGGATGAAACTTGCCCACAAGGTGCAGGTGGCGCTTTATATTGAGATACTTCAGGCTGTGGCGGATGAATACAAGCTGGATGTACCGGTAAATAAAGAGGAGGGTTATCTCTGGAACGGGGGACAGACAGAAGAGCGGCCTTTCCCTGTTAGAGAGGTAAGTGAACTTTTGGATGGTTATTTTTCCAATATACTTCCCGAATTTATCGCTAAGCTCTATGACAGCATTAAAAGCGGAAAGACTGCCGGACTTAAGGGAATACTGGATAATTGCGTGGGCCAGAAATGCGAGTGGTGCGAAAACGGAAGGCAGTGCATCAAAGAACTAAAGGAGGGTTCCAGAACCCAGGTGATTCCCTATCTTTCAGCATACGCCCAGAAATACGCAAGAAAGCTAAGGGCTCCGGAAGGAATTAAAGACTTTAAGAAGTTTGTAAGCGATATGGATAACAGGAAACTTCTGAGCTGTAACCGTTCCTGGGACTATATCATAAATGACGGAGTGACCGTAGAGGTACAGTCTGAGGCTGCACCGTATAAATGGGAGGATATCAAAAACACAGATTATAAATGGAAAAACGTAAAATCCCTTACCCTGCCGCGATGGCAGGATGTAATGGTCGTCCTTACAGCGCAGAAGTATGCAGGCGATAACAGGGTATATGCGCTGGGAATATATACAAATGAGTACAAGGGACAGGGAGAAGCTCCGGCTGAAGATAATGAAACCGGTCATTCCTCAAATTGGGAGACCGGATCATTTATATTCATATCAGAAGAGAATACGGAAGATGCATACAGGGAAAATGTGGGGTCCTTTGTAAAAAAACTCCACGAGGTACTGGAAAAGTATGACACCCTGAACAGACAGACAGGTCCCGGAGAAAGAAAAATATCCCTTCAGGGCTATGTGATGGATCCCTATGAATTAATGAATCTGGAAGAAGTCCTTTATGAAACGCTGGAAACGGAAACCGACACCGGTCTTATCGGGGAGGTTATGGACATTCTTTTCTGGATGCAGGGGGAAAAGCTTGTTGAGACAGAAGGCGACAAACCCCATGAGACGGAGTTCCCCGTGATCGTCATCGGCAGGGAATTAAGGAAGCTTATCTCCCTTCCGTTGCCGGTTGCATACAGGCTCCCGGATGTAATGAGAGCCATGAAGGTATGGGTAGAAGAAGACATGCTTTTTACCAAAGAAGATCATGAAGATTATTTTGAATTAATTTCAAATGTCATGAAATCTGATGTGATACACCGGGTATGGAATGAAGGAAAAAAGGATGAAACGGAAAAAATCAGGGAACATATTACAAAAAGGCTTTATTCCGAGGGCAGGATCCTTATTAAGATGCAGGGAGAAGGCAGGAAAAATAACAGCCTTGTCCGTAGCATTTCAGGATTCTATATGCCGGGGAGGATCTCATACCAAAACGACCTGTTAAGAAAATGGGCCTTTGAGGTAAGGCTTGAGAATCTTTTGGCCTATCATCAAATAAGGGGTGGGAGGCTTAAAGAGCTTGATATTGCAAAGGCGGAAGGGACCATAATAGAGATGGAAGTTACCGGCCTTGGTGATGTCGGGACCGCGTACGGAAGGCCCTGCCGGCAGATCAAACTGCATACTGACAGTCTGACGGCGGATTTTACAGGGGGATGGTTTTCCGCTGCTATCGTAAAGACTGATCACCTTATGGATCTCTATCGGTTTAACGATCATAAGTACAGTGATAACAAAGTTTTTCTTGACGATCTGGGTATTCTCGGAGGCATAGAATATTCCAAGAGCAATAATTCTCTTACTGTAGTGGCAGACTTAAGCGGAAGTGAAAACACCGTTAAAAGCTTTAATATCAATGATCATGTTTATATCTCGAATAGATTTACTGATTTTAACAGCGATAAGATCTACAGAGAGTTTTCCCAAATAGATCGCGGGGAAAACAAAGATCTGCTGGATCCCGCACGCATGGGCCGTATTACAGGGATTGATCACAACACTGATAAAGATAGATTAAAGGAATACAGCAGTCCGGACGACTATAATTTTACCGATTCACAGGAGAGAGCATTCCGGCACGTATATGAAAATACCCTTACAGTGCTGCAGGGACCTCCGGGCACCGGAAAGACCGATTTTATCGCAAGAGCAGTCATAACATTATGCAGGTTCTTTAAGAAGGAGGCGAAAAGAAACCTACGGGTTCTTATAACAGCTAATTCCCATGCGGCTATCGAAAATGTACTCTTTATGATAGATAAGAAAATGGGGAAGTGTGAGGATATCAGCCTGTACAAAGCATCCCGCTTTGATGACGGATCAAAGAAGCCGGTTGGAAAAGTATGTATCGTTAATGATTATTCCCTGAGCGATGATACTGTTTACAGTCATATGAGGGACGATAAGGAAGACCGGCCCATCGTAATGGGATCGACAGTCTGGTCCTGCGCTAAAATGAAGGATGCAGCCGGTTCAGAATATTTTGATCTCATCATAATAGATGAAGCTTCCCAGGTCAGGGTAATGGACGCCATGCTTGCCTTAAGCATGGGGCGGATAGGGGCATCCCGTTATCTCCTTGTGGGAGACGGAGATCAGCTTTCTGCAATAATCCAGGGACGGTACGGAAAGGACTCGGGAGCAGGATATCTGTACGGCTCGATTTTTGATTTTTATAAAGAGCAGCTCTCTAAAAATGATCTGATGCTCTGCGAAAACTTCAGGATGAATGAGGTGCTTTTAAGATATTCCGCCGAAAAGATCTATGGAAGGGAATACACTTCCTTTAGCGAAGAAATTGCAAAGCGAAGGCTTACTTATGACAGCGCTCTTTCGGGCGCTGAAGACTGGTTATGCTATATCCTGGACGGCTTTTCCAATGAAGAAGAGGATTACTGGCCTCTTATATTCTGTTCCATAAGCGGAGAGAATCCTTATGATGAGAACCGGGCTGAAGTCATGATGGTCACAAAGCTGACGGAAGCGCTGCGTCAGACCATTGCCTGTCCGGATGATGAAGCATTCTGGTTGGGAAAGGACGATAAGGACGGAATTCTGGGAATAGTATCGCCTCACCATAAGCATATAGAAGCCCTGAAGGACGATATTAGCGGCAATATTCACATGAACAGGGACGATCTCTATATAGGTACTGTCGATAAGCTCCAAGGTCAGCAGAGAGAAGCTGTCATAGTGAGCTACGGTGTTACCGACCTTGAAAGAGCGGTTACGGAAGGAGAATTCATTTTTAACAGGAACCGCCTTAATGTGGCATTAACCAGGGCAAAGTGTAAGAGTATAACCATTTTCTCGGATATCCTCACAAAACCGTCCCCGGAAATGCTTGATACCGACGACGAGGATCTGCAGCACGGGATCGAGTACGTATGTGGGTTCCACGATTTCATGCAGCAAAATGAAGCAGATACAGAAATTGAGAATAAACGCTTTGAGCTCCGGTGCGAGGGTTCAGGGAACGTGATCGTAGAAATTTATAAGAAGCGGATAAAGCTTAAATAAGGAGGCGATCATAGGTTACCTGCCGGGACATCTGCCGACTTCGTCCTGGTAAAAAAATAGAAAAATTTTTGGCGTTGAATGGCAAAAAAGTCGTGAAACACTGATAAATACAGGGCTTTTCCGCTGTGTTTAACATAGCGGAAAGTGTCCTATAAGGAATGGACTACTCTAAGTAAGCCGGAATGCGGGAGACTGCACTCCGGTCTTTTTCATTTAAACAGGAGGTGATAAACCATGAGCGAAGAACTTGAAAGAATCGAAAAACTCGCAAGACAGAAATGCATTACAGATCATGAGCATATCCGGAAGATCCTGGATTATGTGCTCTCTCGGCCACTTTCGTATTTTCAGAAGGATAAAAAGAGATTTAACTATCTCAAAAACGAACTATCCACGGGGTTTAATACCAATTACCGATTGGAGAAAATGCCCTTAAGGGATATTCTTACGCTGATCGGCTACGAGCCGGGAAAAAAGTTTTTTGATCCGCCGGATACCGGCAAAATGATAGTGGACAGCAGGTTTAATTCAGCAGGTCATTGTTATATCATTGCACTTCTTTTAGATTCCTATACCAACAGAGATATTCATATCAAGGAATTCATGCACATCCATTTAGGGGCTTTCACGGATCATCTTCATGAAACAATAAACAATGACCTCGACAACTGTCTTATATCGCTCACTTCAGCTTCCGGCATACTTGAACGGGTGGATGAATTTAAGAAAAAGGCTGTCGGGTATATGAGTAAACGGTTTGATCCGCACATGATCGTGAATGAAGGAAGAAAACCTGAAGACTTCCTGAAGCTGGGCGACATCATATATCAGACCCTTAAGGAAAACGCCAGGTCCTGGATGTGCTCTGTTATTGATATCTATGATTATGCCTCCGGGATCATAGATACATATGATCTCTTAAACAGGCTGTTTATGGATGCTGTAAGAATGCCGCTCATCCACTCCGACAGGGAAAGGTTTAAGGAAATAATGCGGAGCTGCTGTTTTACCCCGGAAGTGGTCATTGAGGATATCGATTATGAAAACTGCTATGAACATGGCGGCGTTTCAAGATTGTAAGGAACTGTTGATAAATTTAAACACCGTGCAAAAGCCCACGGAGAAAGGAAAAAATATGTCAAATGTAATTTACGAAAGTGTAAGAGGAATGCAGGCTATCCCCATAGAGGATGCCTTCCTTCGGGACAGGAAGATATTCCTCACAGGAGAAGTCAATGACGAGAGCTGTAATAAGATCATCAAGCAGCTTATGTACATGGAGGGGGAAGACAATACGAGCCCCATCATATTTTTCATTGACAGCCCCGGAGGGTCGGTGGCCGGAGGACTTCAGGTCTACGACACGATACGGCTTATGAAGAGCCCTGTGAAAGCAGTCGTCACGGGAATCGCTGCGAGCATGGGCTCTATCATACTGCTTGCCTGTGAAAAGGAGAACAGGCTCATGTTTCCGTCATCCCGGATCATGATCCATGACTGCAGTTTTGGCAACCGTAACATAGCCGGCTTAAAGCCATTCGAGATCGAGCAGGAGTTAAAGCAGCTTAAGAACATCAACAATAAACTTCTTTCGATAATATCGGAGAGGACCGGAAAAACCATGAAACAGGTAGCAAAAGTAACCATGAATGACAGCTATTTTGATCCCAAAGAGGCCATTGCTTTCGGTCTGGTATCAAAGGTTGTTGACAGTGAAGAATTTAACAGGATCGCACAGAAAGGAGCGTGATAACATGAGTAAGAGAGCTATAGCTGTAAGGAAAACGCACGTTAAGGGAATGGGGAATAAAGTAATCCCCAGATATGGGAGAAGATGCCTTGGAAAAGGTATCTATGTCAGCAATGACTCCAGAAAAACGAGGCTCAATAATACGGATCTCGTGATATCCGGATCCGGAGGCGGCAAGACCGGGTGCATAGTGTATCCGCAGTTAAAAACTCTGAACGATTCCAGCCTTATCGTAGCTGACAGCAAGAATATGCTTCACAGGATGTTTAAGGAAGAACTGGAGAAAAAGGGTTACAAAGTCCTCGTTCTTGATTTTGTTAATCCCAAACAGAGCTGTCTATATAATCCGCTACGCTTTGTAAGGAGGGATGATGACGGGAATTATAATGAGATGGATATAATGAAGATCTCAGCCGCTCTTTTACCTCAAC
Source organism: Lachnospiraceae bacterium (assembly GCA_017448845.1). Classification (GTDB taxonomy): domain Bacteria; phylum Bacillota; class Clostridia; order Lachnospirales; family Lachnospiraceae; genus NK4A144. The sequence goes on from JAFSKT010000112.1 coordinate 19,502, forward strand.
AGGATAAGAATGAACCGTTCTGGGAGACTCAGGGAAGGGCCGTGCTGGACTTCTTTATCTCTTATTGTCTTTCAGTTCTTCCTGAAGAAGACCATAACATGTATGCAGTGACCCGCCTCTACCACGCATTTACAAAGGAGATGGGTGAATCCGGATTCATAGGCTGGATCGAAAGTCATCCCGGGTCATTTACGGCTAACCGGTACGAAAAGATAAAGAACATGAAGATTGCGGATAAGACGTGGTCCTCGATCCTCAGCTTTGTAAACGTGGCCCTGTATCCCTTTGATGTAGCTCTCCTCCATCACATCTTTGACCCCGATCTTTACAAGGTTGATGAAGAGGATGCTGAATGCTGTGAGATCGAAGGGCTTGATGAGGACGATTTCTCTTACGAAGTATGCCCTCCTCCTGTGACTGATCTCACTTTCAGAGAAGAGATTGATATAGAGGCTCTCGGAAAGGAAAAGACAGTGGTCTTTCTCAATATATCCGATACCGATCACTCACTGGACTGTCTTGTAAATCTGTTTTACAGTCAGGCGCTGCAGACCCTTGTGTCGGTGGCAGACAGGCAGCCTGACGGCCGGCTTGAAATGCCTTGCCGCATAATATTCGACGATTTTGCCTCCGGCACCAGGATCGAGGACTTTGATAAGGTCATTTCCATTGTAAGGTCTCGTGATATCTGGGTCACTATGTGCATACAGAGCTTAAGCCAGCTGGAAAGTCTCTACAGCAAGCCGCAGGCTCTGACTATTATCAATAACTGCGATCACCTGATCTACATGGGCTGCAATGATCTTGAAACAGCCATATTTATCGGTACAAGAGCGGGTAAAGTTCCGGAAGAGATCCTCTCCCTTGACAGGGCAAAGGAGTACTTCATTGAGAGCGGTAAGAAGGCCATACTGGTGGACAAGATCCCTCCTTATTCCTATTCCGGGGATGAGGATGACCTTCAGAACCCGCAGCCCGTATAATCCGGGATACGGTACTGTTTAATCTGAACCCAATGGCGGCCGGGATGCAGAAGACTGCGTCCCGGTCTTTTTTTATTTTTAATCTAAGGAGGAATAACCATGACAGAAGAACTTAAAAAGGTCAACAACAATACTAACGAAGTTCCCGATAACGCAGAGGAAGATCCTTCTCTTTACGAACCCGTATGGGAAGAGGAATTTGTGGAATATGACGAGATTGGCGGCCTCCTGCAGGATATGGGAAAAGAAAGACATAGCGGGACACAGTTCCGTGATGAGATCATCCGTGAGATCTGCGCTATTCTGATCAGCGGAAACAAGCCCAATGCGATGCTTATAGGACCCGCCGGATCCGGAAAGACAAATATCGTGGAGGAACTTGCAGCGCGGTTGAAGAGAAATGACAAGAGTATTCCCGATAAACTTAAGGGCTACACCGTGTGTTCCATCAGCCTGTCTGATATTGTATCCGGGACCGGATTAGTGGGGGACCTTGAGCGGAAGGTCAGGAAGCTGATAGATCATCTTGAATCCAAAGAGAATAAGGCCATCCTGTTTCTTGATGAAGTGCATATCCTCTTCGGAGGCGAGACCTATAAAAAGGTTGCGCAGATGCTGAAACCTGCGCTAAGCCGCGGGAAGTTCATGGTGATAGCGGCAACCACAACCCAGGAAGTAAAGAAAATAGATGATGATCCGGCGTTTAACCGGAGATTTACCAGGATTTTCGTGGATGAGCTGACCAAAGATCAGACAGAAAAGATTCTCATCCGTGCTGTCAAAGGAATGGAAAAGCATTATGGCGTAAAGATCGGTTTTAATAAGGCTGCAGCCAGGATGTTGGTCAGGGCCGCCGATGAGTTTTGCAGTGTGGGCTCCCATAGGCCTGATAATGCCCTGACACTCATGGACAGAGCAATAGCGTCAAAGGTGATAGAGCTGCAGACCGGAGGGTCCCCGGGCAGTGATACCGGAAAGATAATACTTGATGAAAAGCTTGTGAAGGATACGGCGTTCCGTCTCACTTCAGGAAACAGCTCGATAAAGGAGTTCGATGAGAAAGCCTTCAGGACTGCCCTTGGCAGTATCCGGGGACAGGATGATATCCTTGATGATCTTACGAAAGTCATAAAACTGTATGACATGCATTTAAGGCCCCATGACAGACCGCTGACATTTCTGTTCGCCGGACCTTCCGGAGTCGGCAAAAGTGAGGCGGCAAAGATCATAGCAAGGGAATACATCGGTGAAAAGCCCATAATACTCAATATGGCGGAGTATAACACCCCGGCATCCGTAAACCGGATAATAGGTTCTCCTGTGGGGTATGTAGGTTCCGACAGCAACAGGGAACTGCCTTTTGATGCCCTTGATACCAATCCATACCAGGTCATTCTCCTTGATGAGTTCGAGAAGTGTGACAGGTCGGTTCAAAGGCTGTTCATGTCGGTGTTTGATGAGGGAGTAATGGTGACGAATCTCGGTAAGGAAATAGATTTTACAAAAACGATCATTATCGCCACCACCAATGCCGGATGTACTGAAAAGACCGGAAGTATCGGATTTGGAGCGGGGGACGTATCAGAGAGCCTGTCGGTTTCAGACCTCTCCGGATACTTTGATACGGAGCTCATCAACCGCTTTTCCCACAGATATACTTTCCACAGCATTCCTAAAACGGTATATGCCGGAATAATAAGGGAATGCCTGAGTAAAGAGGTTACAGGGCTGGATCTGGACAGGGTGAGCAGCACAGCGGCAAAGAGAATAAGATCCGTTGTCACCGACGACACCGTGAAGCTGTTATGTGACAGGTCATATAACGCTAAACTCGGGGCCAGGCCTGTCAGGTCAGCGATCCACGAGTTCATAGACGATATGGTTCTTTCTTATATAGAAGACAGCAGTGGTGCGGACACCGTTAAACCGGTCAGGAGAAAGCTTTGCCGTACCCGTTCTTGCGTTGAAAGGGAACGAATGTTAAAATAATACCTAAGGTCAAAACGGCAGGAACAGGAGTTCATTTTTAATGGTTTCTATCAAAGATGTGGCAAAGCATGCAGGGGTTGCTATCTCTACGGTTTCCAAGGTCTTAAATAATTACCCCAATGTGACCGAGGCAACTAAGCTCAAAGTCAATCAGGCAATAAAAGAATTGAATTATGTCCCGAATTCCATTGCCGCTGCCCTTTCTTCCAAGCATTCCGGAAGGGTGGCTCTCCTCATGGACCCCATGAGGCAGACCCAGGCGGCGGATCAGGTGTGCATGCAGTATATGCTTGGCGCCCTTGACTGCGCGAAGGAACTGGGGATGGATGCCGTGACGGTGTTTTTCAGCATGATAGAAGGCATGACCGCTGATGACATCACCAGATATTTAAGGAGCCAGGGTGTCCAGAGCGTGATCATATTCGGTCTTTCCCAGGAGGACAGGGTAATAAGGGATCTTCTCCATGAAGAAGATTTCTATTTTGTTGTGGTGGATGCGCCCTTTGTTACAGACAGCATCACCTCTGTAGGGATAGATAACGCGGAAGCCCAGTACGAGGTGGCGGTGAAGACCATCTCAGAAAATATAAGCAAGTTGGAGCCGGGACACGGTCCCCAGTCGGTGCTCTACATAGCAGGAAAGGGAAGCAGCTATGTGACAGCCGAAAGGACCAGGGGCATGAAGAAGGCTGCGGAGGAACTGGGGGTTTCCTTAAGTATCAGATACGGGGATTTCTCCGAGTCAAAGGCCAGGAATATCGCAATGGTCACCGGAAAAGACAAGGACGTGATAGTCTGCGCTTCCGACCTGATGGCAATAGGCGCCATGTACGCTCTGAAGGAGCTGGATGTATTCCATCCTATCTGCGGTTTCGACGGCATAACCCTGATGGGATATGTGGGACATCAGATGAATACCGTGAGGCAGGATTTCTACGATATTGCAAATACGGCTGTTAAAGAGGCCAAAAGGCTGATGGAAGGTGAAAAGGGCAGGCAGGTTGTAATGCCTCATCAGCTTATTCAGCTGAATTATTTAGACATCATAATGTGATCCATAAGAGGTCGCAAATATTATAAAGGGAAAAGGTGGATTATGGATATCAGGACAGATTTTGACAAACTGGCAAGGAAACTTTACGGAAGGCCCATTCATCAGTGCACTTCTCACGAGCTCTATCATGTGCTGCTGCAGCTCACAAAGGATCAGCTCTCAGAGAGAAAGGAAACTGACGGGGACAGGAAGGTTTACTATATATCCGCCGAGTTCCTTATCGGAAAGCTGCTCTCCAATAACCTTATAAATCTCGGTATCTATGACGAGGTGGAGGAGATCTTAAAGGAAAGCGGAAAATCCCTTACGGAAATAGAAGATGAGGAAATGGAGCCCTCACTGGGAAACGGAGGACTGGGAAGGCTTGCAGCCTGCTTTATGGATTCCATTGCCACCCTTGGTCTCCCCGGATCCGGCATAGGCTTAAATTACCACTTTGGTCTCTTTAAGCAGGTATTCAAGGATCATCTGCAGACCGCGGAAAAGGACGGCTGGATCAATGACCGCTGCTGGCTCAATAAGACGGACGTGAGCTACGATATCAAATTCGGTGATGTGACCGTAAAGTCAAGGATGTACGACATAGACGTGGCCGGATATGAGAAGGGCTTAAATAAGCTGCATCTCTTTGATGTGGAGTCTTTAGATGAATCCCTGGTTAAGAGCGGCATAGATTTTGATAAGACCGATGTGCTTAAGAACCTGACTCTCTTCCTCTATCCCGATGATTCCGATGAGGCGGGGAATCTCCTTCGTATATATCAGCAGTACTTCATGGTATCAAACGGCGCAAGGCTTATCATAGATGAAATGAAGGAGAAGGGATTTGACCTCTATGACCTTCATAAGCATGTTGCGATCCAGATAAATGATACCCATCCCACAATGGTAATTCCCGAACTCATAAGGATACTCACCCAGGAAGAAGAGTTTACCATGGATGACGCCATTGCAGTGGTATCAAAGACCTGTGCATATACCAACCACACCATTCTGGCGGAAGCACTGGAAAAGTGGCCTCTTGCCTATCTGGAAAAGGTGGTTCCCGTTCTGGTTCCCATTATCAAGGAGCTGGCAAACAGGATAAAGAAGCAGCATAAGGATCAGAGCAAGGTATGGATCATCGATGATGAAAAGAGAGTCCATATGGCTCATATCGATATCCACTACGGCTATTCCGTAAACGGCGTGGCTGCAATACATACGGATATCCTTAAAAACACGGAGTTGAACGTTTTCTATAAGCTCTATCCCGATAAGTTCAATAATAAGACCAATGGCGTCACCTTCAGAAGATGGCTCTTAAAGTGCAACAGGCCTCTGGCTGCATTCTTAGATAAGACCATCGGAACAGATTACAGGAAAGATGCGGATAAGCTTAAGGACCTCTTAAGCCGTAAGGATGACGCGGCAGTATTAAGGGAACTTAAGGAGATAAAGAAGACCAATAAGGAAGAGCTTAAGAGATTTGTCAAAGCCCGTGAAGGCATAGATCTGGATACGGATTCCATCTTTGATATACAGGTTAAGCGTCTCCATGAGTATAAGAGGCAGCAGATGAACGCCCTCTACATCATCCATAAGTATCTGGAGATAAAGGGCGGAAAGATCCCGAAGCGTCCCATAAGCTGTATCTTCGGCGCAAAGGCCGCTCCGGCATATGTTATCGCAAAGGATATAATCCACCTTATCCTGGTTCTGCAGGAGATCATCAATAATGATCCCGATGTGAACAAATACCTGAAGGTGGTCATGGTCACCAACTATAACGTTACCTATGCTGAGAAGCTTATACCTGCCTGCGACATATCCGAGCAGATCTCTCTCGCATCCAAGGAGGCTTCCGGTACCTCAAACATGAAATTCATGCTGAACGGTGCTGTGACCCTTGGTACGGATGACGGTGCCAATGTGGAGATCCACGATCTGGTGGGAGATGACAATATCTACATTTTCGGTGCCGATTCGGATACGGTAATAAAGCATTATGAAAAGGCAGATTACGTTTCAAAGGATATTTATGATGAGTCCGAAGTAGTTAAGGAAGCAGTTGATTTCATCATCTCTCCACAGTGCTTAAAGGTTGGAAATAAGGAAAACCTGGAGAGGCTTTATAAGGAGCTCTTAAATAAGGACTGGTTTATGACCCTGCTTGATCTGGAGGATTATATCAAGGCTAAGGACAGGATCTTCGCTGATTATGAAGACAGGGATAAGTGGCAGAGGATGATGCTTGTAAATATCGCAAATGCAGGTTTCTTCTCAAGCGACCGCACCATCACAGAGTACAATAGAGACATTTGGAAGTTGTGAGGTTTTATGGAAAACAAGCGCGCAGTGGTTTCTCTTGGGCATAACGCCCTTGGATATACAACAGCAGAGCAGTGGGATGCAGTTAAGCTCACGGCAAAGGCTCTGGCAGATCTGGCGGAGGAGGGCTATGCCCTGGCCATAACCCATTCTAACGGTCCCCAGGTCTCGATGATACATAAGGCCATGACGGAACTCAGGAGGATATATCCCGATTATTCTCCGGCGGCCATGTGTGTCTGTTCGGCCATGAGCGAGGGCTATGTGGGCTACGACATACAGAATTCCCTGAAGAGCGAGCTCCTTTCCCGGGGCATAAGCAGGAACGTGGCTACAGTACTGACCCAGGTTACTGTGGACCCCTATGATGACGCTTTCTATCATCCCTCAAAGGTGATCGGACGCCACATGACAGCGGAAGAAGCTGCCATGGAAGAGAGAAAGGGAAACTATACAAAGGAGGATCCGGGAAAGGGATACTTAAGAGTTGTTGCTACGCCGGAACCCTTGGAAATAGTTGAGATAGATGCCATAAGGCTCCTTTTTGATGCCGGAATGATAGTGATCGCGGCAGGTGGCGGCGGTATACCTGTTATCGAGCAGAACTGCGTACTTAAGGGTGCCAGTGCCGTTATTGAAAAAGACAGCATAGCGTCTCTCCTCGCAAAGAAGCTGGATGCGGACAGGCTTATAATCCTCACCGGAGTTGACTGCGTGAAGAAGAACTTCGGAAAAGAGGACGAGGAAGACATACACGAGCTGTCGGTTGCGGAAGCGGAAAAGCTCCTTGCCGAAGGACAGTTCGGTGAAGGTACCATGAAGCCCAAGATCGAGGCGGCTATAGATTTCCTCTCATCAAAGAGAGATGCGGAAGTACTTATAACCGGCATAGGTTCCATTGAGGATGCCATCGCCGGAAAGATCGGAACGAGGTTGAGGAATAATGCTGTTTAATTCTCTTGCCTTCCTCATATTTCTGCCGGTGGCTTTTATCCTCTACTGGATAGCGCCGCAGAAGACAAGATGGATAGTGCTGCTCCTCATAAGCTACTATTTCTACATGGCGGCAAGCCCCAGATATGTATTACTGCTGCTGGCTACAAGCCTTGTGGTATGGGGAGCGTCCCTTATAATCGACAGGACTGATCCGGACCAGGGCGCCTTCAAGAAGGGCGTGCTGGTCGTTACGCTTTTTATATGCTTTGGGCTCCTGATCTTTTTCAAATACTATAATTTTGCCGCAAACAGCATAGTGGGGCTCATGAATCTTTTCTCTTTCAATATCGAACCCCATCTTTTGAATCTCCTTATGCCGGTGGGCATTTCATTTTACACCTTCCAGTCCACCAGCTATCTTATTGATGTCTACAAGGGTAAGAGCAAACCTCAGGAGAGTTTTGCCCGCTTTGCCCTCTATGTTTCATTCTTTCCCCAGATAATAGCAGGTCCCATAGGCAGGACAGATGAGCTTATGTGGCAGCTGGACTGCGAAAAAAAATTTGACTATGATGTGGCAGTATCGGGCCTAAGAATGATGCTCTGGGGCTATTTTAAGAAGCTGGTCATCTCCGATGCCCTGGCGAAATATGTGGATCTGATCTTCGGGAATGTGCCTTACTATTTCGGCATGACCTTCATCATGGCCTCCGTCATGTACACTTTCCAGATATACTGCGACTTTTCCGGTTATTCGGATATAGCCATAGGAACAGCCAGGCTTTTTAATATCGAGCTTATGCAGAACTTTAAGAGCCCCTATTTCTCTTCTTCCGTAAGGGAATTCTGGTCCAGATGGCATATCTCCCTTTCCACCTGGTTCAGGGATTATGTGTATATCCCCCTGGGAGGCAGCAGAAAGGGAAAGATAAGAAAGCGCATAAACCTTATTATCACCATGCTGGTGTCCGGGCTCTGGCACGGGGCAAACTGGACCTTCGTTCTCTGGGGCGGGCTCCACGGAGTTTATCAGGTGATAGAGGACGTGTTCAGGGATAAATTTGGCGAAGATAAGGAGAAGAAGGCTCCGGGCAGGCTTTCTGTCATATTCCATACCCTCCTTACCTTCGCCCTGGTGGATATTGCCTGGATCTTTTTCCGGGCGGATTCCATATCCGACGCCTTCTTTATAGTCACCCATCTTCATAACGGTGTGATACTCCACTTTGCAAATGCATGGAAAAAGATGACTGTGGATATGCTGATCACCACCTTCGGCCTATGGAAATTATTAGCGGCGATACTGGTGCTTATGATATATGATTATTTCTCGCTGAAACACGATATACCGAAGGAGATGTCCCGCTGGAAGCTGCCTCTACGCTGGCTTATATATGTGGGACTAACCACCCTGATAATAATAAACAAGCTGCACGGCGGCACCACGCAGCAGTTCATTTACTTTAATTTCTGACCTTATTGAAGCTACATCAGCGCGGATAAAACACAGCGGCTTTCAATAAGGGAAACGGTAGCGGTAATGAAACGATTTATTAAGAAATGTGTCATCTTCATATTGATACTTTCGGTCCTCTTCCTCCCCCTTGGGGTGGGGTTAGATCCCTATAACATTTTTCACTGGAATCATATCAGGAATAATGGTGTAGAGCCCAATAAGAGCTATGTGAAGATGATGAACATCTTAAACAATAAGGATAAGTTTGATTCCTTCCTCTTTGGTTCCTCCAGGGCGGGATTCTTCGATGTGTCCAAAATGAATGACGGTAAATACTACGATATGGCCTACTCCGAGGGACTGCCGGGAGAACACCTGCAGAACATCAAGGACTTGCTTGACCGTGGAGTAAAGATAAAAAATATCACCATGGGAGTGGACGATATCTCCTATTTCGTGGATCCGGATTTCCACAGCGACCAGCTTTACAGGAAGGCCTTCCCCTGGGACGGGAGCTTATCTGACAAGGCGGGTTTCTATCTTTCATATTTAGATCTGGTTACCCTTTCCCAGTCCATCGAAGTTATCATGAAGCATAAGAACACGGATCCGGGATACGGTGCCAGGCTTTTGGAGACCGGCACTGAAAACTTAAGCATCGAGCCGGATTTCCACTATGACAAGCTGGATCCCACCTGGTCCGATTATTATTACCCCAGGGAAGAAAGCCTTGATGAGATTGGGGAGATAGTGGAGATCTGCAGGGAAAACGGCATTAAATTAAGGGTTTTCACTAATCCCGTAAACGGATATACTTATGCAAAAGACATTGCAAACGGCTACATACCGTTCTTAAAAAAGCTTGCCAAAGTCACGCCCTACTGGAATTTCAGCGGCTTTAACAATGTGACCTTAGATATGTCCAATTACTATGAGACCAGCCATTTTTCACCGGAGGTGGCGGACCAGATCATTGACCGGATCTACAACGATAAAGGGGATCCGGAGCTTTTAGAGCAGGGCTATGGCATGTATGTTACAGAGGAGAACGTTGAGGAACTCATGGATATCTTATACGGACAGGCCGTAAACTTCGACCTGCCCACGGATACTTACCCGGACACCTTGAACAAGGAAGATGAAGAGAACAAGGAGGAATAGCGCCCATGGAAGGAAACGGATCAACAACATTCAGTCTGTGCATGATAGTAAAGAACGAAGAGGAAATGCTTAGAAACTGTCTGGATCCCATTAAGGATCTGATGGATGAGATCATCATTGTTGATACCGGGTCCACGGACAGGACAAAGGAGATCGCCCGGGAATACACGGATAAGGTGTATGACTTTGAGTGGGACGACGATTTCTCTGCGGCGAGGAATTTCGCCTTTTCCTTTGCCACCGGTGATTATATCTATTCCGCTGATGCCGACGAGGTAATGAGTGAAGAGAATGTGGCTAAATTCAGAGTCCTTAAGGAGGCAATGCTGCCGGAGATCGATATAGTGCAGATGTACTATACAAACCAGCTTTCCGGAAACACCACCTACAATTTCGATAAAGAACTCCGGCCCAAGCTCTATAAGAGGATAAGGACTCTTCACTGGGAGGATCCTCTCCACGAGGCTGTAAGGCTGGATCCTGTTGTATATGACAGCGACATTGAGATAAAGCACTGTGCGGCTTCCGGACACAGCAGCAGGGATTTTTCCATCTTCAAAAAGATCATAGCGAAGCAGGGAGATATGTCCGAACGCCTTACAAAGATGTATGCCAGAGAGCTTTTCGTTTCGGGAACGGACGAGGATTTCCTGGAAGCCCTTGATTTCTTCAGACATAAAATGGATACGGATACCACCGAGGAACTGGTCCTCATGGACTCCTGCGTAGTTATCAAGTGCGCGAGACTTATGGACGATCCGTCCCTCATGCTCCTTGCTGCAGGCCGTGCCATGGGCTCCAACAACACCCCCTCCGAAGCTGTATTTGAGCTGGGGGAATACTACCGCGGCAAGCGTAATTACGGCGAGGCCTGCATGTGGTACTATAACGCAGCCTTTGAGACTGAGCCTCTGCTGAATATCCGCTACCATGATTCCTATCCCTTCCTTGGGCTCCACATCTCATACGTGATCCAGGGAGACCGCGAAAACGCTGCCCGCTTCGCCGCCATGGCAAGAGAGAAGAGTTTTGAGTAATTTCCCCGATTTTGACGGGGGTGCAGGGAATATAGTATAATAGAAAGTCGGAATTTTTGAGAAAATCCTCAGGAGGAAAAGAAGTGAAAACATACCTTGTGACCGGCGGCGCCGGATTTATCGGCTCTAATTTCATACATTACATGTTTGGGAAATACGGCAATGATATACGGATAATTAATGTGGATTCCCTGACCTATGCCGGTAATCTTGAGAACTTAAGCGGTGTCGAAGAGAAATATGACTATAAGTTCGTAAAGGCGGATATCCGTGACAGGGAGGCCATAAAGAAGGTCTTTAAGGAGAACGATATTGACTTCGTGGTGAATTTCGCTGCGGAGAGCCATGTGGACAGAAGCATTGAAAATCCTGAGATCTTTGTGGAGACCAATGTCCTTGGCACCCTTGTGATGCTGAATGCCGCAAAGGAAGCCTGGGAGACAGAGGATGGATATAAAGAGGGAAAGAGATTCCTCCATGTTTCCACGGATGAGGTGTACGGTTCCCTTGATGATCCCGAGGATTATTTCTATGAGGATACCCCCTATTCTCCCCACAGCCCTTATTCGGCCAGCAAGGCGTCCTCCGATTTCCTTGTTAAGGCTTATGTGGATACCTATAAGTTCCCTGCGGTTATTACCAACTGCTCCAATAACTACGGGCCGTATCAGTTCCCGGAGAAGCTTATCCCCCTTATGATAAACAATGCGCTCCACGGTAAAGATCTGCCGGTTTACGGAGACGGAAAGAATGTAAGGGACTGGCTCTATGTGGATGACCACTGCAAGGGCATTGACATGGTGCTTAAGGGCGGACGTATCGGTGAGAAGTATAATATCGGCGGCCACAATGAAAAAGAGAATATCCAGATCATACATATTATCCTCGATACCTTAAGGGAGATACTTCCCGACAGTGATGAGAGGAAGAAGAATATCAGCGAGGATCTGATAAAGCATGTTACTGACAGGAAGGGACATGACAGGCGCTACGCCATTGCTCCGGACAAGATAAAGGCGGAGCTTTCCTGGGAGCCGGAAACCCGCTTTGAGGACGGCATCAGGAAGACCATTGAGTGGTATCTTGCCCACGAAGAGTGGATGGCTCATGTGACCAGCGGCGACTACCAGTCCTATTATGAAAAGATGTATGCCGGGAGGTAAAGGATCAGTATGAAAGGAATAATACTTGCCGGCGGTTCCGGCACAAGGCTCTATCCCCTTACAAAGGCAGTCTCAAAGCAGATGATGCCGGTATATGACAAACCCATGATCTATTACCCCTTATCAGCCCTGATGTTAGCGGGGATAAGGGATATACTCATCATTTCAACGGAGAGGGATCTGCCGGCTTTTCAGGAGCTCTTCGGGGACGGATCGGAACTTGGACTTAATTTCTCTTATAAGGTACAGGCAGCGCCCAACGGCCTTGCGGAGGCCTTTATCATAGGCGCCGATTTTATCGGGAATGACAGGGTAGCCATGGTCCTTGGGGATAACATATTCTACGGACAGAGCTTTTCAAAGGTGCTGAAGGCAGCGGCTGCAAGGGAAAAGGGCGCCACTATCTTCGGCTATTACGTGAAGAACCCCAAAGAATACGGCGTAGTGGAATTTGACAGCGAGGGAAGGGCGGTTTCTATTGAGGAAAAGCCCGAACATCCGAAGTCCAAATATGCAGTTCCAGGCCTCTATTTTTACGATAACGACGTGGTGGATATTGCGGCCAACGTTAAACCCTCGGCAAGAGGAGAGCTGGAGATCACTTCGGTGAATAATGAGTATCTCCGCCGGGGTGACCTCTATGTGGAAACTTTGGGCAGAGGTTTTGCCTGGCTTGATACCGGAAGCCACGATTCCCTTCTTGATGCGGCGGACTTTGTGGCGGCCTTCCAGAAGAGACAGGGACTCTATATTTCCTGTATCGAGGAGATCGCGTATAAGAGAGGCTTTATCGACAGGGATCAGCTCTTAAAGCTCTCGGAACCTCTGCAGAAAACTGCTTACGGGCAGTATCTGGTAGATATTGCAAATGGGCTTTAAGCATTTCCGGATAATCGCGGTCGCAGCCGCAATACTGGTTGTGGCCGCTTTCTTTGTATTTCTCCTTAAGTTTCCCGGCAGTGAAAAAAGCCCGGGAGATGGGGAAAGCGCAGCTGCTGTTGAGGAAGTTACCGAAAGCAGCGAGGAATTTAAGGATATAAAGGACGCCGGATTAATTAAGGCTGGGGATAAGATAAGGGAAGAGGATAAAGAGGAGGCAGGAGCGGGGAAAGAGCCGGAGACAAGCGGATGGCCCCATGTGGAGATGCTCCTTTCCTCTGTGAATAAAGACCTTAAGATAATGATCACGAATGATGGTGCCCTGGTTACGGGGGTTCCCTTCAGGACAGAGATCATAAAAGACGGAAGTGTGCTGGAATACGAGGACAGCGACATGGACGGCGTCATTTCCGCCACAGACCTTCCGGGTGGAAAGTATAAGGTCCGGTTGAAACCCATAGAGGGATATATTACTCCCGAAAACGAATCCAGCCTTACGGTAAGGAGCAGTATCACCTACCAGACAGTGGCCTATATACGGACCCTTATCCGTACTGAAGATGAGATAGATGTGGCTAGCGAGGACACTGCGGACCTCGGTGAAGAGGACGACGGAAAGCTCTTAAATGAAGGAAAGATAGAGCTTGAAAGCGGCACCATAGGTATAGATGTCTCCAAGTATAACAGGGATATAGACTGGGAAAAGGTAAAGGCTTCCGGCATAGAATATGCCATCATAAGGCTGGGATACAGAGGTTCCAGCACAGGCTCCCTGGTGGAGGATCCCTATTATGAAAGGAATATAAAGGGTGCAAGGGAAGCGGGACTTAAGACCGGAGTGTATTTCTTCACCCAGGCCTTAAATGAGACCGAGGCCGTTGAGGAGGCCAGCATGGTCTGCGCCCTCTGCCCGAAGGAGGATTTAGACCTTCCGGTATTCTTAGACGTGGAATCCGCAGGGGGAAGAGGGGACCTGGTGGCAAAGGATCAGAGGACCGCTAATATCAGGGCCTTTGTGGAGACTCTTGAGGGAAAGGGCTACAGCGCAGGGGTTTATGCCAATAAAAAGTGGCTCACTTCCTACATCAATGCGGATGAGATATCGGATTTCCCCATCTGGCTTGCCCAGTACAAGGTGGAAAGGCCGACCTATGAAGGAAAATACGACGCATGGCAGTATTCTTCCAAAGGCCATGTGGAAGGCATAGAAGGATATGTGGATCTGGACTTAAATATATCACTGTGAGGACTGCATCCGGTTCCGGGATCTTCCCGGAAGGACAGCCTCCGGCGGAAAGGAGTATATTTCAGGTAATGGGACAGATAAGAGTTGAGACTTGCGAAATTGAAGGAATTAAGGTGCTGATCCCTGAGGTATTCGGAGATGAAAGGGGATACTTCATGGAGACCTACAGAAAGGATCAGTTTACCGAAGCGGGCATATCCCAGGAATTTGTACAGGATAATCAGTCCTCCTCGGTAAAGGGTGTGCTCCGTGGTATGCACTTCCAGATAAACCATCCCCAGGCCAAGCTTGTCCGGGTGATAAAGGGCAGGGTATATGACGTGGCGGTGGATCTGAGAAAGGGATCGGAAACCTTCGGAAAATGGTTCGGGGTGGAGCTTTCCAGCGAAAATAAGAAGATGCTCTATATCCCCAGGAACTTTGCCCACGGCTTTTTAGTATTATCCGATACAGCGGAATTTGTTTATAAATGTGATGATTTCTTCCATCCCGGAGATGACGGGGGGCTGAGGTTCAATGACCCGGACATAGGGATAGTTTGGCCTGATGAGATTAGACCGGAGGATATGAACATCAATGACAGAGACAGGAACTGGCAGGATTTCAGAGTCCAGTTTAGCTAAATACAGGAAAAATGTGATAATAGCGGCAGTGATCATCGTCGCTGTCGGGAATGCCTATATCATTTTCCATACCAATGAGCTTGCGGATCCTATGCAGGAGATACTTAAAAAAGTGATCTCCTGCTGTATACTGAACGCGGCTCTTATTGGCTTTATCTTAGGCTATGACAGGATAGTGTCCCTGCCCATTGAGCTCTATGAAAACAGGGAGCTTATCTGGAAACTTTCCCTGAATGATTTCAAGTCCAAGTATGCAGGCTCCTATTTAGGTATCTTCTGGGCCTTTGTACAGCCTGTGGTCACGGTGCTTGTTTATTGGTTCGTCTTTTCCGTAGGCGCCAGGACCGACATAACCGGGGAGACCACCTATCCCTTTGTGCTCTGGCTCATTGCGGGCATAACCCCCTGGTTCTTTTTCTCTGACGCCTGGGGACAGGGTACCAGCGCGCTGCTTTCATATCAGTTCCTGGTAAAAAAGGTGGTATTCAAGATCAGCATCCTTCCCATAATCAAGGTCATAAGTGCCCTTTTTATCCACGTATTCCTTACTCTGGTGGCCTGCGTCCTTCTTATAGGCTGCGGGTATTATCCCACTGTTTACTGGCTGCAGCTTCCCTATTTCACCTTCTGTGTCTTTTTCCTGGTGCTGGGCTTAAGCTACGTGACCTGTTCCATAGTGGTGTTCTTCAGGGATTTAGGACAGATAATAAGCATAGTTCTTCAGGTGGGAGTGTGGATCACGCCTATCATGTGGCATATAGAGGCGCTGCCGAGGCCTTTCCAGGTTTTATTTAAGCTGAATCCCGTCTATTATGTGGTAGACGGATACAGGATGGCGCTTTTGGATAAGATGTGGTTCTGGGAGCACTTTTATTCCACCGCATATTTCTGGATCTTTTCCACGGTGATGTTCTTATTCGGCGCCCTGGTATTTAAGAGACTTAAGGTGCATTTTGCGGATGTTCTGTAGAGCGGCCGTTCAGAAAAACGACGTTCCAAGAGGAAAAGGATAATGGAAACAGCTATAAGCGTAGAACATCTGAATAAGATATATAAGCTTTACGACCGGCAGCGGGACAGGGTAAGGGACGCCCTGGGGCTTACCAGAAAGCAGCTGTATCGCGAGCACTATGCCCTGAAGGATGTGGCCCTGAACGTAAAGCAGGGAGAGACTGTGGGTATAATCGGTACCAACGGTTCCGGAAAGTCTACCCTGTTAAAGATAATAACCGGGGTGCTTACTCCCAGTTCCGGCAGCGTTTCCATAAACGGCAGGATCTCAGCCCTGCTGGAGCTGGGAGCCGGATTCAATATGGAATTCACCGGGATAGAAAATATTTACTTAAACGGCACCATGACCGGTTTTTCCAAGGCAGAGATAGACAGCAAACTAAATGACATACTTGACTTCGCGGACATAGGGGATTTTGCCTACCAGCAGGTAAAGACCTATTCCAGCGGTATGTTTGTAAGGCTGGCCTTTGCGGTGGCCATAAATATCGACCCGGAGATCCTCATTGTGGATGAAGCCCTCTCCGTGGGGGATGTGTTCTTCCAGAACAAATGCTATCATAAGTTTGAGGAATTCAGGAAGGCCGGAAAGACCATACTCTTTGTAAGCCACGACCTGTCCAGCATAAGCAAGTACTGTGACAGGGTGGTGCTTCTGGACCGGGGAAGGAAGATCGCCGAAGGCGCGCCGAAAGAGATCATAGATATGTATAAAAAGGTTCTGGTGCACCAGCTGGATCAGGATCCTTCAGACCGGCAGGAGAGCCTTAACCGCAACAGGGAAGCGGGAGAAGGGAAAAAGAGATGGCAGGATAAGCTCAGCTTAAACCCCTCCTTTGACAGCTACGGGAACGGCCTGGCGGATATCATTGATTTCTGCTGCATAGATAACAGCGGTCAGATAACAAATACCATCATAAAGGGTGACAGCTTTTCCATAAGGGTAAAGTGCCATTTCCATGAGAGGATATCCCAGCCCATTATCGCGGTGTCCTTTAAGAACAGGATGGGGGTTGAGATAACCGGTACCAATACCATGTTTGAAAAGATCGATACCGGGGAGCCGGAGGCAGATGACATACTGACTGCCACCTTTACGCAGGATATGTCCCTGCAGGGCGGAGAATATCTTATTTCACTGGGGTTAGTGGGATACAGGAACGGAGAATTTACGGTATATCACAGGATGTATGACGTATTCAGCATCAACTGCATATCCTCCAAGGATACTACAGGTTATTATGATATGGGTATGGAGACTACTGTTGAAAAGAGCCGTTATACAGGAGAGAACTGAAAAGGCCTTAAAACTTGGCCGATGTCGGAGACAGATACGGATATGGGTGAAAACATTGAAAGAATAGGAGAAGTCATACTGGACCTCAGCGAATACCGGGGAGACGACCGTTATTCGGAAGGTGCGGAAGAAGACAGGCTTCTTGAAATAGTAAAAGAACATAATGAATCGGAGTTCAACCGGCTTATCGCTGCAGAGCAGCGCTGGAGCCTGCTCTACCACCTTTCCCACATGAGGGGAAATATCGTGGATTTCTTTCCCTTTAAGAGGGAGCAGAAGTTGCTGGAGATAGGCGCGGGCTGCGGAGCCATCACTTCCACTGTGGCTAAGAAGGCGGGACATGTTACCTGCGTGGAATTAAGCTACAAGCGGAGTCTTATAAACGCATTCCGGAACAGGGATCATGACAACATCGACATCCGTGTGGGAAACTTCCAGGATATAGAGAAGAAGCTGGATGATGATTATGATTATATACTGCTTATCGGCGTTTTAGAATACGCTCCTTCATATATCGATGCAGCGGATCCCTTTAACGAGATCCTCACCCTTCTTGCACCCCATTTAGCGCAGGGTGGTCAGATCCTCATAGCCATTGAGAATAAATACGGCATGAAGTATTTCGCCGGATGCAGGGAAGACCACACAGGGCGTTACTATGACAATATAGAGGGCTATACCCACGGAGGAGGGGTATGCACCTTTTCAAGGAACAGGCTTATCCGCATAGCCCATAAGGCCGGGTATGAGTATAAATTCTATTATCCCTATCCCGATTACAAGCTTCCCGTCACCATCTATTCCGATGACAGGCTCCCCGTAAAGGGAGAGTTCAATGAGAATGAAAGAAACTTTGACGGAGAGAGGATAACCCTTTTTGACGAGGGTTCAGCTTTTGATGAGGCATTGAGGGACGGCTACTTCCCCTTCTTCTCCAATTCCTTCCTGATGGTATTGCAGAAGGAAAACAGGATCGAGAGTATGATGGAGCGCCATCCCGTTTATTCCAAGCATTCCACGGAACGGGATCCCCAGTATCAGATAAGGACAGATATCACCGTGGACGGAAACCATAAGACCATGGTGGAAAAGATCCCCTTTACCAGGGAAGCCGTGCCCCATCTCTTAAGGATGGCCGAGGCCTATGAAGGAATCAGGGATGAGTTTAAGAATACCAGCTTCCGGCCCTGTCCGGTGCAGAAGGTATATGATCCCTTTGGGGAGTTTGCATATCTGGAATTCGACTATATCGACGGACGTAGCATGGATGAGGAGCTTAAAAGGCTTCTTATCGCCGGCAGGGGCGATGAATGCGTTAAGGCAGTGGTGAATTTCTCCCAGACCGTGAGAAAGACCGCCACCAGGGATTTCTGGGCCACCAGGGAATTTGCCGAAGTATTCGGAGTTACCTCCCTTCCCGGGAACTTAAAGAGCATGGAGATCACGGATGTGGACATGGTCTTTTCAAACCTTATCTTCTTAAACGGCTGGAACATAATAGATTACGAATGGGCTTTCGATTTCCCCGTTCCCGTGGATTTCGTCATATTCAGGGCCATAAGCTATTTCCTCTCATCCCTTGGGATGAATGAGCCCGAGGAATTCAACGGCATCTACCAGAAGGTGGGGATAGACGCGGATCTCATGGGGATCTTCTACGAGATGGAGCAGGCTTTCCAGCGGCATATCGCAGGACGGCATATATCTCTCGCAGGAATGTACTCCCTCTTTGGCGGGAATAATATACAGCTCGAGGAAACCCTTATCAAATCAAGGCTCTTAAAACGTCCCGAAAGACCCAGGATATATTTTGACAGGGGCCTTGGCTGGCATCAGGAGGATTCAGTCATAATCAATGCGGAGCGGGATTATGAGGACAGGATAATGTTCGATATGGTGATCCCGGATGACTGCGTGGCTTTGAGGATAGATCCGGCGGATTATAAGTGTTTTATAAAGGTGGAGAAACTGACCTTAAACGGGGAAGCGGTGAAGGAGTGCCTGATAAACGGTACCGGCATCACCGGGAATGTGATCATCTATGATACGGATGATTCCCAGCTGATACTTGAGGATGTGATCCCCCAGACAAGGCTTCACATGGAATACCATATAAGTACCCTGGATGAGAGGTTTTTCGGACCCTTAGCCTTTGAATTTGCCATGCCCATAGACAATAAGGGTTCGGGATTCAAGCATCTCTTAAAGGGCAGCAGACCGGAATTCATTTCCATGACCCTCAGCTGAAGATGACAAAAGAAGAATATAAGATAATTTCAGAGGAATACGCAGATCCCTATAAGTCATGGATCCGGGAAAAGGAGATAAGGCGTGAACCGGAGGAACTTTTAATCCCTGAGGGTTACAGCCTTTTTTCCGACAGTGACTGTGTTGCTGACGGCGGTCTCATGCCTGCCTTAAGGGAATACGGAGCCTTTGAAAAGGGTTTCGACTTCATATATACGGATGAAGACGAAAGAGACAGTGACGGAAGGCGTCATGATCCCTATTTTAAGCCGGACTATTCTCCGGATACCTTAAGGAGTTTTTATTATCCCGGAGGGCTTACCATAGTGGCGGACAGCCTTGCGGAGAAGGTGTCCGCAGAGGGGAAATATGAAAGAGGCAGTCTTGGATTCCTAAGGGAATGCGGCTTAAAGGCTGAAAAGCCCCTGCATATCCCGGAAGTTCTCTGTCATACAGCGGGCCACAGGGATTATGATTATGCCGAGGGAGAGATGCTGTCCCGTGAGACGCCCGAAGACGCCGGGGTTTCTACAGTGATCCTGTCAAAGGACCATCCGGATATCTTAAAAACCTGTGTGGAAGGGCTCATGAGGGCCTCTGCTGCTGAAGGAATACGGACAGAGTGCATAGTCATCGATAACGGCAGCAGCGAAGATAACACGGATAAATACAGGGAACTGGCGGAGAGTTTTAAGTTTACCTATGTGAGGGAGGAGAGAGAATTCATCTATTCCGCCCTTTGCAACAGGGGAGCGGAACTTACCCATTTTCCTTTTCTCCTGTTCTTAAATGACGATATAGAAGTGCCGGAAAATACAGCCTTTCTTCTTCCCATGATAAGGGAGGCTGCCGGGGAGAGTACCGGAGCGGTGGGACTAAAGCTCCTCTATCCCGGAGGAAAGAAGATACAGCACTGCGGCATTACTCTTCTACGGAGCGGCGCCAGCCATAAGCTCGCGGGCTATGATGACGAAAAGACTTATTACCGCAGCGTTAACCGGAGAAAGATAAATGTACTTGCGGTGACCGGCGCAGCCCTTATGGTAGAGCGGAGGAAATTTGAAGAGGTTAGGGGATTCGACGAAAGCTTTGCCGTAGCCTACACGGATATGGATCTCTGCTGCGGCCTTATTAAGAAAGGCTATTACAATGTCTGCTTAAACGACATTTCCCTTATCCATCATGAGAGCCTTTCAAGGCAGAGCGATAAGCTTGACCGGGAGAAAAACCTGAGGCTTAAGGATGAAAGGGAGCGCTGCTTAAAAAAATACGAAGATCTCCTTAAAGACGGGGATCCCTGGTACAGCAGGAATCTTACGGACACAGGCCTCGACTACAGTGTGAACATGCCCTCATCTGAGGACAGGGTGCCCTTCTACCGGAATGGACCGGGGGGCCGGGGTTACAGGTTCAAAAATGACCCCAAGGGCAAAAAGGTCTTATGGAGCCTGGATTTTTTCGGGAAAAGATTCTCCGACGCCCAGGGGAATGAAGATTTCCTTGAGATAAGCGGCTGGGCTTTCGTAAAGGGGGAGCCGGGATTTTTATATGATGTTTCGGTGCTTATAGAGGACGGCGGCCGGGAGTATCTTTTCAAAGCGGGCAGGACCGTGAGGGAGGACGTGCCTGAAGTCTTTCCCGGAGAGAAGGATCTGCTGTTATCCGGTTTTTCCGTAAAGATAAGCTCCGACTGTTTTGAGAACGATACCGGTAAAGAAAATGTTGCGATAGTACTGACGAAAAAAGGTATTTTCGGGAAGATAAAAGGATATATAAAAAAGTATGAGCCTTGATTCATATTATAAGGACCTGTATGAACAGGAAAAACTGAAGAATGAGCGGCTGACAGAGGAACTTGTGAGGGTGGAAGCGGACAATTCCGAAATGAAGGAAAAGCTTGATACCCTTAAGAACAGTAAGCTCTTTAAGCTCATCAAGCCTTTCCGCAATGTGTACGCAAGGGGCGTGGCTGCGAAGGAGAGGATAAGGCGTCTCGGGAGCTTCAGCGAATTTGTGCGGAAGCTTAAGAGCAAGAGGATCGAGATGCAGGCCTATAAGCTCCACGGCACCATGAGCTTTCCCGATACGGAACGGCGTAAGGAAGAGAGCCTTTATGCATTTAAGGAAAGGCATGTGGTAAGTATCCTTGTGCCTGTTTTCAATACCCCGGAGAAATTCCTCCGGGAGATGATAGAGAGTGTCACGAACCAGACCTATTCCGGATGGGAGCTCTGCATAGCGGACGGTTCCGATGATGAGCACGGATATGTTGCAGAGATCATAAAGGAATATATGGAGAGCGACAAAAAGACCAATGCAGCGGGGGAAAGCCGCATAAAGTATAAGAAACTGGAAAAGAACCTGGGGATCTCCGGTAATACCAATGTGTGTTTCGACCTGGCAAAGGGTGATTATATCGGGCTTTTTGACCATGATGACTTGTTGCACCCTTCAGTCCTCTACCGCTACATGAGGGAGATAGAGGATACCGGCGCTGATTTCCTTTACTGTGACGAGGCCACCTTCAAGGGTAACAGCATAAACAACATGATAACCATGCACTTCAAGCCGGACTTCGCCATAGATAACCTGAGGGCCAATAACTATATCTGTCATTTCTCTGTGTTCTCAAAGGAGCTTTCCGATAAGGCGGGCCGCTTCAGAAGTGAATTTGACGGCAGCCAGGACCACGATATGATACTCCGTCTTACAGCCGTGGCAAAGAAGATCCGCCATGTCCCGGGGGTATTCTACTACTGGAGAAGCCATCAGGGTTCCACGGCAGCGGATATACATTCCAAGGACTATGCCATAAACGCCGCGAAGGGAGCGGTGGCAGCCCATCTTACATCCTGCGGTTTTAAGGACTTTGAGATAGAGAGCACCAGGGCCTTTGAGACTATTTTCCGGATACGATTTGCCCTTGTGTCCCGCCCGAAGGTCAGCATCATCATCCCCAATAAGGATCACGCCTCTGACTTAAAGCGCTGCTTTGAATCCATAGTCAACCGGAGCTCCTATGATAATTATGAGATACTGGTGGTGGAGAACGGCAGCAGCGAAAAGGAGACGGAGGAACTATACGCGACCATAGAAAAAGCGCCTTTTGCCCGGATCCTTAAGTATGAGCCCAAAGAGGATGAGGGCTTCAATTTCTCAAAGCTTATTAACTTCGGTGCCAAAGCAGCTGAAGGAGAGATGCTGCTTTTACTCAATAACGATACGGAGGTCATCACCCGTAACTGGATAGAAAACCTCTTGATGTACGCCCAGAGAGAAGATGTGGGAGCTGTGGGCTGCAAACTCTATTATGATGACAACACCATTCAGCATGCGGGCATAGTGCTGGGACTCGGAGCCCACAGGACTGCAGGCCACACCCATTACAAACTTCACAGGGAAAACTTAGGCTACATGGGAAGGCTCTGCTACGCCCAGGATGTCACCGCCGTAACCGGGGCCTGCCTCATGGTGAAGAAAAGTGACTTTGATAAGGCCGGAGGTTTCGACGAAGGTTTTGCAGTGGCGTTGAATGATGTAGATTTCTGCCTGAAGCTTAGACACATGGGGCTCTTAAACGTGTTCACACCTTTCTCCGAGCTCTTCCATTACGAAAGCAGATCCAGAGGTGACGACACCGACGGCTCTGACAGTAAGCGGGCTGAACGCTACGACGCCGAGGCGGCGCACTTCAGGGAAAAGTGGAAAGCGGACCTGGAAGCAGGGGACCCCTACTACAACCCCAACTTTTCCCTTGACTACAGCAACTACACCCTGAACGCCAGCCCCGCCCCAATGGTGGAGTAGCTATACATTTTGCGTGGGCGGACGGCGGTGTATTTCCAAAGCAAACCCCGCGGAACGCGCTACGCCGAGCTCTCCGCCAACTGCGGTTAGGCACACAGGACATTCACGTAGGATTTGTTCTTATCCTGCGTGCCAAACCGCAGTAGGCGGCATATCTCGTCGGCGGTTCCGACAAAGGGGTTAAGCTTTGGAAATACACCGCCGTCCGCCCTGTAAATATAAATCTTCGTAAATGGTAATGAATGTGGTATAATCATATTTAATGATTTTTAACTTAAGGAGGGATCAGGATGGACGATTACAGAAAGAATTATGAGTACTGGTTAAGCGACCCTTATTTTGACGAAGATACCAGGAATGAGCTGAAGGCCATCGGCAATGACGAGACCGAGATCCAGGAGAGGTTCTATAAGGATCTGGAATTCGGTACCGGAGGCTTGAGGGGTATCATCGGAGCGGGTACCAACCGCATGAATATTTATACTGTAAGGCGTGCGACCCAGGGATTGGCAAATTATATTCTGAAAGAGGGCACAGGAGACAAGGGCGTGGCCATAGCATATGACTGCAGAAGGATGTCCCCTGAATTTGCGGATGTTGCGGCTCTCTGTCTTGCAGCCAACGGGATAAAGGCCTATGTGTTTGATTCTCTCCGGCCTACACCCGAGCTTTCTTTCGCCATCAGATACCTAAAGTGCACAGCAGGTATCGTGATCACTGCAAGCCACAATCCCCCTGAGTATAACGGATACAAGGCATACTGGGAGGACGGTGCCCAGGTGACTTCCCCCAGGGATACGGATATCGTTAAGGAAGTAGCTGCCATTAAGGACTTCAGCGAGGCGAAGACCATGGATATGGAGGAGGCTAAGAAAGCAGGCCTCTATAATGTGATCGGCAGTGACTTAGATGATGCATATATAGCGGAATTAAAGAAGCTTATCATCCATCCCGACATCATAAAGGAGATGTCAAAGGATATAAAGATCGTTTACTCACCCTTCCATGGCACCGGAAATGTGCCGGTAAGAAGAGTGCTGAAAGAGCTTGGATTTGAGAATGTATTTGTGGTTCCAGAGCAGGAGCTGCCGGATCCGGATTTCACCACTCTGGATTACCCCAATCCGGAAGACCCAAAGGCCTTTACCTTAGCGCTTAAGCTTGCAAAGGAAAAGGATGCGGACATAGTTATGGCTACGGATCCCGATGCGGACAGGCTGGGAATCTATGCAAAGGATTCCGCAACGGGAGAATATATCCCCTTCACCGGAAATATGTCCGGAATACTGATCGCGGAATACCGCATAAGGGAACTCAAGGCAGCGGGAAAACTTCCGAAGAACGGTGCTGTTATAAAGACCATAGTTTCCTCAAATATGATAGATCCCATAGCTGCGGAGTATGAGCAGAAGCTTATAGAAGTGCTTACCGGATTCAAGTATATCGGCGAGCAGATCAAGTGGTTTGAAGAGCAGAACAGCTATGAATATGTATTCGGCTATGAAGAATCCTATGGCTGTCTGGTCGGGACCCACGCAAGGGATAAGGACGCAGTCGATGCGGTAATGTGTCTTGCGGAAGTGGCGGCATGGTGCAAGAAGAACGGCATCACCGTATGGGATCAGATGGTTGAGATCTATAAGAAGTACGGATATTACCGTGAAGGAATACATACAGTTACCCTTAAGGGTATCGACGGCGCTAAGGAGATCAAGGGGATAATGGAGAGGATAAGGAATAATCCTCCTAAGGAATTCGCCGGTCTCGCCGTAAAGGAATTCAGGGATTACAAGGCGGATAAGGCCCTGAATATGGAGACGGGAGAGGAAAAGAAGACAGGTCTTCCCACCTCCGATGTGCTCTATTTCGATCTGGACAACAATTCCTGGTGCTGCGTACGTCCTTCCGGAACGGAGCCCAAGATCAAGTTCTACATGGGAGTTAAGGGAACCAGCCTTGAAGATTCCGAAGCAAGGCTTGAGGAACTGAAGAAAGAGGTTATTAAAAAACTGGCTTCATGAAAAGGCATATAAAGACGGCGGTTTACATAATACTTATTCTCCTTGCCGTCGTCTCGGTGATACAGGGCGCTAAAAACGCCCTGTATTACAGTCAGGATTTTCAATATGATGCGGCCCTGGCTCTCCGGTGCGGCATAAACCCTTATGAGGTGAGCCTCAGCGAAACCGGGATCATGTCCCAGGGACCTGTGGCAGAGTTTTACAGGGTTTTTGAGGAGGCGGGAGCTCCACAGAAGATGGAAGCTAACCAGTTTCCCAGTCTCCTTATGCTCCTCTTTCCCATGACCTTCCTGCCCTACAGG
>JAFSKT010000113.1 GCA_017448845.1 Lachnospiraceae bacterium
ACCCCATACTGTCATCAAAGGAACAGTCTAAAACAACGTATCGGGGACGGTCGTTTTATATTTTAAGTCCCCGTGAATAATTCAGGTTAACGGTATTGATATCATCAAGTGTTATTTCTTCAAATTCATTCTCTATTTCCGCAAATCTGTCTTCCTCTGTTCTTTCTTCTTCGGTCTTCCGTAACTGAAGCTTTTCCTCATACTCCTCATCTTCGTAATTCCGGATCATGTCATGAGTTCTCTCCATGAGTCCTTTGGCTTCGGCAAGTGCTTCTTTATACTGACTGCTTTTTTCTTTCAGATCTCTTTCCAGGTCAAGGACCTTTGCCTTAAGCTCATCTATCCTGTCATGGATCTCAATAAAGGTATATCATCGGCTTTTTCGGGATAATTCACATGAACTGCGGCAATTCCCACATTTTTAAGTTCTGAAAGGGTTTCTTCCAGCAGAGCTGTAGCGAACTTCTGTCTTCTGAAGTCCGGCGCCACATAGATATAGTCAAGAAAGACGGAATCTCCTATCTGACTGAATCCCGCCGCTGCGGCAGCTGTATTATCCTCAATAGCTCCCACACAGAGATCATAAGCATCGGGAGCCGTCCCATGGAAAAGATGCTTAAAAGCGTGTGCGTTGTCATTACCGATGGCTGTTAATATCATAGTAATACCTGTTCCTTTTTCTGTCCTTGTTAAAAGCCAAAAATCGGCAATCCTAAGAAAGCCGATTTTATCATAAACATTCAAATTAATAACTCAAAGAAAAGTTAATCTCATTGAATCTTCGTCAGTTCTTCTTCTTTATAAGCAATGACAAACAGTCCCCTGACAATGACCATGTAAACATAGGTCTGCTCTTCTTCGCTAAACTCGATATCTTTTACAACACCCTTACCTCTGTTGGTCATTACACTTTCGTTCATCTCAAAAGCCGGTGTTCTGCCGTTGTTGTTCTGATCCTGAATATTTACGTCTGACACTGTTCTGCCCCCGTTATGATTACTTTGCAATCTTAATTAAATATAATCGCGAACCGATTCGCAATTTATATATACTATACGATATAATGTCTATCTTGTAAACTCCGGTATGAAATTGCTGCCCGAAGAACTTATATCCTGGATAAAAGCATTTTTAATGCCGAGCTTCAGGGCGTAATCTGTAAGCCTTTCGTATTCTGCCCTGCTGACCTTGCGTTTAAGTTCCGGATATTCGTCGGGAATATGATCTCCGGGAGTATACTGGCTCATTATGCTTATTATTATCCGGTCTCCGTAGGTCTCATAAAGGTATCGCAGTACCTTTTTTGAATTCATCACATGCTTTGGGAGCAATAGATTCCTTACTATGACGCCCCTTTTTAGCATGCCCTTTTCCTCATATTCCGATTCCGGGCACTGCCTCAGCATCTCGGAAAGAGCCTCTTTTGCCACCTCAGGATAATCTTCCGCGTTGGAAAAAGCCTTTGCCAGCTCCTTTTCCCCATATTTGAAATCCGTAAGATATATGTCTATAAGACCTTCAAGGATCTTAAGGCTCTCCACCGTCTCATAGCCGGAACAGTTAAATACAAAGGGCAGTTGAAAGCCCTGTTTCTTAGCTTCACTTACAGCTTCCGCCACCTGAGGAATATAATGATCGGCGGTAACCAGATTTATATTGTGGGCGCCCTGTTCCCGGAGGTCGTAAAAGATCCCGATAAGTTCCGGTATTTCAACCTCTTTGCCGGGAAGTTCCTTATCGGGCGTACCGGGTTTTATAAGAGATATTTCCCGGTTCTGGCAGTATATACAGTGAAGTGCGCAGCCCGTAAAGAATATAGTCCCGGAGCCCTTATCGCCTGAAATACAGGGCTCTTCCCAGTAATGAAGCGCTGCCCTGGCGATCCTTAGTTTATTACCTGCACCGCAGACACCAAATGTATTTTCCCGGTCAGCCCCGCAATTCCTTGGACAAAGAGTGCATTTCATCTGTCAGTCCACAG
Source organism: Lachnospiraceae bacterium (assembly GCA_017448845.1). Classification (GTDB taxonomy): domain Bacteria; phylum Bacillota; class Clostridia; order Lachnospirales; family Lachnospiraceae; genus NK4A144. Next base: position 1,982 of record JAFSKT010000113.1, read on the forward strand.
CGATAACCACAAAGGCGTCCTGATCCTCAAAGAGGACTTCGGCTGACTTCGGGGGATTGGTTACTATCTCAAAATCACCGGTAACCTTGTCTGTCTTACGATAGCCGATAAGTACCTCCCTCTGTCTTGCAGCTGCTTCGCATGCTGTATAGATATCGGTCTTCTGCCCGGTCTTTATATAGTTCTTTGCGGGACGGACATAGATCTCCGAACCCTCTTCACGGAGGAGCTCTTCAAAGATGGCTTTTAGGTCTCTCTCCTGACAGATCTGGGTAACGATAAGGCTTGTGATATTGCTGCTTATTACAAAGTCATTGACTTCAGCGATCTCTGCCAGCTCCTGATTTTCGGCCCGGAGCATTTCGCTGGTCACATTCATCTTATAACCAAGGCTTTCTGAGAGATATTTAAGCTGCAGCAGAATAAGAAGGATCTTCGCATCCCTCTGCTCTGCCGTATCCTCGTCCATTCCTTCCTCATTATCCGCAAGAACAAGAACTGTATTGTCCTCTTTTAAGAGGGATTTAAGGACGGAGCGGCTGTAGATATCACATATCACAACTTCAACGTTTATGTTATTAAGCTTTAAGCTTTCGATCTCATCCCTGTTTGAGGCCTGTTCTTCCGAAAGAGCAACAGTCATCTTTGATCCGGGAGCCACATAATTATCCTCTTCTTCAAGGATATACTTTATCTTGCTGCTGTAGCCGATGATCAGCATATCCTTTTTCTCAACTTCGTCTTTTCTGTATTCCTTAAGGATATCATCTTCCCTGACAGCGTGGATCTCATCGTCCATGCGGCTTTCACCGTCATCTTCGGCAAAGAGTATAAGCTTATCGCCCTTTTCCGCCTTAAGGTCTTTCTCCGGATTCAGCAGTATCTCACCATTGGAACGCAGGAAACCGATGACTGTGGAAACAGGGAAATAACGGTTAAGCTCGGATATGGTCTTTCCGCAGGCGTCGGGATGATCTTCGATATAGAATTCGCTTCCGTCCGCATCAAATATCTCGGTATAGACCTGAGAAAGGCCTGCATTCCGTCCGGTGTGGGCAATGATCCTGCTCATCACGTCATTAAAGGACAGGATCTCTGCATAGCCCTCTCCTGCAACTTCGGCGGCTTCCTTATTCTCCTCGTCCCTGATAACAGCGGTGATATAGGCGTTTTTATTGCCGTATTCCTTTAAGAGTTTTGTGACCGCAAGAATGGATTTTAAGGTCTTTGCATCCGTTTCGGCATTGATGATAACGGACTTACAGGTATCAAAGGAACAGAGCTTTAAGTCGTTGATGTCGGAGATATTACCGCAGCGGCAGATGATCCTGGTGGTCTTCGTGTCAGGAAAACGGTCATTTATACTGTCATCCATCACGTCCTTATCTTCCTTATCATCCATGATGACAAGGGCTTCTCTCTTATGATTGGAATTGGCTTCGATGAGCTCGGAAACCATGGTAAAGAGCCCGCCTGCTGTACCGAGGATTATCACATGACCTTCTTCCACCACCATGGAACGACCTTTACGCAGGTCCTGTACCTTTTCGTCTATGGCGTTACAGATGATACCCGTAAGCGTACTGAAAATGAAAATACCTATAACGGTTACAAGGAGCATGGCGAAGATAAAGCCGGTGCTGAAATCCCCGTCGCCGCAGACAGTTCCGGGATCCAGTACATGGATAAGGCTGAGCCAGACTCCTCTTCCGAATCCCTTTTCCCCGTCATTTCCGGAAAGGGCGATCATAAAGCCCATAAGCATTACGGCTGCAACGCTGGCTACGGTAAGGAGCTTGATCAAAGCCCCTGTTCCCTTTGACATCTGGTTATCAAACCAGTACAACAGTTTGTTCTTTTTCATTACTAGCTTAAATCCTTTCTCTTACTGAGGTTTATTCCCCTTTAACCCCTTAATTACATAAATCGCGAAAAGAATGACAGCGGCCCCTATCCCCACAGGATAGGCTGCAGTGCTGTTAAGCTTTAATCCTCCATCCGCCATCATTATATAAGTCACGCTTACCGCAGTCATGAAAGTGGCCGGCAGCGCTGTAAGTAAACTATAGAACTTATGCTCATGTGTTTTTAAGAGATAAGCGGTAGCAACCCACAGTGATATCATGGCAAGAGTCTGGTTACTCCAGGAGAAATACCTCCAGAGTACGTTGAAATCCAGCTGGGTGAGAACTGCACCGATACCAAGTAATGGAATGGTGATCACGAGACGGTTGCGGATATGTTTCTGCTCCAGATTTGTGATCTCAGCAAGTATAAGTCTAGCAGAACGGAAGGCCGTATCGCCGGAAGTAATGGGGCAGGCTATAACGCCGATTATGGCAAGTACGCCTCCTACCGGTCCCAGCATTCCCGTTGAAACATCATATACAACTCCGGACTGTCCAAGTTCTCCTATAGCGGAATTAAGTCCGCCTGTTGCTCCGTAAAAAGCAACTCCGCCTGCAGCCCAGATAAGGGCGATAACCGATTCGGAAAGCATGGCGCCGTAAAAGATCATGCGGCCTTCTTTCTCGGATTTAAGGCACTTTGCAACCATGGGCGACTGGGTAGCGTGGAAACCGGATATTGCTCCGCAGGCCACGGTTATGAACATGAAGGGCCAAATGGGAAGGTTATCGGGATGAAGATCCTTAAGCACTATCTCCGGAACAGTGTAACCTCCGGAAACGATACCGAATAAGATCCCCACAGCCATTATTATTAGCACTGCTCCGAACAGGGGATAAAGTCTTCCGATTATCTTATCGATGGGAAGGAGGGTTGCAAGGACATAGTAGATAAGGATCACAACGATCCAGAAGGTGGTTGAAAAGCTTTCCGGTGTAAGCCTTGCAAGCAGTGCCGCCGGGGAATTTACAAATACGGTTCCGGTAAGTAAAAGAAGCAATACGGAAAAGAGCCTCATGAACCACTTTGCTCCGGACCCAAGATAAATACCGCTTAATTCAGCTATGGAAGCTCCGTCATGCCGTTCGGAGATCATGCCGGACATATAGTCGTGAACGCCGCCTCCCAGGACGGATCCGAAGATTATCCACAGGAATACAACAGGTCCGAAACAGGCTCCCATAAGGGCTCCGAATATAGGTCCGGTACCTGCGATATTTAAGAGCTGTACCAGAAAAGCCTTCCATGTGGGAAGGGGGATAAAATCCACACCGTCCTGTTTGACATATGCCGGAGTTTCCCGGTCGTCCGGTGCGAAAACTTTTTCAACTATCTTTCCGTAGAATAAATAACCTGCGATCAGTACTGCAAATGATAAAATCAGTGAAATCATATCAACTCCTTTTAACTCATTTATTTATACTGTTTTTATACCCTTAAGTATATCTTCCTTATTCCGCCTTTTTGGATCTGTGCTCTTCTCAAGCTTTACCGCAAAAAGGCTGATAAGCCACTCTAAGGTCGGACATCCCGACGGCTATCCTGGTTGGGTCCCCTATGCTGCCATCCAGTAATCTGACTCCCTCAAGACCGTTATTCAGGGCCAGTTCCATCTGTTTCCTGTCATAGATATAGGCGTCGATCTTCCCCTGGGCCAGGGCTTCATAACCTGAAAGCTTTTCCAGATAATATATCTTAGCTTCAGGATAGCGGTTTCTCACCAGTTGTTCCAGTACGGTACCGTTGGAAACGCCTACCCGGACTCCCGGTTCGGTGAGGAAGGCAAACTGATCCTCACTTCCGTAAACCGCTGTAACAGCGGACATAAAGGAAAGCATGACAAAAAGAAGGGCGAAAAATCCCGCAAAAAGCTTGTTTATCTTTCCGTTCTGTCTATTTATCATTATCCGCTGCCAGCTTTCAGATGGATAAAAACGCAAAGGGGTCTTCATCATGGATAAAATGCATGAGCTGGAAGGCAAAGGGCATGGCTGTCAGTTCTTCCTTAAGGATACGCTTTATCTCCTTACGGTCCGCCAGCATCACCTGTATCTCTTCGCTTTCTTCCGCATATTTATTGCTCAATTCCCCTTCCGCATATCCGTAAACTATGCCCACGGATTCGTCCGTAAGGCCCACGGTGGTGAATCTCGCTTCAGTAAACATTTTATCACATTTAATGGGATGGAAGGTAAGCCCGGTCTCCTCGTGGAGCTCCCGGATGGCAGCTTCCTCCATGTTTTCTCCCGGCTCCATAAGGCCTGCCGGAAGCTCATAGACGAAATCATCTATGGGGTAACGGTACTGCCTTATGATCACCACCTGATCATGCTTCTCTCCATACAGGGCGTAGATTATTACCCCGTCGGGATCATTCCTCCTGGTGCTGATCTTAAGCTTCTCTATGCTGTTTGCCCTGGATGCCACGTTGTAGTGGGATTCATGACCCTTGGAATTAAAGCCGTGGGCGTCATAGAGATTTACGAATTTAGTGTCTGTAAGCTTTGTAATGTCCTTTACATTTATCATCCGAGCCTCTGCTCCTTTCCTTTATGCCACAGGACAGTAATAACCGCCCTTTGTCCTTTCCCTGAACTCTTCCTTTGCCTTATCTAATACTTCCTTCTTTTCAATCAGATCAATGGCTGTTAAAGCCAAAACCTTACCGGCATGAATTGCGGCTTTATGCCCTACGGAACTCCCTGCGGATGACACGTTCTGCCAGCTGTGCCCCGGACAGTCCTCCGGCCAGGCGGCAACATGTATCTGGGCTGTGGGAGTGAGCCAGCTCACGTCCCCAACATCGGTGGATGTGGCTTCAAACTTCTCTTCACTGCAGAGTTCCTCAAGTTTAAGGGACAGGGATTTTTCTTCGCATCCGTAGGTCTTATAGAGTTTCCCCGCAAATTCCAGCTCTTCTTTACTGAATTCCGGGGTCCCCAGAAGCATATAATTTTCGAATAACAGTTTTTCCAGAGTGTTATTCGGCACTATCTCGGAAAGCCCGTCAATAAGCTCTCTTTCAAATTCGGTCTCTGTCATAAGGGCAGCGCCTTCAGCTATCTTATCAACTCTCTTCTGTAATTCAAGAGCGTCCTTCACCTTAGGGGATCTCACCATATATAAGACTTCTGCCCTTGGCTGCACCACATTGGGGCTTACCCCTCCCGCATCGGTAATGGCATAATGCACCCTGGCGCTTTCATCCATATGCTCCCTTAGGAACTGTACCCCTATGTTCATAAGCTCCACCGCATCAAGGGCGCTCCTGCCCTTTTCAGGGGCTCCGGAAGCGTGGGATGCAATGCCCTTAAAGGTATATTTAACCTGTATGCAGGCGTTTGAAGAGCCTGTCACAATTTCATTTTTATCATAGGGATGCCAGGTTAGGGCCGCGTCAATTTGCTCCCACACCTTATCCTTAGCCATAAAGGCTTTGGAAGCCCAGCCCTCTTCGCCGGGACAGCCGTACAGTATAACTGTGCCCTCTCTACCCGGTTCCGACAGGTATTCTTTAAGTCCTAAAGCCGCAGCCAGGGCTCCTGCACCAAGCAGGTTATGTCCGCAGCCGTGGCCGTTTCCGCCGGTCTCTATGGGCTTTCTCTCTGTAGAGAACCTCTCCTGTGAAAGTCCGGATAATGCGTCATATTCGGCAAGTATCCCGATCACCGGCCTGCCGCTGCCGAAGGATGCGCTGAAAGCCGTAGGTATCCCGGAGATCCCTTTCTCAACAACAAAGCCCTCCGCTTCAAGGATCCTGCAATACAGCTCGCAGGATTTCTTCTCCTGAAGGGAAAGCTCTGCATATTCCCAGATCTTATCTGCAGTATCGCTGATAAGATCTCTTTTTTCTTCTATCTTTTTAATTACTGTTTCTTTATCCATCAGAGCACCTTGCTCAAAAATTCCTTTAATCTGGGGTGCTTGGGCGTTTCAAAGATCTCTTCCGGGCTTCCTTCTTCCAAAAGCTTTCCGTCGGACATGAAGAGTATCCGGTTTCCAACTTCCCTGGCAAAGCCCATTTCATGGGTAACAACCACCATGGTCATACCATCCTTTGCAAGCTCCCTCATAACGTCTAAAACTTCACCCACCATTTCCGGATCCAGAGCTGAAGTAGGTTCGTCAAAGAGCATTACATCAGGCTCCATCATAAGCGCCCGTACTATGGCGATACGCTGCTTCTGACCGCCGGACAGCTGTATGGGATAGGCTTCTGCCCTGTCAGCGAGCCCTACCCTGTCAAGTAACTCCAGAGCCTTCTTCTTCGCCTCTTCCTCCGGTACCTTCTTTACCTTAATGGGGGAAAGAGTCATATTTTCCATTATGGTCTTATGGGGAAAGAGGTTAAAGTGCTGGAACACCATGCCCATTTTCTGACGGTGGAGATCCATGTTGACCTTCACCCATTTTCCGTTTTCATCCCTGTACTTCTTTTTCGTGATATCCACATTATCAAATATAATGGCTCCCCCTGTGGGTTCCTCCAGGAGGTTAAGAGAGCGTAAGAATGTGGATTTTCCGCTGCCGGAGGGGCCTATAACAACCATGACATCGCCCTTATTTATGGTGACCGTCACGCCGTCAAGGGCCTTGATGGTTCCGGAGTTATAATGCTTTTCCAGATCTATGACTTCTATAAGCTTATCTCCTGTCTCCACGGCTCATCCTCCTTTCAAAATATGCTATCAGCTTACTTGTGGGGAAGCAGAGGCAGAAGTATATGGCAGTTGCAACAAGGAGAGGCTCAATGATTATAAAGGTAGCGCCTCTTACAGCATTAACCGCCGACATGATATCCTGCACGCCTATGGTATAGGTAATAGCTGATTCCTTGATGATAACAACGAATTCATTTGCTATGGCCGGCAGTATATTCTTTATGGCCTGGGGCAGGATTATGTACCTCATATTCTGAAGCTGGCTCATTCCCAATGATCTGGCAGCTTCCGTCTGTCCTCCGTCTATGGACTGGATACCGGACCTCATTATCTCGCAGAGATAGGCTCCGGAGTTCATACCCAGGGCCACTACTCCGGGGAAGAAACGCTCAAATTTAATGAATCCCAGGAAGGTGAAACTGGGCAGCTCGATAAGGGAACCGAACACTCCGTAATAGATAATAGCCACCTGTACAAGTACAGGGGTGGAACGGAGTATCTCCACATAGGCTGTGGCAATGAAACTTATGGGATTTGCCTTCCCCAGGGTCGCTCTCCAGCCTTCTTCCATCTTATGCCCGTCCTTATCCAGGGCTAAAAAGGCCAGAGGATAAAAGTGACTGAGCCTCATGCCGGACAGGATAAGCGCCAAAACAAAACCAATAGCCACCGTGCATAGCGACAGCATGACGGTGACTACGGTTCCCTGCCAGAATAAGGTGGTATAGGGTGTTAATCTTGAAAAATTGTCTATTTTTATAAAATTATCCATAAAGCTTACTGATTATCCAACAGTCCTTCTATGATCTCGCCGCTTGCCTGCTCATTTGCGGTTGCAACGAATTCATCCATCTTACCTTCCTTCTTTGCTGCGGCAATGGCCTTGTTTACTCCGTCTAAAAGCTCCTTATTTCCCTTGCTTACGCCTACTGCGGAACCTTCAGCTTCGTCATAGGGAACATCTAAAGCCACATAGAGGTCGGGATAATTCTTTGCATAGCTCTCAGCAACTGCAGTCTCGATATATGCGCCGTCAAGCTTTCCTGCTATAACCTCTGCTACGATATCCGTAACCTTTGTAAGCTGGATTATATCGGAATCAGGGCTGTTTGTCTGAGCCAGATCCACCTGTATGGAACCGGTCTGGGCACCTATCTCATACTCTGCCTTATTGGTATCAGCAAGGCTCTTGAACTTATCCTTATTTGCCTTTGTGCATACGAAGGACTGTCCGCCCTCATAGTAGATATCAGAGAAATCCATTATGGAATCACGCTTGGGATCCGGTGAAAGTCCTGCCACACCAAGATCTACAGACTTTGTCTGCAGCTCCATCAGCACGCCGTCAAAGTCAACAGGCACGATCTCAAGCTCCAGTCCAAGATAGTCTGCGATATAATGAGCAAGGGCGATATCAAAACCTGCAAGCTCAGGTGTTCCGGATTCATCTACCGCATAAAATTCATAAGGCGCAAAGTCAGGCGATGTTGCCACGGTAAGCTTTCCCGGTGTAACTGTCTTTATTCCGGATGCTGCAGCACTTCCGCCTTTTGAGCCTCCACAGGCAGCCATGGAAAGTACCATTGCTGACAAAACGATGGTTGCAATAATCTTTTTCATCATAATAATTCTCCTCCCGAATAATTATTCAATATTGATACATAATAATACACTTGATTGATTTTATCAAGGATTAATACTCTTGTATCTGCCTTATAAAATAACTTCCATCCCGACTTTTTGAGGTTTAAGCCCCATTTTTTCATAGAATTTCATGGCTGAAGGATTGCAGCTCCAGACGTTTAAGGTCACATTGTAAAAGCCGCTTGATTTGGCGTAGTCGATAACGTGGTCGTAAAGGTCTTTTCCGGCGTGCTGCCCTCTGTGGTTCTCATCCACGCAGATATCGTCGATATAAAGTGTCCTTATGTCGGTCAGGACATGATCCCCGAGAACCTGTTTATGAATGCAGAAGGCGTGGCCTATTACCTGTCCCTTATCATCAACACAGACAAAGACCGGGGTTTCATCATTCTTCACTATGGATTTAAGCTCTTCTGCATTGTACTTGGTGGCGGGGCCTTTGAATATGTCGGGCCTCCCCTCATGGTGGACCATGTCAACCTGTATAAGAAGCTCAAGTATGGCGGGTATGTCTTTTTCTTCAGCACGTCTTATGGTATTCATATTTTCCGATCTCAGCTGAGTTTCCTGCTGCCTTTAAGGTTTTCACTGTCGAAGGTCACGGTATCGCTGTCCTTATCGTAGGTGAATTCTTTCTTTTTAGCCTTGTAAAGCTTTTTCTTAATCTCGATCTTTATGCTCTTTAAGCTGCCGTCTTTGCCCTTCTTCGGCTCCAGCTTGGTATCGTCCTTTATGTAATAGGTATTGATGTTAAAGCTTAAGCCGTTCTTTCCCTTTGTGG
>JAFSKT010000114.1 GCA_017448845.1 Lachnospiraceae bacterium
CCGTAGGCTTTGGCGTTCTCATTGACCTCGCAGAAGAGATTGGCGACCTTTGCGCCTCTTCCTGCACCGGACACTCCCGAAAGTGCATTTATCACAAGGGTTGCCGGGTCGATAAGATGTTCCTTGACCAAAGGATAGGCCGTTAATATGGAACAGGTCGTATAACAGCCGGGATTTGCAAGGAGCCTGGTGTTCCTTATCTTCTCCCTGTTCACTTCACAGAGTCCGTAAACCGCTTCCTCAATGAGCTCCGGTGAACCGTGTTCGATCTTATACCACTCCTCATATACATCTACATCCTTTATACGGTAATCTGCGGAGAGATCGATGAATTTTGCCTTCTCTAACATTTCCTTATTAAGAAGGGATGCAAGAAAGCCCTGGGGTGTGGCGGTGAATACCACATCCACCCTGTCAAGTAGGGCGTCTATATCATTCCCTAAACATTCCATATCTATAATGTCGAAGAAATTCCTGTATATATCTGCATATTGCTGTCCTTCAAAACTCTTTGAGACCAGCCATTCTATTTCAACTTCCCTGTGGGCAGCAAGGAGACGCACGATCTCATTTCCCGCATATCCCGTTGCACCTATTATTCCCGCTTTGATCATTTCCTTAATTAATTGTTCCTTTCATTGTTAGTGACGGTCACTTTTGCTGCTCATTGATAATTCTCAGCAATTGCGTTATCTGTGACCTTCTGACCATTGTACCATAATAATCCAAAGATCAGGATCTGTCATGTAGAAATGATTGCATAAATATACATTATTTTTGTATATTATGCAAGATATTTTCAAAAATATGCGAAAATCCGCAGAAACCTGTTTACATTTCTATACTAATAGTTGTATTATATGGGAGCATTATCACATTGAAAGGAAGATTTGCCATGTCTGAAAAAGAAAAAGTAATACTTGCATATTCAGGGGGACTGGATACCACAGCCATCATCCCCTGGTTAAAGGAAACCTATGACTATGATGTTGTATGCGTATGCATAGACTGCGGTCAGGAAGAAGAACTGGACCATCTGGAAGAGAGAGCAACATCCTGCGGAGCAGCAAAGCTCTACATCGAGGATGTTGTGGACGAATTCGCGGATGAATATATCCTTCCCTGCGTCCAGGCCCACGCTGTATATGAAAACCAGTATCTTCTCGGTACTTCAATGGCAAGGCCCCTTATCGCAAAGAAACTGGTAGAGATCGCCCGTAAGGAAAAGGCGGTTGCCATCTGCCACGGCGCCACCGGAAAGGGAAATGACCAGATCCGTTTCGAGCTTGGTATCAAGGCCCTTGCTCCCGACTTAAAGATCATCGCTGCATGGCGTGATCCCGCATGGAAAATGGACTCCAGGGAATCCGAGATCGAGTACTGCAGGCAGCACGGCATCAACCTGCCCTTCAGCGCCGATTCTTCATACAGCCGCGACCGGAACCTCTGGCACATAAGCCACGAAGGTCTTGAGCTGGAAGACCCTGCGGAAGAGCCTAATTTCAAGCATCTCCTTGTGCTTGGCGTAAGGCCCGAGGATGCTCCCGATGAATCCGAATATGTCACAATGGAATTTGAAAAGGGCGTTCCCGTTTCCGTAAACGGAAAGAAAATGAAGGTTTCCGACATAATCCGTGAGTTAAATGCCCTTGGCGGAAAGCACGGCGTTGGTATAATAGATATAGTTGAAAACAGGGTTGTGGGCATGAAGAGCCGCGGCGTCTATGAGACTCCCGGCGGCACCATCCTCTATGCAGCCCATGAGCAGCTTGAAGAGCTGATACTTGACAGGGAATGCGCAAGGGTTAAAAAGCACTTAAGTGACGAGCTGGCACAGCTTGTATATGAAGGAAAGTGGTTCACTCCTTTAAGAGAGGCTCTCTGCGCTTTCATTAAAAGCACTCAGGAATATGTTACTGGCGAAGTAAAGTTCAGGCTGTACAAGGGTAATATTATCAAGTGCGGTGAATCATCACCCTATTCCCTTTACAATGAGAGCCTTGCTTCATTTAAGACCGGTGATCTCTATGACCACCATGACGCCCAGGGCTTTATTACCCTCTTCGGCCTGTCCACTAAGGTCAGGGCTATGAAAATGCAGGAAAAATGAAAACCCTTTTTCTCCCCATCGGAATATATCTTCTGGTGGTAAACCTCTGGGGCTTTATCCAGATGTTGATCGACAAGAAAAAAGCAGAGCGGAATTACTGGCGCATGAGCGAGTTTTCCCTGTTCATTCCGGCCCTCCTCGGAGGGGCACTGGGATGTTTATTGGGCATGCGCCTTTTCCACCATAAGACTCATAAGCTTAAATTTGTGATAGGGATACCGCTGATACTTGCGATACATGTAGCAGCGGTATTGGCTCTGCTGTTTTTCTCACCCTTTAATTTTTCTTTTATGTGAAATCATGGCTATCTATCTCGCATTGCTTGATGAAAATCCCGCTGACAGAAAACAGGCGGAAAGACTTTTATACAGGGAATCCTCTTACCGCGCATCCCTTAACGATGCGCTGTACTTTGAGACCTTCGGAAATGAGGCTGCCTTTTTCCCCTTCATGGAAAAATACGATCTTGTCTTTATCGATATACACGAAAACCGGGACGGAATGATGGTGGCCTTTGATATGATAAAGAAAGGCTGCAGTTATCCCATCTTTCTCTGCTCCGGAGATTTTAACTACCGGGACAAATACAGTACCGATCCCCGTTTCAGCTTTGATAATATACATTATCTCGATAAACCCCTTAAGGAATCAGATTACCGGACAGCCATCGATATGGCTCTTGAATTCAAGAATAGCCATCCTGAAAAAATTGAATTGAGGGGGGAAACAGAAACTCTTTACGTCCTTCCCGAAGAGATCATATATATACTGGAAAAGAAGGGGGTCCTGTCCTTCGCTCTCACCGGAGACAGGTATTTCCGCACCTTCGGAAGGCTGAACGAATTCATCCTGTCAATGCCCGGAGATTTAAGGGATTTTATGCAGATATCAAAAAGCACCGTCATCAACATCCGTGAAGTGGTTTCCGTATCCGGCAATTCCTTCAGAATGTCAAACGGTGCAATTACAAAATTCTCGATCTTTGCAAAACCGGGTATCCTAAAATACTGGAAGAAACGGAGCGCCGAATCACAGCGTGACGATGATCCCCCCGTCACCGGCGTAGAGTGAGCTAATGCCGGCAGTATCTAAAATATAAGTCTTTGCAAATTTAGCTTTTTCAATATAGGAGGAAAGCACCTCCTCCGCTCTTTTCCTGCAGTTGCAGTGGGTGATAAAGAGTATCCTCTCTTCCGTATTCCTGACCTTTTCCAAAGATATATCGATCATCTTTGAAAGAGCGCTCTTCATGCCTCTGGCAAGAGCCACCTGCACTATGGTTCCCTTGTCTCCCGCGCATACCAGCTTGATATTAAGGGCAGATGCAGCTAAGCTCTTTAATCTGGACAGCCGGCCATTCTTTCTCAGAGTTTCAAGGCTCTCTAAAACAAAATAGGTGTTCAGCTCATTCTCGGCGAAGTTCTCCGTTTTCTCCACGGTCTCCTCAAAGCTCAGGCCCTCTTCCATACATTCCACAGCCTTAAGCAATACCTGCATTTCTCCACCGGACGCAGAGCGGGAATTGAACACATGGATCTTTGTCTTTCCACCCTCTTCTTCATAGAGGTTCCGCGCCAGCTCAGCGCTGTTATATGATCCTGAAAGCTCTGCAGAAAGGGTGGATACAAAAATATAATCCGCATCTCCCTCATATGCCTTCATGAACATTTCCGGCGAAGGACAGGAGGATTTTGGGCACTTGGGATATTCCGCCACACGCCTCAGAAAATCCTTCTGGTCAAAGGTCTCATCATCCGTCACGATATAGTCCCCTATCTGTATGGTAAGGGGAACCCGGATGCACTCATATTTATCAGTGATCTCTTCAGGAAATTCGCAGCAGCTGTCTGCGACCAATCTTATCTTCACGGTACACGCCTTCCTTAATATCTCTGCCCGCAGGCAGAAAAACTGTATAAAACCGTATCATTATAGCATCTGTTGTTTATATGTTCAAATTCTGTTATGATTCCGGGTATGATAGCACTTAAGATACAAAATGTAAAAAACTTCATGAACCTTTTGCTGATGACAGACACCTTTGATCACTTTACCCTTGAGGATGCCGTGATCAAGACCTTTGCCACCTTCAATATCGACGGTCTTTACGACAGCAGCTTCTTCGACAGTGAACAGGATTCAGAGGACAGGCAGTCCTTCGACAGCTATACCCCCTGGGGTCTGGTACGGCACAACTGCACTGAGATCATAAAGGGTAAGCACACTCCCGTCTTCATGAAATACGTCCTTCACGGAAGCAAAAAGGATTTCAGTGACCTTCCCGAATATGCGGACATCAAGGCCCTTCTAATGATCATAAAATATGACCCAAACGGCCTTACCGTGACCACCGGAACCTCCATGAATACCTTTTCATTGGATCACGGGATCGATGATCTCTGGGATAAGGCCGTAAAAGAGCTGCTTAAAAATAAGGATGTGGCCTTTGAGGAACTGTAAACAGCCCTCTTTATCCGACACAGCCGATTATCTCATTAACAGCTTTAACCCCTGTCTTTTCACAGAAGTCCTCAATTCCCTTTATCACTTTCAGCATGGCTCCGGGATCGTGGAAATTATACATTCCCACAGCAACTGCGGAAGCTCCCGCCATCATGAATTCTATGGCGTCTTCGCCGCTTGTGATGCCTCCCATGCCGATGACGGGCACCTTTACTGCATGGCTCACGTCATAGACCATTCTCACAGCCACAGGTCTGATAGCCGGTCCTGAAAGACCTCCGGTTTTATTTGCTATGGCAAAATCCCTTTTATAAATGTCTATCTTCATTGCCATAAGGGTGTTGATAAGGGATATGGCGTCAGCTCCCCCGGCTTCGGCGGCCCTGCCCATTTCCGCTATATCCGTGACATTCGGGGAAAGCTTCATTATCACTGGCTGGGCTGCCTTTTTCTTAATTTCCGAGGTTATGTGTTCCAGCATCCCGGCGTCCGTTCCGAAGGCTATTCCCCCGGTCTTAACATTTGGGCAGGATACGTTTATCTCCAACATCTGCACTCTTTTCCGGTCGGCAAGCCTCTCCACCACCGTAAGATATTCCTCTTCCCTGTGGCCGCAGACATTGACTATCACGTTTGTGTCAAAATCTTCAAGGAACTTCAGGTCCCTTTCTATGAAGACATCTATCCCGGGATTCTGAAGGCCTATGGCATTCATCATCCCCGAGGGAGTCTCCGCGATCCTGGGTGTCGGGTTCCCCTCCCAGGGAACGTCTGATACGCCCTTGGTGACCACAGCTCCAAGTTTATTCAAATCTGTGAATTCCGAGTATTCCATGCCGCTTCCGAAGGTTCCGGATGCGTCCATGACGGGATTCTTAAAAGTTACTCCGGCTATGTTTACAGAAAGATCTACACTCATATCATCACCTCTGAAGCTTCAAAAACCGGACCTTCCGTGCAGATCCTGGCATTATTCACATGTGAATGGGAATCCACTCCGGCGGTCTTTACTATACAGCCGAGGCAGGCTCCCACGCCGCAGGCCATCTTTTCCTCTAAGGAAATATAGGCAGGGATACCCTTTTCCAGCGCATATCCCTTTACCGCTTTCAGCATCCCTAAGGGACCGCAGGCAAAGATCATATCCGCCTCAGTTACCTTCTCACCTATGGCATCCATAACGGTTCCATGCACTCCCACACTGCCGTCATCGCTGGACAAGACCACATTAGCCTCATTTTCAAATTCATCTTTTAAGAAAAGCCCGTATTTTTCCCCTCTGTAGCCCAGAACCGCAGTGATCCTGTCCCTGTCTATCCCCTGCTTTTTAAGCTCCCTTACTAAATAGAGAAGGGGCGGGGCACCTATACCCCCCGCAACTAAGAGAATATGCTGCCTGTCTGCCGCTTTTTCAACAGGGAAGCCGTTTCCCGCCGGCCCAAGGATATCAAAGGAATCCCCTTCCTTTGACAGGGAAAGCTCCGTGGTTCCATAGCCCACTGTCCTGTATACCAGCCTTATCTCGCCCGAAACCGGATCAGCGCCGCTTATACTTATAGGACGCTTTAGTAGCCTGGAATCCGACCCGGTCCCCACCATTACAAACTGGCCGGCCTTACAAATACCGGCTGCCTCTGTCCGGAAAACAGTGCTGAAGACGCCTTCCGCCAGCTTTTTATTTTCGGTTACCACCGCTTTTTCATTTATCATATATTAATGCACTCCTGATATTGGGGTTAAAACCATATACCCTACTATAACATAAAAAGCCGGGACGTTACCGCCCCGGCTTCACTGTTTTTATTTAATCCGTCATGCATCTGTGCTTGTAGCTGCGTTTGCTGAATTCATCCAGTCCTCAAACTTCTTATGCACAGCGTCATAAGTCTGCTTGCTTATATCCGGAAGATCCTTGCCCCATTCTCCGGTTGCTTCCTTGTAGCCCTTATCAAAAGCATCCAAAAGTTCCTGAGCCTTTGTGGGATCGTCTCCCGAAAGAGCCTTGGCAAAATCAAGGATCCTGTCGGAGGTCTTATTTACTCCCCAGTATCCGTCCTCGGAGATATCTTCCTGAGCCTTCTTCTTTGCCAGCTCATCAACGGTATATTCGCCGCTTGCCAGATATTTCCAAATGGACTGATCTCCGGTAGCTAATGAATATGCCTTACCCTGACCGGTGAGCATCTTCTGAACTATATCTGTCAGCTCCTGCATCCTCTGTTCCTGATCGGCCTTAAGCTGGGCGATCAATGCGGAATTATCCGTCTTTTTCCCGTTATTAACAACAGGCTTATCTGCATCAGAGGACTTCTCAAATATGGCAGCCGGCTCCTCGCTGAAAATAGCATTTTCTGCCTTTTCCTGCTTAACAGCAGGGGTACTTGCCGTATAATCCGGGAAAAGCCTGCTTACATCTGAACTTCCTAATCCTGTAACACTCATACAATCCTCACATTTCCGGGAGAACCGGCAGAGCCGTTCAATCCCTTACTTCCTTGTCCTTAAGTTACTGCGATTTCCATATCACCAATGGGATCTTTATACGACAGACGCACCGAATATATGCGTTGTCATCTTCCATATCGTCATTATATATCTTTTTCTTTAGTATTTCACAGAAAAGATTAGGATTGTACCTGATTTAATACATGATTTTTATCTAAACTCAAGGTCACGGCATTTTTTGACGGTACCAGCCCGCTGCGTGTATAATATCATTTATGGAAAACGAACGTATTCTGATAAAGAACGGACATATTATTTCTCCGGCTGACGGGCTTGACCTCATGGGAGATATCCTTATAGAGGACGGTCTCATAGCCGCTGTCGGACCTGTCACGGAAGCTGACGGCTTTGAGGGTAAGCTTATCGACGCCCGGGACTGCTATGTATCCCCGGGGTTTGTGGACGTCCACACCCATTTCAGGGATCCGGGACAGACGGAAAAAGAGGATATACACAGCGGTTCCTTAGCTGCAGCCGCAGGGGGATATACCACTGTAGTCTGTATGGCAAATACCATCCCCGCTGTTGATTCTCCTGAGACTCTGAACCTAATAAAGGAAAAAGCTCTTAAAGAATCAATCCATGTCCTCCAGTGTGCCTGCATCACCAAGGACAGGGAAGGTTACGCCCTTACGGATTTCGAGGCCCTCTTAAATGCGGGAGCCGCAGGATTTACCGACGACGGCTCTCCCCTTGAAAACCCTGCTCTGGCGGAGGAGGCCATGAAAAGAGCCGCCGCTTTAGGCGCCGTGCTCAGCTTCCATGAGGAAGATCCCCGGTATATTGGAACGACGGGGATAAATGAAGGCAACATATCAGCGATGATGCGGTTAAAAGGTGCCGACAGGCTGGCCGAGATCCGCATGGTGGAAAGAGACTTAGCCCTTGCGATGAAGACCGGCTGCAGGATCGATATACAGCATGTAAGTGCCGCAGAGACCGTAGATCTCATACGTAAAGCTAAATCCGAAGATAAAAAGGACCTGATCCACGCAGAAGCTACGCCAAATCACTTTTCTCTCACCGAGGAAGCTGTCAGAAGATACGGGTCCCTGGCAAAGATCAACCCGCCTCTCCGCACGGAAGAAGACAAAGCTGCCATAATAGAAGGGTTAAAGGACGGCACGATTGACCTTATTGCTACTGACCATGCGCCACATACCGTATCAGATAAGAATAAGGATTTCCCCGACTGCATGAGCGGGATCATAGGGCTGGAGACCGCATTTTCCTTAGGTCTTCAGAACCTGGTAAAACCCGGGCATTTAAGCCTTTCCGATCTTATCACACTTATGAGTGTCAATCCTGCAAAACTCTACAATATAGACGCAGGGCATATACTTGAAGGTCATCCTGCGGACATCGTGATCTTCAGCTGTGATGAAGAGACCACCTACGATCATTTTCACGGAAAATCCGATAATACGCCTTTTAAGGGGCAGACATTAGCAGGAAAAATCATACATACCATTTCCGGAGGGGGGATAGTTTACTGATGATCAGATTTATTTTATGTATTTCCTTTGTAGTCCTGTTTTTAATAGTTACCATCCCGGTGGGGTTCATTTTCTTTATCATAGGTCTTTTTGACCAGCATAAAAAGGATATGGCCTCCATGTGTCTCGTAAGACAGGCATTCCGGATCCTGCTCTTCCTTGCGGGAACCAAACTGACGATCATAGGTGAAGAAAAGATACCCAGGGATGAACCGGTCCTCTATGTAGCAAACCACAGGAGCTTTTTTGACATCGTATCCACCGATTCCAGGGTTTTCGCTCCCACCGGATACATTGCAAAGAAAGAACTGCTGAAGGTGCCTCTCTTAAGCTGGTGGATGAAAAACATAAGATGTGAATTCTTAGACAGGAAGGATGTCCGTCAGGGCTTGGAGATCATAATGTCCTGTATAAAAAAGGTGAAGGAGGAAAAGATCTCCTATTACATCTTCCCCGAAGGAACAAGAAACGACGGCGAAGAGGGAACCCTCCTCCCCTTCCATGAAGGAAGCATGAAGATCGCGGAAAAGAGCGGCTGCCCCATTGTTCCCGTTGCCATTTCAAATACCAACGAGATACTGGAAGCCCATTTCCCCCGGATAATATCCACAGACGTGGTGATCGAGTACTGCGACCCCATTTATCCGAAGGAGCTTTCCAAAGAAGACAAAAAGCAGCTGGGACTTAAGGTCCATGATATAATACTAGAAAAACTTAAGCATAACAAAACAGGAACCCCGTAAAAAGGGTTCCTGTCTTTTTAACTTTTACTCAGCTTATTCAACTACATAAGGCAGAAGTGCGATGTGCCTTGCCCTCTTGATGGCAACCGTAATAGCTCTCTGGTGCTTTGCACAGGTTCCGGTCACCCTCCTGGGAAGGATCTTACCTCTTTCAGAAATATACTTCTTTAACTTAACTGCATCTTTGTAATCGATAACACTGTCTTTTCCGCAGAATACACAAACCTTTCTCCTTCTGCGAATTCCCCCGCGTCTGGGGTGTTCTGCACGATCATTATTTCTATTGAATGGCATAATCATATCTCCTGTTTATTAATAATCAAATCTCTAAGCTCATGCAAACGGAAGCTCTTCATTGATACCTTCCGGTACATTTATGAATCCGTCATCAGCTCCGCTGCCCGCATCTCCGCGGGGTTCTGAGTATGACGACCCTCCGTCAGCTCCTTCGGACGCTTTCTTGCTCTCGGCAAATTCCACGTCCTCTCCTACAACATCTGTCGTATAAACTTTCTGTCCGTCTTTGTTGGTATAACTACCTGTCTGGATACGTCCCCTGACTACCAGCTTTGTTCCCTTCTTAACATATTTCTCGATAAACTCTGCAGTCTTTCCGAAGGATACCATGCTGATAAAATCTGCATTCTGTTCAGAATTGTTTCTGCTGAACCTTCTGTCAACTGCCAGTGTATACCGGGCAACAACTGTCTGGTTCTCACCCTGGGACTGACGGATATCAGGATCTCTTGTAAGGCGCCCCACTAAAACTACTACATTCATATTTTGCCTCACTTTCTATTAAACGATTGCCGTGTGATCCTTATTCTTCGGTTTCGCTCTCTTCGGCCGGAGCTTCTTCTTCGCTCTCAGTATCCTCAGTAGCTTCTTCCGCAGGAACCTCATCCGCTGAAGCTTCCTCTGCAGGAGCCTCTTCTTTACTTAACTGTGTGTTCTCCGGAAGATCATCCGTTACGATAAGGTATCTTACGACTCCATCCATAATACGCATTCTGTGTTCGATCTCGGCAGGAGCACCGGGCTCTGCTTCGAATTTGATGAAGTTATAATAACCTTCTTTTGACTTCTGGATTTCGTAGGCGTATTTCTTTTTGCCCCACTCATCCACGTTCTTGATCGTGCCTTCAAAACGCTCGATAAGCGCTTTGACCTTGTCAAGGACTGCGTTTTTCGCATCCTCTTCAAGTCTGCCGTTTATTACAACGGCCATTTCGTACTTGTTCATTTTTTCCTCCTTTTGGTCTTTGGCCCACGTTTCCCGTGAGCAAGGGATATATCACAAATGGAAACTATATAATATTTTCCGACATTCGTCAAGCGGTAATCGATCCCAGAACCTCTCCTATGCTGTCAGCAATACAGAGATCCGCCTGGGAGTCCCTGGAAGTAGCTCCCTTATTGATAAGTACCAGGGCGTCTCCTCTGAAATAGTCCACAAGTCCCGCTGCAGGATATACTACTAAGCTGGTGCCACCGATTATCAGAACATCCGCCCGGGATATGGCGCTTATTGCACCGGAAATGGTATCCTGGTCAAGCCCTTCCTCATAGAGCACCACATCCGGCTTTATGATACCGCCGCACTTATCGCATTTCGGCACAGGATCGGTACTGTTCTTCATATAATCCAGATCAAAGGATTTGCCGCAGTCCATGCAGTAATTCCTCAAAATGCTCCCGTGAAGCTCATAGACGGTCTTGCTTCCCGCCGCCTGGTGCAGTCCGTCGATATTCTGGGTGACTACTGCGGTGAGCTTTCCTTTTTTCTCCAGCTCCGCAAGCTTTAAATGGGCTTTATTGGGGCCGGGATTCTTGTCAGAACCCACCATCAGGATCTTATCCCTGTAAAATTTATAGAATTCCTCCGGCTTTCTCATAAAGAAAGTGTGGCTTAAGATCTGCTCCGGGGGATAGTCATATTTCTGATTATAAAGACCGTCCACCGATCTGAAATCCGGAATGCCGCTCTCGGTGGATACCCCGGCTCCACCGAAAAACACTATCCTCTCTGCCTTGTCAATGATCTTCTGCAGTTCTTCACGTTTAGCATCCATAATACCTTCCTCCTTACATGAACTTCACTTATCCTTCGGTCAGAAAACCGATCTGCATGGAACCCCTTAATACCTTTTTACCCGCATCATTCTTTATCGACACCTTTATCCTTATGACTCTGTAGGCGTCATTTTTCTCGGCCACTTCCCCTGAGATGAGAAGAGTATCTCCGGGATATACGGGCTGCATAAATTTCACTTCCGTATTCTGTATTATGCTTTTCTCCCCGGGAAGGTACATTCCCGCAAGAGTAGAGAGAAAAGAGGCCGTCAGCATACCAAAGGCCGCATGGGACCTGAACCCGTGCTTTCTGGCGAAATCGTCATCCCTGTGGAAGGGATTCATATCCCCGGTTATCTCCCTGAACCGGTCTAACATATCCTCTGTAACGGTTACTGAAAATTCTTCCTTATGTCCTGTTTCCAGATCCTCGTACTCGTATGTGTTCATCATAATCTGCTCAAGATAAGGTCAGCCATTTCACCTACGTTCTTAAGCTTCCCCACTTCCTTTATATTGAATTTCATGTTGAATTCCTTTTCCATGGACATGACTAATTCCACGTGGGCCAGGCTGTCCCAGTCCTCTATATCCTCGGCGTTGGTCTCATCCACGATCACCAGGGTGTCGTCGTCAAATTCCTCCCTGAAGATCTCCGTTATCTTTTCAAACACTTCTTCTCTGGTCAAAACATACTCCTTTCAGTTTTCCCCGGAGGGCCGTCCTTACAGGCTTTTCAGCAACTCCGGCCTCAGGGGATCGTATACCGGTATTATTTCCCGGCCTTCTTTTTCTCTTTCTTCCGAATTCATCTCTATAAGATCCAGTATCAGGGGATCCCGCACCAGGTGCTTCCACACTGTATATGTGGCAAGGATAAAATCCCTGTTCAGTTTGGCATTATCCCTGATAAGGGGGCAGACATAGGGCAGTGGGTCCGTATCCCATATGAGCACCAAATGTCCTTCGTCCAGAAAATGAGGGCTTAAGGGAAAGGTACGGCACTGTATGGGCCTCTTCTCCCTTGGGCATTTCGGGGCATCCTTACACTTTACAAAAAATACCTTTCCCTTCCAGGACGGCGGAAAGACGTATTCTTCGGTAGAATCCTCATTCCAGATCAGCCAGTCGTCGCTTTTACTATGGAGCTTATCTTCCCCCGGCAGGAGATAGATGCCCATTTTTTCGTCCCATTGCGAATCCTCGGGTGTCCCGCAGCAAAGAGCGCCGCAGAGGCTTCCGCAGTCACAGGGCAGGGGTGATACCCTGTCCAGAAATCTGTATATTGCCCTGTAATCCGCTTTCCTTAAAATGGATTTAATCATCCTGTCCCTTATATGTGCAGATCTTCCTGCTCCTGTTATTCACGGCATCATCATATATGATATCATAAGTCTTCCCCATTTCTATGGTTTTCATGGGGATACCGTTAACCTCATACCTCCTGGCGGCACCGGCCCGGACAAAGTCCTCCTCAAAGGGGAAGATGGTCACAAAGATATCCTTGTCCAGATCCCGTACATTCATGGAATAGGTACGCAGGGATTCCCTGCCCTCATAGTCTATATAGGGCGCCGTGAAATCCTTTAAATACCGGTATGTTACCCCGGCCTGTTCCTCCACATAGTGAACAAAGGTATAGGAATGCTGGCATTCCACATCTATAAAGACATTTTTGGTGTTGTGATCCTTGCAGTATGTGAAAGGCGAGTCCGCTCCGAATGAGCTCTTGTTCTTCATGGCACAGAGCTCTTCCCTGTCTTTGCCCCATACCGCAAAACTGTATATGGGATGCTCCGTCCTTTTGAAGTCATCCCTCTTAAGGGCAACCTTTCCGATAACCCCGGTCTTACAGGGGCTTTTCCTTATGTCGAAGGCCTTTCCCCCGCAGAAATCCCAGTTAAATGTGGGTATGAGAATGGTCCCCCCGGGGCCGATGATATCTATGATACCGTCGATCAGCTCATTCATATCACCCTTTTCACCGTTTTCAATACAGGTGTAGAGAAGGGTCTTCACATCGGATGCGATCCAGACGCTGTCATCTTTATTTAAGCCGAAATACTCGGGGATCTGCCTTAACGGTACATAGTCCATCTCTTACTCTCCCTCAAAAAAACCTATATTTAAGTCGCAATTCCCCTCTACTCCGGGGACCGAACCCTTTTCACTGTACTGCCATATGCTCATTTCATACGGATAATAGGGCAGGTGGTCATCATCAGAGATATAGTCTGCAAACCACTTCTGATAGCCTTCCAGTTCGGAAAGCTCCGTAAGCATCATGAAAGTCTTGATATTCCCGTAGATTATGGGGGTATACCCCGCCTCTTTTATCCGCTCACAGAAGGCTATGGCATTCTTTGTCATCTGTTCCTTTGACAGATCCTTTGTCCTGGGAGGGCTGTCATAGTTCTCGATCTTTTCCAGATCATAGGCTATGGGACAGCTTATCTTTTTATCCTTTACACATTCCAGAACAAAATCCGCTTCCTTCCGTGCCTCCTCCTCATCTACCGCCTGTGAGAAGAAATATGTTCCGGTCTCCAGCCCGGCTGCGGCAGCATTGGTTATGTTGTCATCAAAGAAATCATCCTTCACAATGGCACCGGAGGCATAACCTCTGACACCTGCTCTGATATATGCAAATCTCACTCCGGAAGCATATACCTGTTCCCAATCTACTTCCCCGTTATACTTGGAAATATCGATCCCCTTTTTACCCTTGGAAACGCCGTTTTCCACATAGTCAACGGTACCGTCATCATTACGTATGAAACCTTCTTCCTTTAGGCTGTTTTTCTTAAGGCTGTCATCCACATCAAAAAACCAGAACCTGCCTTCGTCCGTCAGCACAATATCATCAGGGAAAAAGGATTTCAGTATCTGCAGCATGGAATACCCTGACTGCGCCATTTCCTTGAGCTTTGACCTGAAAAGATCCCCCTCATCCGGGGCAGCCTCTATGGTCTCTTCAACTTCCTCTTCTTTTTCGTCCTTTTCGACTTTTTCATCCTTGCCTCTGAAGGCAAAAAACAGTGAAACAAATAACAGTATTACTGATATAAAAGTAATGAGGACCGCATAAAAATACAGCCCTCCCGAGCCGGCTTTCTTCTTTTTCATCATATTAGGATTATACCACATTTCATCACACAATTGAGCAGAAAAAACGGCAGCCGTAACCCAAAAGGCCCTGCTGCCGCTCATCTCATCTTAAAGTTTCTTCAACGGATCCTGTCTGTTATGATCACTCAAGCTCTCCGTCGTAAGAAAAATCTATCTCGGAAATGGTGTTTTCATCATCAAAAGTAATATCGATGAGGAAAGGCTCATTGGCTGAAGAATAAACGTCATATTCCACAAAGTCCGTATCGCCCATGGAAGGTGCGGTCATGTCGTAGTTTGTTATATCAAACTGCGCAAAGATCTTTCCAAGCTCAGGATATAATGCCTTAATTGCCTTCTTCTGATTATCTGTCAGCTCGCCGATTTCAAATTCCTCCAGATCTTCCTTTGCGGATTCTTCGTCTCCCTCATAATAGTTTGTGAGGTAGGCAAGCCTTGCTTTATTTAAGTCTCCGGCCTTTTCCTTGATGTCAACTGCCTTTTTGGGTTTCTTATCCTTAAGGACTGTTTCCACCGCATCCACGTATACATAGGTCTGATCGTTGAGATAGGCTGACATATAATATTCACCTTCCTCTACGGTTCCTGCAGTGACATCCTGGTTGGAATCCGCATCATCCTCGAAAAGGATATCTGTATCATCATCTGTTTCAGCTGCTTCTTCCGTAGCTTCGGTTGCCTTTTTTCCATCAGGCCCTATTTTTGATGTATCCGGAAGATTCATCTTGCATCCGCTTAAAGATGCGATTAATAAAATGGTTGAAAAGAATAATGCTAAAATTCTTGTGTAATTAGACTTTTTCATTTCCGATCACGCTCCTTATTGATATTTAAGTTTCGGTTTCTTTATTTTTCGGTATGGTATCACAGTTACAAAGCAAAATCTATGGAATTCAGAGAATCTTAAACATTATTCATCATTTCTTCAGCTTAAAAAGAAAAGCGGCTGCTTTTACACAGCCGCTTGACTATAAGCCGTCAGGACTACGATCATCCCTCGATAGCTATCATCTTCTTTTCTTCAACCTTCTTTTCAGGCTCTTTCTTCGGAATGTTCAGGGTGAGCACACCGTTTTCAAACTTGGCCTTTATGTCATTTTCGCCGATTTCCTCGCCTACATAGAAGCTCCTGCTGCAATGACCGGTGTAGCGCTCTTTCCTGATGTACTTTCCTTCTTCCTTCTCATCCTTTTCCTGAACGTGCTCAGCGTTAATGGTAAGGTATCCATCCTTAAGCTCAGCTTTGATATCCTCTTTCGTAAATCCCGGAAGGGAGATATCCAGTTCAAAGCCCTTGTCGGATTCCTTTACATCTGTCTGCATCATGTTCGCTGCAGTTGAGATCCCGGGATTCCATACCTGCTTAAATGTAACGGGGAGATCAAAGAAATCGTTAAAAATGTCATCTGTGAAGTTGTCGTTAAAGATTCTAGGTAATAACATAGCAAAGCCTCCTTTTCTCATGGCTCATATTTTAGAGTCTTATCTGCGCCCTTTTTTAAAGGCTTTTTTTGTTTACAACTATGTTATAACACTTTTGTTAGCACTCGTCAAGCATGAGTGCTAACAAATTTTGTGAAATCTTTGTGAACTCTGGAAAATCCCGGCAAATGCACGCTCCTATAACACTTCAGATGTATGAAAACAAAAAAGGCTCCCCGATATCGGAGAGCCGCCTGATCTCAATGACTGTATTGATCACTCAGCCTTTATAGCACCTGTAGGGCAGGCACCTTCACATGCACCACAGTCAATGCAGGTTGCTGCATCAACTTCATACTTGTCTGATCCTTCGCTGATAGCGCCTACAGGACATGTTGATGCGCATGCTCCGCAGCTTACACAGGTATCGTCAATTACATGAGCCATTTTCTATTTCCTCCTGATTTTGCTAATAATAAAACAAAAGTATAAATCCTGTTACAAGCTGTATTCTAATATAAAGAATACAGATGTGCAATTTAATCTTGATTAGTCATTTTTAACTATCTGGTTCTTTACTTTGAAAGATCGGTCTTTCTTATGGCATCCCTTACGGAAAGCACTCTGGAAGGACTTACGGACAGTTCGTCCACACCCATGCGGAGGAAGGTCTCTGTCAGGGAGGTATCCGCCGCCAGTTCGCCGCAGATCCCAACCCAGGTGCCGTGCTTATGCCCGTTCTTTATGGTGGTCTCAATGGCCCGGAGCACTGCCGGATGATGAGGATCGTTTATCTTCTCAAGTCTTGCATTCTGCCGGTCTATAGCAAGGGTGTACTGTGTCAGGTCATTGGTGCCTATGGAGAAGAAGTCCACTTCCTCGGCCAATTCCTCGCTCATGAATACTGCGGCAGGCGTCTCCACCATTATCCCCAGTTCAACATCCCCGTATTCATGGCCTTCTTCCTTTAAGGAAGCCTTCACTTCTTCGACTATCTTCTTTATCTCCCGTACTTCATCAACGGAAATGATCATGGGGAACATGATCCCTATACAGCCGTAATGGCTTGCCCTGTATATGGCTCTGAGCTGGGTCTTGAAGACATCTGTCCTGTCTAAACATATCCTTATGGCCCTGTATCCTAAAGCCGGATTCTCTTCTTTTTCAATACCGAAATAATCGCAGCTCTTATCCGCGCCTATGTCCAGGGTACGGATGATCACTTCCCGTCCCTCCAGCTTTTCCGCCACAGTTTTATAGGCCTTGAACTGCTCTTCTTCCGTGGGATAATCGCTGCTCTCCAGATACAGGAATTCGCTCCTGAATAATCCTATTCCACCTGCGTCATTATTAAGGACATCCGAAACATCGGACACGGAGCCTATATTCGCAAAAAGCCTGATCTCCCTGCCATCTATGGTCTTATTCTCCTTGCCCTTAAGCTTTTCAAGGAGTTCTCTCTTTTCCTGCTCTTTCTTATACAGCTCTCTGTAGTGTTCAAGTGTTTTTTCATCGGGTTCCAGGATCAGCTTTCCGGCAAAGCCATCCACAATGGCTTCCTTCATATCGGCGTCTTCCGGAAAGTCCACTCTTATGAGAGCCGGGATATTCATGGTCCTGGCAAGAATTGAAGTATGGGAATTTGTGGATCCGAAACGGGTCACAAAGGACAGTATCTTTGATTTATCCAACTGCACCGTCTCAGAGGGAGCCAGATCATCTGCCAGCAGGATCATCGGGACATCGCTTTTCGCAGTCTCATCGGCAGCTCCGGACAGGATCCTTACCACCCGGCTGCTTACATCCTTTATGTCCGCAGCCCTTCCCTGCATGTATTCATCATCTTTCATTTCGGAAAACATTTCTGCAAAGTTATCCCCGATGGTGGAAACGGCGTACTCCGCATTCAGGTTTTCTTCTTTGATCATATCTTCTATGGATTCAAGATAGTCATCGTCTTCCAGCATCATCTGATGCACTTCGAAGACCATGGCGCTCTCTTCATCCACTTCTTCCGCCACTTTGTCATAAAGGGCCTGTAATTCTTCTTTGGCAGTCTCCACCGCTTCTTCGAAGCGCTCCCATTCTTTTCCGGGATCTTCCACGGTCCTCTTTTCCACCGAGCTGTCCTTCTTCCTGTATACGGAAGCAAGACCGATAGCTATACCGCCAAATACCGCTTTTCCTGTGAATTCAGTCATTTGTCCCCTCCAATATCATGTTCTTTACTACTGTACCATCAAAGATAAACCGGGCACCCTCCTGCATGAAGCTGAAGGATGCCCGTTATCATTTACTCCACTTTCGGAAGCTTAGCAACTGATGCCGCAATATCCTCATCTGTGGGGATCACATCGGTCATTTCGCCGTTGTTGTACTGCTCATAGGCCACCAGATCAAAGTACCCCGTTCCGGTGAGACCGAATACTATAGTCTTTTCTTCTCCTGTCTCCTTGCACTTCAGCGCTTCATCAATAGCCACCCTTATGGCATGTGAGCTTTCCGGTGCGGGAAGGATACCCTCTACCCTTGCGAACTGCTCTGCAGCCTCGAATACGCTTGTCTGCTCAACGCTGACCGCTTCCATATACCCGTCGTGGTAGAGCTGTGAAAGGATGGTGCTCATACCGTGGAAACGGAGGCCTCCCGCATGATTGGCTGAAGGAATGAAGCTGCTGCCCAAAGTGTACATCTTGGCAAGAGGACAGATCATGCCGGTATCGCAGAAATCGTAGGCAAAGGTACCTCTGGTAAAGCTGGGACAGGATGCGGGTTCTACCGCTATGATCCTGTAATCCGCTTCTCCTCTTAATTTCTCGCCCATGAAGGGAGCTATAAGTCCGCCCAGATTGGATCCGCCGCCGGCACAGCCTATGATCACATCGGGCTTGATGCCGTATTTATCTAAAGCTGTCTTGGTTTCGAGACCGATGACCGACTGATGCAGGAGCACCTGGTTCAGTACGCTGCCCAGCACATAGCGGTAACCGGGATTCTTTACAGCCGCTTCCACTGCTTCGGAAATGGCACAGCCAAGACTTCCTGTGGTACCGGGATGCTCGGCGAGTATCTTTTTACCGACATCCGTGGTCTCAGAGGGAGAAGGCACAACCGATGCGCCGTAGGTACGCATAACCTCTCTTCTGAAGGGCTTCTGCTCATAAGAAACCTTAACCATGAATACTTTGCAGTCAAGGCCCAGATATGCACAGGCCATTGAAAGAGCCGTGCCCCACTGTCCTGCGCCTGTTTCTGTCGTAACACCCTTTAAGCCCTGCTTCTTTGCGTAATAAGCCTGGGCTATGGCGGAATTCAGCTTGTGGCTTCCGCTGGTGTTGTTACCCTCAAACTTGTAATAGATCTTTGCGGGAGTCTGTAGCTTCTCCTCTAAACAATAGGCCCGTACCAGGGGAGAGGGGCGGTACATCTTGTAAAAGCTCCTTATCTCCTCCGGAATCTCGATAAACGGAGTGGTCTCGTCCAGCTCCTGTGCTACCAGTTCCTCACAGAATATGGGGGTAAGTTCCTCTGCTGTAAGGGGTTTACCTGTTCCGGGATTGACAAGCGGCGCCGGTTTGTTCTTCATATCCGCCCTGAGATTGTACCAGGACTTTGGCATCTCGCTCTCTTCCAGGTAGATCTTGTAAGGTACTTTTGTTTCTGACATTCTTTTTTCCTCCTGAAATATAATTTGGAAACTGCTTAGTTCCTTATACTCCCGGATTTTCACCCTTTATTAACAAAAATCATTCTAACATAAATCTGTGGATTTGTGAAAGTCACGGAGAAAGAAGGGCGGCCGCTTTCGGATATCTGCCTGCCCCGTACGCAGCTGTCCCCTTTTTATAGACTTCAGAAACGATCGGTCCTCCGGAGACACCTCCCCAGAGATAATAGCCTTTAGTCCCAACATTAAGGACATCCGCATTCTCATGGATAAGGGCAATGGCTCTTGCAAGGTCCTCTTTGGCTTCCTTATCCCCGGGCCTGTATTTAAGCGCAAAGGCATTATATCCCTGCAGCGACAGCTCATAAGCGTGATAGAAGCTCTGCCCGGTGGTGAAATTACTGCCCGTATCATCTACACAGATGGTAAAAGCTCCTCCCGGCGTGCCCTTAAAGAAATACAATCCTGCGTCATTTTTAGCGGGATCCTTAAGCTTTTCAAAGTTGGAATACAGGTCATAATATGTGGCGGAATCGGCATTAAGCCCCTTAAAGAACAGGGGAAGACCGTTATAAATGTACTCAAGCCCCGCGTTCATATCGTGCATTCCGCCGTTTTTCTTATAATACAGAAGATGATCCGGCGTAAAAACGCTGCTCCTTTTAAGCATCTCGTCCATAAGGAGATCCACCTGTCCCTGCTCCACATCATTGGTACCGGTGCAGGAATAGATGAAATATCCACGCTCATTGAGCCTGTTCTCATTTATCAGTTTTTCAAAAAGATCGCAGTTCTCCTTCGGATGATACTCGCCGTAACCCCCGTAATACCAGCAGGAGCAGCTCATGGGCAGGAAATACCTGATATAGTCATAATTATGGCAGAACTGGAACCAGGTCGTTACGGCGCCCATTGAAAAACCGCCGAAAGCCCGGTGATCCCTGGAAGAAGCCAGTCCTTTTTTCGAAGTGTCCATGGCGTAAGTATGGTACTTTCCTTCCACCGCAGGCATCAGATCATTTAGGAAATCCCTGTGGAACTGCCGCACCTCACTGTCAGACTGCCGGATATCTTTAGGAGCATTATCCGGATCAAAGGTTGCAGCCACAACGATCATGGGGGCTATATCCCCCTTTTCTATCATGTTGTCCAGAAGGTTCTTCGCCAGACCTCCGCCGTAGAGGAAGAAGGAATCCGCGGTTTCCCCCAGACCGTGCATCATATAGAAAATATCATAGCGCTTGGCCGTATCATTTCCGTTATATCCGTAGGGGAGATAGATAACCGCCTTTTTCTGGACGGTCCTGCCGTCACCGGCATAATCCTTTGATGTGTAGGATATCTCCGTCAGCACTCCCTGTTTTGAAGCAGCTGAACGGTAGGATTCGGGTATTCCCTTAGTCCAACCCCTCTGGGTTGCGGCTGTGTAGGGGGCAAAACCCGATAAGAACAGGACGCCGCAAAGCGCCATTATAAGAAAGATAACCTTGTATCCGAATCTTCTGCCCATCATTCTTTTCCGGCCTTTTTCCTTTTGAAGATCACAAAAGCAATGATCATCAGTATAGTGAGAAGGGATATGATATCTGCGGCTTTCTGCAGTACAGTACCGCCGTAATACACCTTTACGGAATCTGCCCCGGCGGTGTAAACCCTTACGCAGCCGTTCTTCCCGCTGCCATCCACCTTAAGGGCCGTTCCCGTTCCGTCCTTTGCACTGTAGCCGGGATAATAGATCAGAGGCACATCAACGTAAGCACTGTCAAGGGCTGTAACACTTACGGTATTTCCCTGTCTCAGTACCTCATAGTCCTTTCCTTCCGCATCAAAAGCCGTATCCCTGTCATTTCCAAGCTTATTCCTGTCGGACACAGCTTTCGGCAGCCACTCTCCGCCGATCACGCTCTTAGTGAACTTGACCTGATCATAATAGTCATCGGAGTAGGAATAATAGCCTTCTTCCGTGCGATTTAAATTTGTCACTGCGGAAACCGTCATTACGGACAGGACCAGTATCACAGCTATATTTTTCTTATCTGCAGCCGCTTTTGAAATATAGATCCCCGCTGCTATGGAAAAGAGAAGGCAGCTCATGATAAAGAGCCTCCAGGGGAACTGTACGGAGGAAACAAGGCCCGACAGCCTTTTCCAGGGAAAGAGACCGGTGGTAAAAAGAGTGAAAACAAGGCCTGCCGCCGCGAATATATCCGCCACGCGGACCTTCTCATCTTCACCGTGCTTTATAAGGAATACAGAGAATAAAAGGACGAAGAGGGCTATCCCCATTCTGCCTGCACTGTTTTCAAAGATCTGTCTCAATAACAGTTTTTCATAATCCACATCAAATATGGATTCAGTGTATTTGAATTCCATCAAAGACATCTGCTCCATGACGGGAAGCCAGTAGAAGCAGGTGAGAGCCGCCGTGATAAGGGCCGCGATAAACAGCTTTAATAGCAGCTCCGGTTTTTTCATAAAGACCCGGACCCTGATAAGGAGATATCCTATACATAAAAGGATACAGAACACCGTTGTAAGAGTGTGGCAGAGCAGGGTTCCTGCCATTCCCGCCATAATGAGCCATGGCTTTTTAAAATCCTTTTCCGTAAGGTCGTAAAGCCCCGCTGCCACCAGGGGGATAAAGATAAAGGCCGTAAATTCCCCCACTGCCGCCCTGGTATAGATATCATCTATATGATACTGGCAGAGGGTATAGCAGACCGCAGAAATAAGAGCCGCCGTACTGCTTTCACTGATATAGCGGGCCGAAAAATACATGGATAAAAAAGCTGCGATTATGCAGAAAGCCACAAATATATGATAGGAAAGACCGATCCCGGCCCCTATGGAACGGAGGACGGAAGGTATGTACAAAAGGAAATCGGGATAAAACATGGAGCTTGCATATCCCTCTCCGCCAAAGAAGAGCATATTTACTCTCAGGAAGGGGGCCCCGTTCAATATCCCGGTCTTTAAGGCCTCTATCCGTAAAAGGTGGTAGTCAATGTCATGACCCTGTATGCAGTTCACGGAAAAAAGGGGAAGACAGGCAAAAATAAGCGTCACCAGCGAAACCGCCGCCGTAAACGCCCTGCCGCTTCCTTCACTTTTCTTACTTCCATCAAATAAATCCGGCATGATCACCTGCGTTTCAGGATAAGATGTATCTCAGACGCAAATTCATTCTTATCCACCGTCTCCTGCAGTTCATCTATCATCTTCACAAATTTCGGTGCGAAATAGTCTTTCAGCTTTCCGTTTCCGTTCTGCTCCAGGCTAACGCAGAGCATACGGTAAAGGTCCATCATATCCGATCCGAATTTCCAGCTTTTCAGTTCCTCAAAGCCCATTTTATCCGACATATACTCAAGGGATGAATCGGAAAACAGATGGGTATGGGTACCTCCGGCGTGGCGGTTGTAGCAGTTCTGATGGGAGGCCTCAAATACGCAGCTCATGGAGAACATGGGAACTGACAGGAACACATATTTTACGGATGTATTTTCCTTTATGGCTGAAAGGATCTCGTCCAAATTGATTATGTGCTCAAAGACTCCGATGAAGGAAAGCACATTGGCGTCGGTGTTCCTTAAGATCCCGGCTATTTCCGAGCTGTCCGCCTGCTTTAAGACTTCTTCCCCGTTCATCTTGTTGGCAAATTCCACCTGGGATGAGGATATTTCTATGCCTGTGGCATTGACTCCCATTCCCCTCATGGCACCCACAAAGTAGCCGCTGCCAGCACCGTCATCCAAAAGCCTTATATCCTCTTTTGAAAGCCCATCCTCTGTAAGGGCATCTATCAAAAAAGCTGCTTTCGGCTCATATATGCTCTTTAAGCGGTTCCTGTATCTCTCCCTGTC